>NZ_BAVR01000029.1 GCF_000521465.1 Acetivibrio straminisolvens JCM 21531
ATTTACGAATTTAACTCGAACAAAATTTCAAAAATGTACGTCAAAATAATATTAGCGGATTAATAATATATAGATATAGGGAGAGGTCAAAATGAACCAGGCATATAATGATGAGGCACCTATCATAATAAAGGATTTCTTAAGCTACATGGAGACAATAAGAGGTAAGTCAAAAAATACAATCCATGAGTACTATTATGACTTAAGGCTTTTTTTCAGGTTCATGAAAATTCATATGGGTTTGGAGGATGCAAAAAAGGATTTTGAATCGATAAATATTAAAGATATGGATATTGAAGTCATTAGGAAAATAACTTTAAGTGATATTTATTCGTATATGTCTTTTTTGAGCCGGGAAAGAGACAATAGCTCAAGTTCCAGGGCTAGAAAGGTTGCAAGTATAAGGTCGTTTTTTAACTATCTTACAAACAAAGCAAAGCTTTTGGAGCAAAACCCTGCTGCCGAACTGGAATCCCCCAAAATAATGAAAAGGCTTCCCAAATATCTAAACATCGAAGAAAGTAAAAGACTGTTGGGGTCTATTGATGGAGAGCATAAAGAAAGGGATTTTGCTATTATAACTTTGTTTTTAAATTGCGGTCTGAGGCTTTCCGAGCTTGTGAACATAAACCTTGGAAACATAAAAAATGATGTTTTGACCGTAATAGGTAAAGGTGACAAGGAGCGGACCATTTACCTTAATGCAGCATGTATAAAAGCTATTCGGGCATATTTGGATGTTCGTCCCGTTGACGGTGTGAAAGACAAAAACGCTTTGTTTTTAAGTGCCAGAAAACAAAGAATAAGTAATAAGACCGTTCAGCATATTGTTAAAAAGTATATAAAGGCTGCAGGACTTGACCCTGAAAGATACTCCACCCACAAACTGAGGCATACCGCGGCAACACTGATGTATAAGCATGGTAATGTTGATATAAGAGCACTTCAGGAGATACTGGGGCACGAAAGTATAGCAACAACGGAGATTTATACTCATGTTGACAGCCAGCAGTTGAAAAAAGCAGTAGAAAGCAATCCTTTGTCAAGTTATGTCGATGAACACAGCGATGAAAATGAGAGCTAATTTATAATATTTATTCTAATTGGAATTTTTGCGTTAAAATACTGAGGCTATTGCTTTCGGATATTATTGAAATATCAGAAAAAATAGATTATACTTTATTTTTGGTATTAAATCTACTTGGAAGATGGAGTTGCGATATGAATTTCAGAAAATTTTACTTAATTGTGTGTTCAATATTATCGGTTTTTATGTTTTTTATTGGTACACTAACCCTATTGTACATCAATTTCAATACAGATACCGAAAAGCCTGTCGACAATTCGGGGGCATTGATTCATGATATTCTTAATCCTTTAAAAGTTGTTAATGAAGATTTGAATGTGCTGGTATTGGGCGGAGACAAGGTTAACAACAATACAGACACAATGATGCTGGTAAATTTCAAACCATCAACCTCTAAAGTAAGTATTCTCTCAATACCCAGGGACACAAAGGTTACAATAAATGGCAGAAAGGCAAAGATAAACGCTGCTTATCCCACAGGAGGAGGAGAACTTGCCGTTCAAACGGTGAGTGAGCTTTTTGGCATAGATGTAAAATACTATGTTTTTGTCGATACTTCTGCTTTCAGAAAAATAATTGATATTTTAGGCGGAGTGGATTACTATGTTCCGGTGGATATGGACTATGATGATCCTTTGCAGGGACTGAGCATTCATATAAAGAAAGGGCAGCATCACTTCGACGGTGCCATGGCTGAGAAGTTTATGAGATTCAGGCAGTATAACTATGGACGTATTAATGAGTACTATGACGGAAGCGACTTAAAGAGAATTGATGCTCAGCAGAATTTTGTCCGGGAATTGGTTCGCCAAAAACTTAATATTTTTTATTTAACTAAAGTAAATGATATTGCCAATACGATTTTCAGCAATATTGAGACCAATCTTAATATGAGTGAAGTTTTAAAGTTGACAGGAAGTGTTTCAAAAGTTCAGGCCGATAGCATAAACATGCTGAAAGTTCCGGGGAAATCCGTATTGGATGGAGTCTGGTACTATATCATGGATTCCCAAGAAACAGACCAGATTATAAATGAGCATTTTAGGACAAGGAATTTAGCAAAATAAAAGTTCGGGACATCGAGTCCCTTCGCTTTTGCCTCTTTCATTTCATTCCAAGAGGCCAACTAAAAGATTCACAACGAAAAACCTTTCAAGATATTGAAAGGTTTTTCGTTGTGAGCCGTATACACTGACCGGTTTTACTTCATATACTTCATAAATTCCCTGTAAGCTTTATATGCCATATAAATATCAACTTTGCTGGTTACTTCAAAGGGCGAATGCATTGAGAGAACAGCGACTCCACAGTCTATCACATCCATACCCATATTTGCTACGAATTGGGCGATTGTACCTCCTCCGCCCTGATCAACCTTGCCTAATTCAGCAGTTTGCCAGTATACTTTATTGTCATTGAACAGCCTTCGCACTTCTCCCATGAATTCGGCATTGGCATCGCTTGCACCGGATTTTCCGCGGGCGCCGGTATACTTTAGAAGCACAATTCCTTTCCCTATAAAGGAAGAATTGAGCTTTTCATATGCTCCTTCATAGGTTGGGTCTATTGCTGCGCTGACGTCTGCCGAAAGCATTTTGGAGTTATTTAGGCACCTTCTTAAAACTATGTCCGTATATTTTTCAGAGCTGAGTGCACATATGTCTGCGATGAAGTTTTCAAGAAAGCTTGATTGGGCTCCGGTATTGCCCATACTTCCTATTTCCTCTTTGTCTGTAAGCACACAAACAGCAGTTTTATCAACATTATCCAGATCCAGAACGGCTCTTAAGGCTGTATATGCACAAACTCTGTCATCCTGCCCGTAAGCACCGACCATGCTTTTGTCCAACCCCACATCCCTTGCTTTAAAAGAAGGAACCAGTTCCAGCTCGGCAGACAGGAGATCTTCTTCAATAATGTTGTACTTCTCATTAAGGAGCTTAAGTATGTTTAGCTTTACTTTTTCTTTAATCTTTTCATCGTTATATGGAATGGAGCCGAAAAGAATATTCAAACCTTCTCCGATAATTCCCTCACTCATTTTCTTCTGCATTTGATCTGCTGCAAGATGAGGAAGCAAATCGGTTATTGTAAACACAGTATCCTTTTCATCTTCGCCAATAACAATTTCAACTTTGCTTCCGTCCTTTCTTATAACAACTCCATGCATGGAAAGCGGAATGGTTACCCATTGATACTTTTTTATCCCTCCGTAATAGTGGGTTTTCAGAAACACCATTTCGTTTGACTCATACATTGGGTTTGGCTTAAGATCAATTCTCGGCGAGTCTATATGTGCTCCCACAAGGTTTAAGCCCTTCTCCGGAGGCTGTGAGCCTATGACTGCAAGGGCCATGATTTTGTTTTTGAATACCCTGTAAATTTTCATTCCTGGCTTAAGCGGTTTTCCGGAATTTATTATATTCTCTATTGAAATAAATCCTCTATTTTCAGCCAGCTTTATAGTCTCTTGAACAAATTCCCTTTCGGTTTTGGATTTGTCTAGAAAGGATTTATATTCTTCACAGAATTTAAAAGTGATTTTTAGCTCATCATCGCTTATTTTGTTCCAAACATTTGGGATGTTATAGGATAGATTTTCCCATAACTTTTGACCCGGTGTTTTATTATCTGACATATTTTATTACCTCCTGCAAAAATTTTATATTTATTATTATATCTCTAAATGCTTGCGCAATAAACATTAAAGCAAGAAGAATTTTAGAATTTATAAATAATAAAAGCTCGGGATATCGACTCCCTTCGCTTTTGCCTCTTTCATTTCATTCCAAGAGGCAAAATAAAAAGAAGAGTATAAGCTCTTCTTTTAAATCCCAATATTACAATAACGTATTAGTACAATTATACATTATGTAAATGTTTTTGCAAGCTCTTCGAACATCAAATCATAGTTTTCAAGAATCTTAAACAACATATCGACTACCTCAGGGTCAAATTGGGTACCGGAATATATTTTAAACTGTTCTATTGTTTCTTCAAGGCTTAATTTTGACCTGTATTTTCTGTCTGACATCATAGCGTCAAAGGCATCAGCAACGGTTAATATTCTTGCCAAAAACGGGATTTCGTCGCCTTTCAATCCTTCCGGGTAACCTTTGCCGTCAACTCTCTCGTGGTGATATTTTACGAGCGGGACAACATCTTTAAACATTGAAATGGCCGACAGTATATATGCACCTTTTAACGGGTGTTTTTTAATTTCTTCATATTCATCATAGTCCAGCTTGTCGGTTTTGAAAAGTATATCATCAGCTGTGCCGATTTTGCCTATGTCATGGAAGATACCTCCAACCTTTAGGAGCTCAATCTGTTCTTCCGGAAGCCCAAAAGCTTCACCAAGTTTTGCGGCAAAATATGAAACACGGTCCGAATGGCCTCTTGTATAGATATCCTTTGCATCAACTGTCAGACGCAAAGCTTCTATTGTGTCGATATATCTTTTTCTAAGCTCCTGGTAGGTCTTGTCAAGCTCTTCTTTCTTCATGTTTATCAGAGAATGTAAAAATGCGTTATTTATAGATGAAGCTGCCTGTGTGGAATATATTTCAAGAAGCTTTATTCCGTCACCTAAATTGCTGCTTTCTATATAAATTACTCCAATGGATTTGCTTTCTTCATTCATAAGTGGAAGTATTATTCCATGGTCTAGAAGAAGGACATTTTTGCTGTCCCTTGCGCGTCCGATATTCTCCATAAGTTCGGGACTCAGGAGGGTAACCAGCGATTCTACCTTGATGTCATACTCACCCACTCCCTTAAAGATGATTTCACCTGCGGCACTGTTGCAATCATCTATCAGGATAAACGCATCTTTGCTGTTTACCAAAGGCATTAGTCCCTGCAAGATTTCTTCCAAAATAATGCCTATCGGCTGGAGTTGATAAATTTTTGGCACAGCCTGAAGTATTCTGTTTAAGCCATCCTTAAACTGTCTTATGGTGCGCATTTGAGATATTGATTTTATTCCCGACTCAATCAAAAGTAGAAGCTGGTCAAACTTGTCTCCCTTCTCACAATAGCCCTGAATGTCAAGAGCTTTAATAGTTTCGAGGGGAGGAGCCAAGTCTTTGTGTCCTGTCAAAAGGAGAATATAAATGTCTTTATTGAACTCTCGAATCTTTGAAACGACTTCGTCTCCATGAATAGGTGACATTATGTAATCTAAAATAAGCATGTCAAAATGCTCACTTTTAAGAGTTTCTATTGCCTCTAAAGGATTTGAGATACCCTTGCAGTAATAACCGCTCCTTGTTAGCATCACTTTCATCGAATTTATTATACCTTCTTCATCGTCAACAATAAGGATTTTGTAGTCCGTTGAAACTTCGATTATTCTTTTTCTCATATGAAAATCCTCCTCAGTAGAGTAAGGGCAAACAACACTAATATAAATTTTATATTGAAATGCTGAAAAAAGGATTTATATAAAGCTTATTGAAGCATGCAGTAAAATGATAAGTACTAATTGTATAATAAACCGGATGCACGTTAAAAAGACACAAAAATTCACTCTTAATTATTATTTTACTTTATTTTTTTTCATTTTGCAATATTCAACTAGTAGTTATATAGTCCCATATCTATAGGCCTATAAGGCAAATTTTATTTGCTTAATGTTGCTTTCTTGACTAATTACTGTATTTATTTTATAAATAATAATAATGGCTAATTTAACTTGCGAAAATAATTTGGAGGTAAATGCAATGTATGATTGTCACGTTCACAGCAGCTTTTCGGGAGACAGCAACATGGATCCGGAAATTGCAATTAATACTGCAGCAAAATTTGGCCTTAAAGGTATTTCATTTACAGACCATTTGGATATAGACTATCCGAATTATGATGATGTATTTATGATTGATTTTGATAAATACTCTGAAGCGATGGACAGGCTTAAGCGGGATTATTCCTCTAAAATCAAAGTTTTTAAAGGTATTGAAGTAGGTATCCAGCCCCATGTAATAGATGAGTCCAATGATATTGTAAAAAATATGATTTCGATATTGTTATTGGCTCAATTCATATTGTAGACAAAACAGACCTTCATAATGGCGACTTCTGCAGAAACAAATCAAAGAACGAAGCCTATTTAAGGTATTTAGAAAGCGTTCTTGAGTGTATTAACCTTTTTGATAATTTTGACATTCTTGGACATGTCGATCTCATCAGGAGGTATGGATGTTATGATGACAAGACGTTAAAATTGAGCGATTTCGGAGACAGAATTGACGCCATACTCAAAGCTCTTGTCGAAAAAGGTAAAGGCTTGGAGGTAAATACCTCCGGATTTCGATACAACCTAAATTCACCGATGCCGGACTATGAGATTATAAAAAGGTACAGAGAGTTAAAGGGAAAGATAATTTGCACAAGTTCTGATGCCCATACTCCCGATTATATAGGTTTTAAATTTGACTATGTGAAAGAGCTTCTAAAAAAAGCGGGTTTTAAATATACGGTACATTTCGAAAACAGAAAACCGGTATTTACACCAATTTAAACAAGCTTAGGGGTTTTGTAAACCTCTAAGCTTGTTTCTTATAATAAACTTGTATTCTAGCAATTTTACCCTGTATTTTATACAAGTTTTACCCTATGATATGTCTTTTTGCCTTTTTTGATGATCAATTCGCCGTTGTTGAAATCACCCATAGTTACCGATTTGTCAAAACCTTCAACTTTATTATCGTTTATGGATATTCCTCCCTGCTCGATAAGTCTGCGGCCTTCACCTTTTGAAGGAATTAGCTTTGTCTTTAATAGCAGGTCAACTATGTTTATACCGTCTGTAAGCTCATTTGAGGCTATTTCAGTGGTGGGCATATTGTCGGTGCTTGCACCCTTTACAAAAAGGGCTTCGGCTGTTTTTTGAGCGTTTAATGCCTCTTCCTCACCGTGAATCAACTTTGTAACCTCAAAGGCCAGACGTTTTTTGGCAATGTTTATTTCCTGGTCTTTCAGTTTTGCATACTCCTCAATTTCTTCCATCGGAACAAAGGTTAAGAGTTTTAAGCATTTTATCACATCCGCGTCATGTATATTTCTCCAGTACTGGTAGACTCATAAGGAGAAGTCTTGTTGGCATCGAGCCATAATGCACCTTTCTCAGTCTTACCCATCTTTTTGCCTTCACTGGTGGTAAGGAGCGTAAAGGTCATACCGTAGACTTCTTTTCCTTCCTTTCTTCTTATAAGGTCTATTCCTCCGAGAATGTTTGACCATTGGTCATCACCGCCAAGCTGAATAATACAGCCGTATTCCTTGTACAGTTTCAGAAAATCATAGCTTTGCATGAGCATGTAATTGAACTCTATAAAGGAAAGACCTTTTTCCAGTCTGGATTTAAAGCACTCTGCCGTCAACATTCGATTTACGGAGAAGTGAACTCCTATATCCCTTAAAAAGTTAACATAATTTAAATCAAGCAGCCAATCACCGTTATCAACCATTATAGCCTTTCCTTCACCAAATTCAATGAATTTGGAAAGTTGCTTTTTAAAACAGTCGGCATTATGTTTGATTTCCTCCCGGGTCATCATTCTTCTCATATCGGTTTTTCCTGTGGGGTCGCCAACCATTGCGGTACCGCCGCCAACCAATGCTATGGGCCTGTGCCCGGCTTTTTGCATATGAGCCATAACCATCATTTGCAGGAAATGTCCCACATGAAGACTATCGGCTGTTGGGTCAAAACCGATATAAAATGTAACTTTTTCTTTTTCAAGAAGCTCTTTTATTCTTTCTTCGTGAGTAAGCTGTGCAATAAATCCTCTTTCTTTCAAAATGTCAAACACACTGGACATGTAAATACCTCCCGGAAAATAATTCTTCAAAAAGTAGTAAGATTGAAAATTTTATTCATAAAATATTTTTTCCTAATTGTCAAGGTAACAAAAAAAGCTTTGCCGCCCTGCTTAAGGACGAGAAAGCTCCCGTGGTACCACCTTAATTTGTATATATTTTAAAATATATACCTCATTAATTACTGCCAATATAACGGTTGGTCTCCCGTCATACATGAATAAGTTTCACGTATGAAACTCCGGAGTGTAATTCGCCAATTCATGTACTAAAGCCCTTTCACCTGCCGGACTTCTCTCTGATTGTAACCATGAACGGCTACTGCTTCTCCATCATTGTCTTTTGCCTTTCGAATATTTTAACACATAAGTCTAGCATTTACAAGTGATTAAATCAATAATTTGTATATTTTACTATAGTATTGTTCCACCGCCGACAACTATATCGCCGTCATAGAAGACCACTGACTGCCCCGGAGTAATAGCTCTCTGGGGAGTGTCAAACACAACCTTGACCTTGTTATCTTCAATAGGATAAATAACCGCATCTGCCTCTTTGGCAGAATATCTTATCTTGGCCTTGACTCTGATTGGCTGGTCCGGTTTGTCAATTGAAATAAAGTTCAGATCATTGGCTGTAAGCTCTTTTGAATAAACTTCGTCTTCTTCGCCCAGTACAACGTTATTGTTTTCCACATCGAGCCTTACAACGTACATTGGTTTTCCCAAGGCAATACCAAGACCTTTTCTTTGCCCCACGGTGTAATGAATTATACCTTTGTGCTTCCCTAATATATTTCCCTTTGTATCGACAAAATAGCCGGGTTTAATCTCTTTGTCGGTATTTTCCTCTATAAACTTTCCATAGTCATTGTCGTTTACAAAGCAAATTTCCTGACTATCAGGCTTTGATGCAACGTAGAGACCCAATTCCTTTGCCTTTGCCCTGACTTCATCTTTGGAAAAATTTCCGATAGGCATAAGGATATGCCTAAGCTGCTCCTGGGTAACAGTGTAAAGAGCATAGGTCTGATCCTTCTGCTGGGTAACCGATTTCTTCAGCAAATATCTTTTTCTGTCCTCGTCATAGGTTATAATTGCATAATGACCTGTGGCAATATAATCAATACCCATGGACAAAGCTTTGTTCAGCATTGATTCGAACTTCACAAATCTGTTGCAGGCAATGCAAGGATTTGGGGTCCTGCCCTTTAGATACTCGTCTTTAAAGTAGTTTATAACACTTTTTTCGAAAATGTCTTTAAAATTCAAAACATAATAGGGAATGCCCAACATATTGGCGACACTTCTGGCATCATCAACAGCAGAAAGCGAACAGCATCCGCCCTCAATAAGTTTTGTTTCTTCATTGGCATCAGCCAAATTTGCATTGTGGCGCCAATAACTTCATATCCCTGTTCCAAAAGTATGGCGGCAGCTACCGAACTGTCAACGCCGCCGCTCATGCCTACCATAACCTTTTTCTTACTCATTGTAATTATAATCCACCTTTAATCCTCATCATCAATACCATGATGTATATCATCGCATCTTCTTCCGCAAGCATTGCAATTGCTACCTTCGGGCAGAAGTCCGTTTTTGCGCATATAATCATCAATTGCAGCACGTATTGCTTCTTCTGCCAAGTTTGAACAATGCATTTTAGCCGGAGGCAATCCGTCCAAAGCTTCCGCTACTGCTTTGTTTGTTATTTTCAGTGCTTCATCAACGGTTTTTCCAACAACGAGTTCAGTTGCCATACTGCTTGTAGCTACTGCCGCTCCACAGCCAAAGGTTTTAAACTTAGCATCCACTATAACGTTGTTTTCTATTTTGAGATACATTTTCATTATATCTCCGCATTTTGCGTTGCCCACTTCGCCAACGCCGTCTGCATTTTCGATTTCCCCCACATTTCTAGGATTCATAAAATGGTCCATTACCTTATCACTATACATATTAATTCCCTCTTTTCACTTTTTCATATAATGGAGACATCTCCCTTAACCTGTTAACAATCATCGGAAGTACTTCCATGAGATAATCTATATCTTCATGAGTATTTTCAACGCCGAAGGTAAGCCTCAGAGAACCATGAGCTATTTCATGAGGAAGACCTATTGCAAGCAGTACATGGGACGGATCGAGTGAACCTGATGTACATGCAGATCCGCTTGATGCAGCGATCCCTTTCATATCAAGCATCAGAAGAAGGGATTCACCTTCTATAAACTCAAAAGAGAAATTTACGTTGCCCGGAAGTCTCTTGTATCTGTCTCCATTTAACTTGACGAAAGGTATTTTTTTTGTTACTTCTTCAATTGTCCTGTCCCTTAATTCGATGAGTTTTTTATTGTTCTCTTCAATATTTTGTGTGGCAAGTTCAATAGCTTTACCCATGCCCACTATACCTGCAACATTCTCGGTGCTTGCTCTGCGGCCCCTTTCCTGAGCTCCTCCATGCATAAATGATGTGATTTTTACACCTTTTCTAATGTACAGCGCACCTACGCCTTTCGGACCATAGAACTTGTGTCCCGACATTGATAGCAGGTCAACATTCAAATCAACAACATTTATAGGAACATTTCCAACTGCCTGTACTGCATCAGTGTGGAAAATTACTCCTCTTTCCCTTGCTATTTTTCCTATTTCGCCTATGGGCTGAATGGTTCCGATTTCATTATTGGCAAACATAATTGTAATCAGTATTGTATCGGGTCTTATTGCATCTTGCACCTGCTCAGGCGATACCAGGCCGTTTTCGTCAACAGGCAGGTACGTTACCTCAAAACCGTCACTTTCCAGATACTGACATGCATGGAGCACTGCATGATGCTCTATTGCGGTTGTTATTATATGCCGGCCTTTGTCCCTGTTTGCATATGCAACTCCTTTAATAGCCCAATTGTCTGCTTCGGTACCGGAACCGGTAAAAAATACTTCCCTGGGAAGAGCACCAATTGCCTTGGCTACCTTTTCCCTTGCTTCCTCAATCGCCTTTTTGCTTTCTCTTCCTATCGAATAAATTGAGGAAGCATTGCCAAACTTATTTGAAAAGTACGGAAGCATAGCTTCAAGTACCTGTGGATTTACTGGCGTTGTAGCAGCGTGATCCAGATAAATAATCCTGTTGTCACTCATAAAGATTACTCCTTAACTATAATTTAGAATATATTTATATTTATTTATTCCCCAAAACGTATTTCTAAAACAAAATCTCTTGATAAATAAGGGCTTGCATCAAAAAAGTACAGAGTTTTTGTTGGATTCATTTACAAGATCAGCTAAAGTAATAGAATCTACAGCTTCATTGACACTATCCCTTATTTTTTCCCAAACAATTTTTGTAACACAGTTGTCAAACCGGTCGCATTTAGCAGGCTTGTCTTCTACAACACAATCAACCGGTGCAAGGGAACCCTCCAATGCTCTAAGAATTGAGCCAATTGTAATATTATCGGGGCTTTTGGACAGTAAATATCCCCCCTGTGCGCCTCTAACACTTGTAACATGGCCTGCTTTTTTAGAGCGGCAAAAAGCTGCTCTAAATAATTTTCCGACAAGCCTTGCCTTTCAGCAATGCTTTTTAGCGCAACAGGTCCTTCATCGTTGTGAAGAGCAAGATCAAGCATAGCTTTTAAGCCATATCTTCCCTTGGTAGATAACCTCATTAAATCCAGTCCTCCAATTCCAACTGCATTACTAGGTATTCACACAATTAGATTAGCACTTTGTGAAATGCTTGTCAATATATTTGCAAAAAATATATATCGTATTGTTTTTACATATAGTTAACTAAATAATTCAATTTAGGTCGAAGAGAGGACTATAATATCTTGTCCGAAGCATATCTTCTATTTCGTTGATGCTTTTACCAAAGGCATTGACAATAAGTACTCCATAGTTTGCCCTTTGACCTGATGTCATTTGAGGCATGTTATTTCTGGAAATATGGGATATCTGAAAGGAATTCCCCTCATAGACAATAGCATCTATAGGGTAGTTATAGGTTTCCAAATCGACAACCTCAAAACCTCTTTTGGCTAGCTCCTGCTTTAGGTTGTCCAATCCGCTTTGAACTGCTACTACTATAAAAACCACCTCCGGTAATAATAAAACACTCTATAATAAGAGTATTAGCCGGAAGTGGTTTATATATACTTAATTATTTGAGTTTTCCCTTAATTTATTGCTTATTTGCAATGATGTAAAATACATACATTAGCATTATAACAAGATAAACAGACACGCTCAACTCCCGATAGATTCCGAATACGGCAACGTTTAGCAGCAGTAGTACGAAGCCGGCCAGAAGTATCCAGGCCATAACCCTTTTAAACATGTAAATCTCCTTCCATTAAATATCTTTTTCTTTTTGATAAAAAATGTCTGTATAGGTTTGAAATTATAGAGGTTGTAAAGTATTATCTGTTCTGTACTTCCAACAAAAAGAACTCCTCCTGTTTTAAGAGATCTATTGAATTTTTTATAAATCTCTGCTTTTGCTTCCTCGGTAAAATAAATCAGTACATTCCTGCAGACTATAAGGTCACAATTTTTCGGATAGGGATCTGCCAATAAATTATGTTTATTGAACTCAACACAGTTTTTTACTTCTTGCTTTATGGCATATATGTCTCCGTCAACTTTAAAGTATTTGTCAATATATTTTTTGGGCAAATTGGCAATACTTTTATCAGTGTAGAGTCCGTTTTTTGCTTTTTCAAGGATTTCACCATCAATATCCGTAGCAAAAATTTTAATTTTGCCCAGCGGAAGAAATTCATTCAGTATCATAACAAGCGTATAAGGCTCATCTCCGCTTGAGCAAGCAGCACTCCAAATTTTCAGGTTATTGCTTTTTTCAAGAAGCGACGGAAGTATAATATTTTTTAGTTTTTCCCACTGTTCCGGATTTCTGTAAAACTCGGATACATTGATGGTCATATAGTTGATAAACTCACTGTAAAGCTTTTTATCTACCTTAATAGCTTCAACATATGATTTATAGCCGTTAAAATTATTTTTACTTATCAAAGAATCCAGTCTTCTTTTCATTTGTTTTTCTTTGTAAGAGCCAAGGTCAATTCCGGTCAGTTTGAAAATTTCTTTCTTAAAGCCCTCGTAATCCATAACCATTTTGTCATCTCTCCATTCATATTCTTAAATGACAAGTGCCGGCAATCTAGAATCAGCTATAAATATGAATCTTAACCTTAGTATTTTAAATTTTTTGTATAGTTTACACGCTAAGTTCGGGAAAAAACCTTTTTATCTCTATTTCCGCACTTTCAGCGGAATCGGATGCATGGATAAGATTCTCAAAGGGATGATATCCATAATCGCCTCTAATGGTACCCGGCTTCGAATCAAAATTGCTTGTTGCCCCAATCATGCTTCTTACAGCCTCAATTACCCTGTGTCCGGAAAGAATCATTGCAATCACAGGTCCGGACGTTATATAGTTAATCATATCGTTAAAAAAAGGCTTATCCTTTACATGAAAATAATGTTCACAGGCTAGATCCCTGTCAATGTTCATCATTTTCAAGTGAAGGATTGTAAAATTCCTTTTTTCAAAACGGGATATAATTTCACCGACAAGCTTTCTTTTTACAGAATCAGGCTTTAATATAACCAGTGTCCTTTCCATAACTACTCCTCTCTTAACCGAATGGATTATTAAATTTTTTGAAGCTTTGATTATAAAAAAACTCTCAAAAGAATAGCCCTATATAATGATATGATTACATTAATATATTTATTTTATCATATACATGATTAAAAATAAATATATTGTACGGGAAAAATCGGAATAAATGAATGCTGCATACGAACTATATGAACATATAATAATATAAACATAAAAGCGTGCTCACATGCACGCTTTTAAAGATCTATCTTAACAATTACAGATTTGCAACTTTAACAGGTTCTTCGAATACGCCTCGTTTCACCTCGGTTGCAGTCATATGCTTGGCTTTAAACCTTTCTGTCAGGTAATTGCAAGCATCCCATGGATTAACCTTTTCCCCGCAGGTAAACACATCTACTGCGGCATATCCCAACTCCGGCCACGTATGAATTGTCAAATGGGATTCTGAAATTACTACTACACCGCTTACTCCCTGGGGACTGAATTTGTGAAATGCCACTTCCCTAACTTCAGCACCAGCTTCAAGAGCGGATTCAACCATAATTTTTTCAATCAAATTTCGGTTATTAAGTATAGCGGCATCACATCCATATATTTCTGCCAAAATATGACGGCCCAAAGCATTCATTTCATTTTCCTCCTTCAGATTTAAAAAAATATCAACAACCTTTCTTTAATTTGAAATTACTCAATTTCAACAAAATTTATTTTAGCACGTCTGCACTAAAAGTCAATAGATTTTTCTAAAATTTTTAATATATCTTGTTTATTCTGAATTATTAAAATTCTTCTTCAGTTTGCTCTGTTTTTTATACATTTTTATCGCATTTACACAGTAATGAAGCAGAAAAATAAGAAAATAAAAAGCCTGTTGTGTTTGGCAACAGGCTTTAAAATTATTCCATTATAAGCAAAGCTTGTGTTAAATTATATTATTGAAATTAATATTTGATTAGGATTCTGTGGTCTTTGATACGAAGTCCCCCAATGTTACGGACATATCTTCTTTATGTTCCGACGGTTCGGCGTCTTCCGAAGAGTTGTTAGAAGCTTCTTTTGCTTCAGATTCATCCTTTGAGGAAGGAGGATCTATTGGCATAACCTCTTTAATGCTGAGGCTGATTTTCTTGTTCTCAATATCAACTTCCACTATTTTAGCATCAACTTTCATACCAATCTCAAGAGCATCTTCAACTTTTGCGAGACGCTTTGAGGATATTTGGGATATGTGAACCAGCCCGTCCACACCTTTTTCAAGCTCAACAAAGGCACCAAAGGAAGCAAAACGAAGAACAGTTACCTTGACAATATCTCCTACCTTGTACTTTTCTTCTGCTTTATACCAAGGATTGTCCTCAATTTTTCTATACCCCAGGGATACCTTTTTCTTCTCTTTGTCAAATTCTAAAACGCTTACTTCAATTTCATCCCCAACTTTTAATATTTCAGACGGATGTTTAACTCTTGTCCATGAAAGCTCAGAAATATGAATGAGTCCGTCAACTCCGCCTATATCAACAAAGGCACCAAAATCTGTAAGACTCTTGACAGTACCTTTAAATACTTTTCCTACCTCCATGCTGTTCCATGTTTTGGTCGCAAGAGCAGTCTTTTCTTCTTCGATAATTACTCTTGCAGAACCTACCACTTTACGTCTCTTTTCATTGAGCTCAACAATTCTGAGAGTTACGTTTCTTTTAAGGAACTCATTTAAATCCTTTACATATCTATCGCTTACCTGTGAAGCGGGAACGAATATTCTTACGCCCCTGGAGCTGGCAATTACACCGCCCTTTACAACTTCAACAACAAAAGCGTTAACAGGAGTCTTGCTTTCATAGGCCTTAACTATATCATCCCAGGATTTTACAGCATCTACTTTTTTCTTTGAGAGTCTTACGTTGCCTTCACCGTCATTGATCATTTCAACGAGGACTTCAACTTCATCCCCTATTTTTACTTCTTTTTCAATATTGAAGTTTGGGTCATCGGTATACTCTTCGAGAGGAATTATACCGTCTGCTTTATAGCCCAAGTCAACAAAAACCTCATTGCTGTTAAAGCCTATTATTTTTCCTTTTACAGTCTCTCCTGCTTGTATTCTAACAAATGAACTCTCAAATGCGTTGGCGAAATCTATTTCACCATCTTTTTCTAGAATATCGACCATTCCTTGCTTGTTTAATTCACTCATTTTTTAATAACCTCCTCAATTACCCAGTCCGGCGTAGAAGCTCCGGCAGAAATACCTACTTTTTTTATTTTTTTTATATCTACCGGTGGCAAATCACCGGAAGTCTCAATTTTATACGTCAAATTGCAATGTTTTTTGCATATATCATAAAGCTTTTGGGTATTGGAACTACTTTTTCCCCCAATAATAATCATCATGTCGACATGTTTGGCAATTTCTTCTGCTTCATTTTGCCTTCTGCTGGTTGCACTACATATTGTATCAAATTCTAAAAGATTTTTGAATTTCTTTTTTAATTCTGTCGTAATTTTTACCCACTTTTCTTTTGTTATTGTTGTCTGTGCAACTACGCAAACTTTTTCATCGCTTGGTTCAAGTCCTTCTATATCCTCAACTGTGTCGGCTATATATGCTTTGTTGTTACACCATCCATTTATCCCTATTACCTCAGGATGATTTTTGTCGCCTACAATTATTATCTTGTAGCCTTCTTCACTTTTCTCCCTTACAAGGT
Organism: Acetivibrio straminisolvens JCM 21531; assembly: GCF_000521465.1. Taxonomy (GTDB): domain Bacteria; phylum Bacillota; class Clostridia; order Acetivibrionales; family Acetivibrionaceae; genus Hungateiclostridium; species Hungateiclostridium straminisolvens. Next base: position 16,276 of record NZ_BAVR01000029.1, read on the forward strand.
TGTGAATTTTTTTTACGTATGGACATGTAGCATCTTCCAAAATCAACCCCTTATCTAAAATCTTTTTATAAATTTCAGGTGTAACACCGTGGGCTCTAATTACGATATGGCCGTTGGGCGTTGCTTGATCAATATCATTAATCTTTTTAACACCCTTAGAAGCAAGAAGATCTACTACTTGTGTATTGTGAATAATAGGACCATACGTATATATAGGTTCTTTTTGCTTTTCCAAAAGATTATTGACAGTCTTAACTGCGTTACTAACTCCAAAACAAAAACCGGCAGATTTTGCAACTATTATTTCCAATCAAGATTCCTCCAAGAGAGAGTAAACTTTTTTCATTATGCCCTCACTGAATTCGACCAATTCACTATTAGTATATTTCTTATCTTTCTCTAAATCAAGAGTAAATGGTTTTCCAAATACAATTTTTATTTTACTGAAAGGACGATAACGTCCGCAAATTGCAACAGGCAAAATTGGAGCACCTGATTTTTGCGCTAAAAGTGCAGCTCCAGGCTTTGCTTTTATAGTTTTGCCTTTTTTATGTTTCAGCCTTGTGCCTTCGGGGAAAATACCGACAATGTGACCTTCTTCAAGAAGTTTCAAAGCGGTTTTAATCGCTCCGACATCACCTTTTCCCCTGCTTACAGGAAAAGCACCAAGTCTTCTGATAAATGAAGATAATAGGGGAATTTTAAAGAGTTCTTCCTTAGCCATATATCGAACCAATCTTTTTAGCTTGTATCCGATAAAAAACATATCCAATTCTGCGATATGATTTGCACACAGAAGAACAGAACCTTCTTCAGGAACGTTCTCTATACCAATAATTCTCACCCTATAAAACAAATTAAAAAATGTAGTAACAATTACTCTAAGAAAACTAATAAACATATTCCTTTACATACTCCATAATTTTGTTTACAACTTGTTCTATAGTTAAATCAGTGGTATCAATCTCAATGGCATCCTGAGCTTTTGACAAGGGAGCAAAATCTCTGCTGCTGTCATTTTTATCCCTGTATTCTATATCCTTTTTGACATCTTCCAAAGTCATTTGAGTCATACCTTTGGACAAAAGCTCATTATATCTTCTTATTGCCCTCGCTTCAATAGAAGCTGTGAGGAAAAACTTGAGCGTTGCATCGGGCAAAACATATGTTCCTATATCCCTTCCATCCATAACAACACTGTTTTGCTTGGCTACTTCCCTTTGAAGCTCAACCATTTTTAGTCTTACCGCCGGGACAGTGGCTACATTGGATGCACCGATGGAAACCTCGGGAGTCCTTATGAGTTCTGTTACATCTTTCCCGTCTAAAAAAATATGTTGTATATCGTCCGAATAGACAACTTTTATGTCTATATCTTCGACAAGCTTTGACATTTGTTCACGGTTTGATGTATCAACGCCTTCTCTGATAGCTTTTAAGGCAACAGTCCTATACATTGCCCCGGTATCTAAGTACAATATATTTAAAGTTTTTGAAATAAGCTTTGCAATTGTGCTCTTACCCGCTCCTGCAGGTCCGTCAATGGCAATTGAAATTCTGGCTTTTTCACTCATATTATATCTCCCGCAAAATCCAAGTTAATTGTACTTAAGTTTAAGTCAAATCCGGTCTTAAAACCTTTGCACCGTTAAGATATACGTGCTTTATATCTTTCTTGTCTTTATCGGAATTTACATGCATCATTATCCTGATACACTTTTTCAAACTTCCCGGAACATCTATTTCGTTCATGCACATAAGTGCCGTACTTGTCCAACCTATATTTCTTGCGGCAATCGCCGGGAATGCAGCATCCAAATCCTTTGTAACAGTAAAAATTATACTTATTATGTCGTCTTCTGCAAGCCCGTTTTTTTGGGCCATTTCCTTAAGCAGATTTTGAGTTTCGGTCAATATCTCATCTGCATCGTTGTTTGAAACGGTGGTCGCGCCTCTGATAGCCCATACCATTATAACCAAATCCTCCTATTTGCCATTCTACCATTCTACAAGCTAACACTTTCAATAATTATCTTCAATCCTACACAACTCTATGGCCTAAACCAATGGCCACTTCATTCAAATGAAGCAGACCTATTCCAAAAAAGACTGCCACAGAGATATGGTTTTTGTATCGTGCAACACCAATTTTGCCGCCAACATTAAGTCCCAATGCCTTAGGCATAATTTGCGACAATGCCTCCCTTGTTGCACCGGCAACAGCTCCTTCTTCTACATGATTGTCAACAATGACACCTTCTCTTTTGGACGATACTACAGCCCTTTCGATTATCTTCATCACAGAGGTAATAAACTCTCCTCCATAGTCTACTGCAGCAGTACGTATTCCAATTTTATTATACTCGGATTGCAACTGTTTTTCCGAAACCCTATCTTTAGTTAGAGCTATCTCGATTGCTGCAGCTGCAATCTCCTTGCTTCCGTATTTTCCAGCGTCAATAGTATCGTTAGTCATATTTACCTCTCAAGATATCCCAAATAATTATGTAAAATACGAATATTTAAGTTTTATCTTTTAATTCTTTGTAATTATTCATGTCAAAACAAACACTATTATATTATACTTTAATAATGGCTTTTAGACAATAAAAAAATTGAAGAATTATTCTATTATTATCCTTGCAAGCTGTTTAACTTCGGAATTAACTTTTATCCTCTTTCCTATGTTATCTAGTTTTATATTGTCGCTGGCAGAAACTATTGCAACCTCTGCTTCTTCTGTAGTGCTTCCGTCTACAGAAACAACATCTCCTTCTTTTACCTTAAGACTTATTACATTTTCTGAAAACGCTGCGACTTCCTCTCCGTTTATAAGAACCTTCAAGTCTTCATTGGCATCGGCGCTATATAAGGCTATTGATATTTCTCCTTCACTGTAAAGGTATTCCTCAAATTTAAGAGGATTACCCTCAAGACCTGTATCATTTATAAGAAAGGTCCGTGCTGTCGGATTCATTAAAGCTGCCTGTACCAAAACCAAAGCAGCAAATAGAATTATAAAAGAAAAGAACAAAAATCTTTCAAATCCGAATCTAGGGTTTATAGCCTTTGCTTGAGCCTTTGAATGGGGCTTTTTTGATTTTCTCTTACCAGCCTTAAAAACTACAACCTTCATTGCTATCACTCCGTATTTTAATGAATATTGCTATAGAATAATATGCTCAAATCCATTAAAAAATACACTTATAACCAGAGGCATTTTTCCTTTTGTCATGTTTTGCATCGAATTTACACTTTATATGCTTCAACAGCTGATACCCGCAAGAAAGCCTGTCGAAAAAGCAATGGTAAGATTAAAACCTCCTGTATAGCCGTCCACATCAATAACTTCGCCGGCAAAGTAAAGGCCCTTTATAAGCTTTGATTCCATTGTTGACGGATTTATTTCATCGGTTGACACACCACCCGCCGTAACAATGGCATCCTTAACAGGTCTTGAACCGGTTATATTAAATGTAAGATTTTTAAGAAGCCGAACCAATGCTCTTCTTTCTTCTTTTTTTATCTGATTCACAAACCTGTCGGGCTCAATACTGGAAAGCTTTACTATCACCGGAATCATTTTTTGCGGAAGAAGTTCATCCAGTGAATTTTTATATTGCTTTCTCGAATACTTTTCAAAATCTCTAAGTATTCTTTCGTTAAGTTTCTCCTCCGTAAGAGCAGGTTTTAAATCAATAACCAATTTAACATTTTTATAATCATAGTCAAGTATGTGCCTGCTGGCACTTAAGATAACCGGACCTGAGACTCCAAAGTGCGTAAAAAGCATTTCTCCAAAGTCCGAGTAAATCTTTTTGCCTGAGTTATTTAGTATAGATATGGCAATATTTTTTAATGAAAGCCTTGTAGCTCTTTTACCCATTCTTCCTCTACAAGAAGGGGAACCAGCGAGGGTTTTAAGTCTACAATAGTGTGTCCCAGTTTCTTTGCCATAACGTAGCCGTCACCTGTTGAACCGGTCCCGGGATATGAAGCACCACCTGTGGCGAGCACTACAGCATCACAAGGTACTTCAGTACCGTCTTTTAAAACCACACTCGTCACAGTATTGTTTTTTGCCTTTATCTCCTGAACCGGTGAGTTTAACTTGAGATTAACATTGGCTTTCTTTAAAAACTTTAATAGCGCCGCATTAACATCTTTTGCATTATCCGAAACGGGGAATACTCTTCCTCCTCTTTCCACCTTGGTTTTTAGGCCGTATTGCTCCAAAAAGTCAATCAAATCGTGGTTTGAAAAGGTATAGAAAGCAGAATATAAAAAATTCCCGTTTCCAGGAATATTCTCAATAAGGCCCTCTATATCGGTATTATTGGTGATATTACACCTGCCCTTGCCGGATATGAGAATTTTCTTTCCGATTCTGTCATTTTTCTCAAAAAGTATTACATTATGTCCTCGTTCCGAGGCTTTGCCGGCGGCCATAATACCGCCGGGACCTGCCCCGATTACAACTACTTTTTTTCCCATTTAGTATTACTCCATTATATCAAAATTTAGTCGTAAACGGTTTTTTTATATGACATGTGTCATTAAGTGTCCTTAAGTATGTCCTATCATTATCAATAACTATAATACTCAAGGATGCATTTGCAATAAAAAATTTGTTGTAAGCCTCAAGGCCAATGCCCAAGACTCCCAATATGATTAATTTTATGACACCGCCATGGGATACTACTAGAATATTATTCCCACTATGCTTTTCAATTATTTCATTAACAAATTTCATAGCCCTGTCCTGGACGTTTTTTTAGGCTTTTCTCGCCAGGAAATGTGGCAAGATGCGGTGTCATCCTCCACTGATCGTAATTGTAATCAGGGAGCTTTTTCATCTCCTCAAAAGTCAGTCCTTCCCATTCTCCAAAATCAATCTCATTTAAAGATTTATTTTTAATAAGCTCTTTAGATAGCTGCCGGTTTATAATCTCAGCCGTGGTGTAAGCCCTTTTTAAGGCACTGGAATAAATAATATCTATGTCAAAAGCGGCAAGTCTTTGGGCCACAGCTTTTGCCTGAAGAATTCCTTCGCTGTTAAGTTCCGTATCGACATGCCCCTGACACCGGTTTTCCTTGTTCCAATCGGTTTCGCCATGGCGGACCAGATACAATACTGTCACTTTTCTAATCTTCCTCTCCATAATCGGATTCGTAATCGTGTTTTTCATACACCTTGTACTCGTCCCATATTTTCTCAAGGCGTTCAAAGGTGTCATGTATGTAGGGTTTCCTGCTCATTCCGATGGCTACAATCAATGCGTTTATTACACTCAAAGGAGCAACCAACGAGTCAACAAAGGATGCCATATCGCTTCTTGCCGTGATGACATGGTCTGCGTTCTTGGCCAAAGGAGAATAAAGGCTGTCCGTAATTGCCACAACAGTAGCTCCTTGATTTTGGGCAAAACGCATAGCATTTATTGTCCTTTTGGAGTATCTCGGGAAGCTTATCCCTATAACCACATCTTCACGGGAAGCATGAATTATTTGCTCAAACATTTCACTGACGCTTGTAGTGTGTACAAGCCTTACATTATCAAATATCAGGTTGAAGTAAAAGCCAAGAAAACTGGCAAGGGGCGCAGAACTTCTTACCCCAAGAATGTATATCTTTCTCGCATTTAAAATACTCTGAACAATATTATTAAAGCTTTCTTGGTCAATTTCCTCAAGAGTGGCCTTGATTTTCTCCATATCGGATTGAAGGACACTTTTTAATATATTTCCCTCATTGATCCTGCTGGAGGTTACTTCAATCCGCTGTATAGCCGTAAGTTTGCTCTTGTTCATTTCTCGTAAAACTTTTTGAAGTTTGGGATAACCGTCAAATCCAATTTCATTGCAAATCTTACGACTGTTGACTCACTTACACCCACTTCTTCGCCAAGTCTTGCTGCAGTCATATATGCTGCTTTGTCGTAATGATTTATGATAAAATTTGCAATAAGTTTTTGACCCTTGCTAAAGTCTTGCATACTGGATTGAATTTTTTTTATCAAGTCCTGTTCTTTATCCATTGCCATATCCCCTTATGTTTCGTAAATTGAAATTATCATTTTGTTATCTTTCTTTGACAAACCGAAAATCAAATTTTTATCCTTTAGATTTTTATTCAAAAAGTCAACCACTTTATACAGCTCCAAGTGTGGAGCAACTTCTACTGTAGCTTTAAGCTCCAATTTATCATCAATATCCATGTTTATCCTCCGTAAATGCTTTTTATATTAATATTACAATTTTGCAGTATAAAAATCAAGCTCTTGCATTTGGAACATGAGCACTAAAATTTATTTATAATAGGCTGGAGATAATCGAAGTTATAATTTTTACACTTTAGCAAATACTACATCGGGGTGGCACAGATGATACAAATTGACGATGCGGGAAGCGGAAGTTTTGTCGGCGGAACATGTATTGGAATATATAGACCCGAAACAAATGAATATTTCTTTGAAATTATTCCTGTTGAGCTTTATAACAAGGAAAATTTTAAGAAAAAACTCTATCTTGATGCGGTGGTAAATATAGTAGAAGAAGCTTTTAAAGCCTTAAACGTACACAGAAATGAAACGGTTGAAATATGCCGGGGATATATGTTTGAAAAATTAAGGCTCTGGCTTGATGCCAACGGTTACTGCTGGTATAGAACCCAAATCAGTGGCCGAGTTCAGGAAATTGTGGAGCAAAATTTTATGCTCTACACAATAAGGCTTGGAGTACCGGAAGCCTATATAAAATACACAAAGTATCCCTTCCATTTTCACAAGCTTCTGCGCTGGGTTTTTGCAGACTATGATAAAAGAATATCTTTGTGCAAAACCGGATGGCAAAGCTGGGCAAAATATGAGGGAATCCATTGTGATGTTTGCGATGATGTTATGAACTTTTCTCACATATTTTGTTTAAAATGCGGAAAATATATAAAGAAAGGCAGTAAAATTAAGACTTTGCGGTTCGTCAGCAACAAAGAGCATTTCGTTTATCTTCACAGTGATTGCTAGGAGTGTGGATGTTGGGTAAGGCGAAGATACTGATATTACTTAACGCGTCTCATAATGATTTCATCTTGCTTCATTACTTCGTTTTCAATACGTTCTAAAATGTCCGTATGCTGCTTGTACCCGTCAAACAGGGCCTGAACTTTTGGGGTAAGTTCATTTTCCAAACGTATTATGTCGCTTTTGTCGGCTTTTTCATCTAATTTTTGGTTTATTTGGACGAGTTGCTCTTTTATTTCGTAGTACATGTTTGTAAGAAGTTCAAATGCTTTTTCATCCATTTTTAGTCCTCCTAATGAGTCTTAAAAAAATAGCAGATTCACTTCGAAAATAATACCAAAAATAATTTTAGTTTTCAAGGTATTTGATTATTTTTTGATATTACTTTGTGTATTCTCTTATTCATATTTTTTTAAAAATTCATCCCTCCACGTATTAAACTCCATGCTTTTAACATTTTCAAAATTCTTGCCTTCAAAAGAATAAATTTCTCCTATTGGCATTTGAATAATATCTTTTTCTTCATAATATGGGCTTGAATATCCGCCTATGATTTCGTTTCCGCAAACCATCATGGATAAATTAGTTTTTTTATTCGGGGATTTATTATCTAAAGGATGATTTTTTATTATATATGAGTAAATCGATATTTCTTTTCCAATATAATCATCTGGCGCTAAATGTTGAACAGACCAAATCTGCCAGCTTTGATATACCCTTTGTTTATCTAAGGTATATTCCTCAGTTTTCCCTTTTGATTCTAAAATCTCATATCCGTGCAAGACTATGTAGTTATCAATATCTTCGGGTTTTTCGATAATATGTATTTTAAGACATTCACATTCTTGCATTTCTTTTTGGTTACATGACACCAAGATACAAAGGAAGAATGCTATAAGCAAAAGACTAAGAATTCTTCTCATAAACTCACCTTTTTCTATTTTACTTTTAATAATTGATTTCAATCCATATTTTATCATATTCAGTTTAATTTTGTCCAGTAATATTTATTAAAAAATATATATTTTAGAATTTAAATACAGAAAAAACTCAGGCGCCGTATTAGGTCCTGAGTTTTTGCCTAGTCTCTTGGACTCGATGTCCAAAGCTTTATTGTTGTCCTTGAAATATAAAGCTCAATGTTCTATTTTAAACCGGATGAATCCTGTTCTCGTAATCAACCATGTCCGGTTCTATTTTATATTTTTGAGCCTTTCTGTATTGGAAGAACTTTTCTGCTACCTGCGGGAACAGAGCGTAAGATAAAACATCCTCGTCTTGTTCTAAGTATTCCTTCATTTCGTTTCTGATCTTTTCAAGCTCGGGCTCAATAAGATCTGCAGGTCTTACTGTAATTGGCTTTTCATCCTTTAGGATATTCTTTTGAACTTCAGGATTTACAGGCGCAGGTGTTTTGCCATATTCACCTTTGATTAGTGCTTTGGATTCTTTTGGCACCATTTTGTATCTTTCGCCTGTTACCACATTTAAAACTGCCTGAGTACCTACAATCTGGCTTGTAGGTGTAACCAACGGAGGATAACCGAAGTCTTCCCTTACTTTCGGCACTTCTTTTAGAACTTCTTCGAATTTATCAACCGCATTGGATTGCTTCAACTGAGATACCAAGTTAGAAAGCATTCCACCCGGTACTTGGTATTTGAGAGTATTTACATCAACTCCCATAACTTTTACATCAAGAAGTCCTTTTGATATATATTCTTCTTTCAGAGGTCTGAAATAGTCGGCGATTTCACTTAACTTATCCAAGTCAAGTCCGGTATCGTATGGAGTATCTTTTAAAGTTGCAACAAGAGGCTCTGTCGGTGGCTGGGATGTTCCCATTGACATTGGAGAAATAGCACAGTCTACAATATCGCAGCCTGCTTCAATTGCTTTTAAGTACGTCATAGAAGCAACACCGCTGGTATAGTGGGTATGAAGCTGGATTGGCACCTTTACGTTTTCCTTTAATGCTTTGATAAGTTCATATGCAGCATAAGGAACAAGAAGGCCTGCCATGTCCTTTACACATATGGAGTCAGCACCCATTTCTACAAGGGTCTTTGCATCCTTGACAAAAAGTTCAAGGTTGTGCACAGGACTTATGGTATAACAAACCGTACCTTGAGCATGACCGCCTTCTTTTTTACAAGCTTTGATTGCAGTTTCAATATTTCTGACGTCATTTAAAGCGTCAAAAATTCTTATTATATCCATACCGTTTGCAACGCTTTTTTGTACAAAGTACTCTACAACATCATCCGCATAATGCTTGTAACCCAAGAGATTTTGACCTCTTAAAAGCATTTGCAGAGGAGTTTTTTTACAATGGCTTTTTATAATTCTAAGCCTTTCCCACGGGTCTTCATTCAAAAATCTCAAGCAGGCATCAAAGGTTGCACCGCCCCAGACTTCCAATGAGTTGTAGCCAATTTCATCTAATTTATCTATAATAGGGAGCATTTCTTCAATTCTCATTCTTGTTGCAATAAGAGATTGATGGGCGTCCCTTAGCACTGTTTCGGTAATTTTAACCTTAGCCATTTACTCTTACCTCCTTTTTGGGAATAACCACAAAAGTGGCTTGATCCTTTAAATTATATCTACCACAACTTAAGCATTTTCAATCATTGTTATTTTCTGCCGAAAACTTCATCAACTTAATGAAAGGAGAACTTCTCCAACATTTACCGATGAACCTTTTGAAACATTAATTGATGCAACTGTACCGTCATTTGGAGCAACTATCTCATTTTCCATCTTCATTGCTTCAAGAATTAAAAGAACTTGGCCTTTCTTTACCGTATCTCCCTGATTTACAAGAATATTTAATATTGTACCGGGCATAGGAGCCTTAATTACTACAGCACCTGCAGGTACTGCGGTATCTTTCTTTGGAGCTGCGGCTTTCGGTTCCTGAGCCGGTGCCGGTGCAGATGCCGCCGGTGCAGGCGCGCTGAGAGAAACCTGTGGCGCGGAAGCTCCGTCCCTGATTTCTTCAACTTCAACTTCATATTGATTTCCGTTTACTTTTATCAAAAACTTTTTCATGTTTAATCCTCCTTATAAATTAGTTTTTACATATTTCTTTCAATTCTTTCGATTCTTCCTGTTGTGGACCATACAGGAGATGTCTGAGGTATTCTTTTAAACGATCTGACTACAAGTTTGTATCCTGGTCTGGTTTCAAGGGCGGCAATTGCCGCTGATATTGCCAGGATTATTTCTTCATTTATCTGCTCTTTCATAATATCCTCCCAACATTATAAAGGAATATTTCCATGCTTTTTAGCAGGTCTGTTTTCTCTCTTGCTTGCAAGCATTTCAAGAGCACTTATCAGCCTTATCCTTGTTGTTGCAGGGTCAATAACATCGTCAACATAACCCCTTGAAGCAGCAACATATGGATTGGAGAATTTGTCGCGATACTCTTGAATAAGTCTGCGTCTTGCTTCCATCGGATCATCGGCAGCTGCAATATCCTTTTTGAAAATGATGTTTGCCGCACCTTCAGGTCCCATAACTGCAATTTCTGCTGAAGGCCATGCAAATACCATATCTGCCCCAAGGTGCTTGCTGTTCATGGCAATATATGCACCACCGTAAGCCTTTCTTACGATAACATTGATTTTAGGAACAGTAGCTTCGGAGAAAGAATAGAGAAGCTTTGCACCGTGTCTTATTACTCCGTTGTGCTCCTGACCTACACCGGGCAGATATCCGGGAACATCGGTAAAGGTTATAATCGGAATATTGAATGCGTCGCAGAAACGAACAAACCTTGCAGCTTTGTCAGAGGAGTTTACATCCAAGACTCCTGCGTAGAATTTCGGCTGGTTTGCAATTATACCGACGGTACCGCCATTCATTCTTCCGAAACCTATTATAATATTTTGAGCAAAATGCTTTTGGATTTCAAAAAAATCACCGTTATCAACTACCGAAGTGATTATGTCCATCATGTCATAAGGCTTGTTGGAATCTTCCGGAATAATATTAGCCAAGTTGTCATTGATTCTGTTCATGTCATCCGGGCTTGGAACAATCGGAACATCTGAAAGATTGTTATCCGGAAGATAGCTGATGAGCTTTTTGATTTGCTCTATACATTCCTTTTCATTTGAGCTTCTAAAGTGTGCAACACCACTTACAGAGTTGTGGGTTTCTGCACCGCCAAGCTTTTCAAATGTTACATCTTCGCCGGTTACGGACTTAATTACCTGGGGACCTGTTATAAACATTTGACTGGTCTTGTCAACCATGAATATAAAGTCGGTAATTGCAGGAGAATATACCGCTCCACCTGCGCATGGTCCCATGATAACTGAAATTTGCGGTATTACACCCGATGCCAAAGTGTTTCTGTAGAAAATGTCTCCAAATCCTTTAAGTGCGTCAATTCCTTCTTCAATCCTTGCACCGCCCGAGTCATTAATGCTTATAAACGGAGCACCCATTTTCATTGCCATGTCCATTACTTTCGTAATTTTAGCGGCGTGCATTTCACCCAAAGATCCTCCGATTACCGTGAAGTCCTGGGACGAAACAAAGACCAGACGTCCATTTATGGAGCCGTATCCGGTTACAACGCCGTCTCCGGCAACCTTCTTTTTTTGCATATCAAAGTCAATGCTTCTTGTTTCAACAAATGTGTCGATCTCAACAAAGCTGTTTTCGTCAAACAAGGCTTCGATTCTTTCCCTGGCTGTCATTTTACCGGCATCATGTTGCTTTGCAATTTTTTCCGCTCCTCCGCCCTGCTCTACTTGGGCTAGTTTTTCGCGGAGAAGGCCAATCTTGTCTACTTTGTCCATCAATCTCCCACCTCTTGTCATTTATTATTAATTTTGTATCCAGTAGCTTCAAAATACATTTTGTATACATTCTCTGAAATACAATTACAACTTTACATTTCAGCTACTTATTTTTTATTATTATATGATATTATTACCTGGTTATAATTATAATAAATTATATCCTACTTTATTTAATATTGCAATATTTTCCCAAATGTTTATGATATAAAAAGAGGATTTTATACTTTAATGTTTATATAGATTTTTTACAAAAACAATAAAATATATGTCGGTTTTGGTCTAGAATTTTAACGTTTTTGCCGATAAAACTTATGAGATAAATACTTGGTGAAGGCAGGGTGGTTAAATTGTCAAGCGATTTACTTCCTCAAATTGATTCTCCTATTTTTTGCAGGGTGTCGATAAATAACGATGAAAAATGGGTTCACGGCATAATCACGTATATTAACCTTGATAAAAATATTGCCGAAATATTCCTTTCTGCAAAGTATTTTAAGAGCTATTTTAGCGAAGGAAGTAAAATCGTTATCAAATCCCTTGATGAAAATTGCGAGACACTGTTTACGGGAAGTGTTTCAAAAAAAGTAATCTCCATAAGAAAGCAGGCCATTACCATTCAAATAAGCAAAGTCTTAAGTTATAACAATCAAAGAAAGCACGAAAGGTTCCGTGTAAATTATTCTTGCAGAGTAAGGTATGAAGAAAACATATCATATATCGCAAACATCTCGGATATAAGCCTTGGAGGAGGCTTGATACATTCCGATGATTTTTTTGAGGAAGGAAGAAAAATAGATATTGACGTCTTTGTAACACCGAAAATAACAATATCTTTTACCTGCAAAATAATTAGAAGAATTGCAAATAAAAGCGGTGGCTATAGTTATGGCGTACAGCTTGCTAATATAGATGATGAAAACTACAATCTTTTATCTGAGCTGATTGAATATCTTCAAACCCAAAAAAAGCACCTTGCCCAGGAATGGAACATGTTCAACAGGCTGAAATATTCCGTATATGCAATATCTATACTTGGCATTTTTCTATTGATTTTTGTAGTGTTTGCATCAAAAGCAATTTAAAGGGGCATTAAGCCCCTTTAAACATTTAGATTGCTTTATATACTTGCTTTATTCTTTTATGATATCTTTTCAATGCACACCAATATTGGCGGACAATTTGCCTGATTTATAAAATCGGTACGCTGAACCATAAATTTCTTTTGGTCTATGCTTTTTAAAAACTCAAGAACCTTTTCTTTTTCTTCAAAGCCGCTGTCTCCTCCGTAGTAAATGACAACAGTTATAATTCCTCCTGTAATAAGAAGCTCCATTGACTTTGACAGAGCTTTTATGGTTGTTTCGGGCCTGGTACCGATGCTGTGATCTCCTGACGGAAGGTAGCCTAAGTTAAACATTACCGCTTTTACCGGAGCATCAACATACTTGTCCATATTTTGATGTCCGTCTTTTATAAGAGTTACTCTGTCAATAAGCTTCAAGTCCTCGAGCTTTTTTGTTGTATTGGCAATTGCCTTATCCTGTATATCAAAGCCGAAAACCCTGCCTTTTTCACCTACAAGACTTGCGAGGAAGACTGTATCGTTTCCGTTTCCGCAAGTAGCATCCACAACCGTGTCCCCTTCTTTGACAAACAGTTTAATGTAGTCATGGGACTGTCCCAATGAATTTTTAATAGTCTGCATAGCCTTCCTTATCCAACCATCATAATGATATCTCTAATAATTTTTGCTGCAAGGAGCGCCGTCCTGTCCGATTGATCATAATGGGGCGAAACCTCCACAATATCGAATCCGACAAGATTTTTACCCTTAAACAGATGTATCGAATCAAGAAGCTCCCTGGAGCTGATTCCGCCGGGCTCCGGTGTGCCTGTACCGTTGGCGTATGCAGGGTCCACAACGTCAATATCAAGGGTTATGTATATGGGTTTGTCCTTTATGGTATCCATGACACGGCTTAAGGGTTCAAAAACGTCAATGGTATACATGTTGGTGAATCTTTTTGCATATTCAAACTCATCCCTGGTTCCGGACCTTATACCGAACTGATAAATATTTTTACCCGGCATAAAGTCAATCAAGCGTCTTACAGCCGATGCATGGGAATTGGGACAACCGATATACCCTTCCCTAAGGTCGGCGTGGGCGTCAAACTGAACTACTACAAGATCCGATCCATATTTATCATATACCTTTTTTATTACCGGAACGCTGATAAGATGCTCGCCTCCGATAAAAAGCGGAAATTTATTGTCATTAAGTATTTCCTCTGCTGTATCTCCAATAAGATTTAAGCTTTTATCCACGTTACCGAATGGAAGATCCAAGTCACCGGCATCAAAGAATGAACACTGGGTCAAATCCCGGTCCATATATATGCTGTATTCTTCAATACCTATGGATACTTCCCTGATTTTCTGCGGCCCAAACCTTGTGCCCGGTCTGAAACTGCAGGTAAAATCCATTGGAACACCCACCATTACTATGGATGCATCGTTATAACTGTCAGTACTTGCCATAAATTTTGTCGGCAGTGTAAAATTTCCGTTTTTTAAGCTCATGTTAATACCTCATCAAATCAAATTATAAGTTATTTCAGTAAATTTTTAACAAACTTCGGCAGCATAAATGCCGCTTTATGAATCTTTGGACAATAGTACTTGGTATCGATATCCGGTATAGAGTCTATGTCGGTTTCTAAAGGATCATACTTCTTTGAACCCATGGTAAAGCACCAATATCCGGTTGGATATGTAGGGATTGCACATGTGTAAAGCCTTGCTATCGGGAACAATGACTTAACATCCTTAAAGACTCTTGATATAAGGTCTTTATTGAAGAAAGGAGATTCGGTCTGCGCAACAAATATACCGTCTTCTTTCAGTGCTTCGTATACCGACTTGTAAAAATCAATGGCAAACAGTCCTTCAGCAGGTCCTATCGGATCTGTAGAATCAATCATTATAACGTCAAATTCATTTTTGTGTTCTTTTACGTACTTAATACCGTCGCCAACCACTACCTCAACCTTTTCGTTTTCCAAAGCGCAGCTAATCTCCGGAAGATACTGCTTTGATACCTCAATGACACGGCCGTCTATTTCACACAAAACTGCCTTTTCGATGGATGGATGCTTTATTATTTCTCTTATTGAGCCTCCGTCACCACCGCCGATGACCAGTGCTTTTTTAGGGTTTTTATGAGTAAAAAGCGGAATATGAGATATCATTTCATGATAGACAAATTCGTCCTCAATTGTTGTCTGAATAATTCCGTCTAAAAGAAGCATTCTACCAAACTGCTCGGTATCTATAACTGCCAGATTCTGATATTCTGTTTTTTCAGTGTGATAAGTCTTTTTTGTCTTGCATGTAATTCCTAATGAAGAGGTCTGATACTCTGTAAACCAAAGTTCCATTTGATTCAACTCCTGTTCTATATTTTTTAAGTAACTCCAACTTGCTGTTTATTTTTACAGCCATTAATATTTTAAATATGAAATAGTGTTTTGTCAAAACATTATTGCTAATTGAATTAATATGTCGGATGTTGTAGAAAAAATAATATATTTTACTCAATTACTGTTGGTCAAAAAAAGAATTAATCTCCCGGTCAGTCAAGTATCTCCAAGAGCCTTCACCCAACTCCCCTAGGATATATCACCAATAGAAATTCTTTTGAGCTTTATTACGGGGCAACCGATTTTATCGCACATTTTCCTCACCTGACGGTTCTTTCCCTCGTGTATGGTTATTTTAACCTTGCATGTTTTTCCGTCACTTTCCAAAATCTCAAAATTTGCGGGACTTGTGAGATAATTATCAATCCATAAACCTTGCTCAAAACGCTTTATGTCATCTTTTGAGGGAACATCCTTTAAAACTGCTTCATAAACCTTTTTTATCTCATGTTTAGGATGAGTCAGCTTGTAGGTGAAATCACCGTCGTTGCTAAGCAACAAAAGACCGGAGGTATCATAATCAAGCCTTCCCACCGGAAAAACTCTTTCCTTTATATCCTTGACCAGATCCAGCACCGTCTTTCTTCCAAACTGGTCCTTTACCGAGCTTATGTACCCTACCGGCTTGTTTAATGCTATATAGACCTTTCTTTCTTCCATTTTGACCGGCTTTCCGTCAACCTCTATTATGTCATTTAAGGAAACCTTTCTACCCATTTGAGTGACCGTTTCACCGTTAACCTTGACCCTGCCCTGACCTATCAGTTCTTCAGACTTTCTTCGGGATGCAACACCGCATTCCGCCAGGTACTTTTGAAGTCTTATCTCTTCCATAAAGACAACTCAATCCTTTTTGTCAATTGTTTTCCTTACTTTTTATTTTAAATATTATCATAAATTCATCAGTTTTTAAATCATTCAAATTAGTGCTTCCATAAAGAAAAAGTGGGCTTGTTCCCACTTATTCATCATCTTCTTCTTTTGCACTTTTTGTGCTTGAATCACCGGGCTTTATTTCCTTTTTGACTTTAAGACTCTTCTTTACAGTATCCTTTGTCTTTTCAATAAGTTCAGGAATCAAATCCAGAACCTTTTCTAAAGATGAATTGATATTTACAGGTAAAAGCTTAATTTGTCCCTGACCTACTACCATGAATGCCACCGGTTTATACTGACTCCGGCACCGCTACCTCCTGCAAATGGGAACTTGCTTTCGGGCTTGCTGCCCTCTTCGGAACCCTCTTCGCTTTCTCCCTCTACAGCGCAGCATGAAGCAAACTCGCCACCACCTGCCGCAAAACCAAAGGTTACTTTTGAAATAGGGATTATCACTGTTCCGTCCGGTGCCTGAACTGCATCTCCTACTATGGTATTTACATCTACCATTTCTTTAATACTTTCCATTGCTGTTGACATTAAGCCTTGGATAGGATGTTCTGCCATATTAATCACCACCTGGTATTTTATTTTTGCAAACTGAATCCTATTTATATACTGTAATACTCCTTCTAATATTGAGAAAACCGGCTTTAGCTTTTATTAAGTGCTTAAGTATCATCAAACCTATAACAATAATATAAACAATTCTAACCTTAAATATACAATATAGTTCAAGATTAAACTTTTTTCCTGTGAAGTCCGGCTTTATTTCCACCCTTTTGTCTTTTACATTTGTAAAACTGTGAAGAATGGAGACAAGAATTCCTGCCACACTCCATGCAATCCCTGTCAGTATTGCCGTATAAGATGCGTTTCCCGTTCCAATCACTGCGGAAAATTCAAGTTTTTCAATACATATTCTGCATTTTAGATAGTTCATGATTTTCTTTATTATTTCTTGATTTTTTCCATAAAAACTTTTAGAATTTTCTATGTTTTGCATAATTTTTTGGTAGTAAGTATCTACCCTATCTATTTTTTCATTTTTGTCTTTTATTTCATATCTAAACCTTTTTTGAACACAAAAAAGATATCTCAAAGTGGTTATTCTTCCCTCCTTTGCTATACTCAATTACGATATTTATTTTTAATAAAAATATTAACACAATCAGTATAAGAGCTATTAATACAAAAATGATTCTATATAACATTGCCGCACCTCATTTAGTTATTTTTGCCTATAAAAACAAAAAATACACATGAATTGTGTATTTTTATGCGGCAATTTAAATTGTAAAATTTTATCCAAAGCTTTTATAAGCCTCCGGCGTTTATTAAATACAAAACGCCGTTGACAATAACCAGCGAAAAATAGGCAACACCAAGTCCGATTACCGTTAAAACCGCTGCAATTCTTCTGTTCTCGCTCATTTTTTCGTACTCTACGTTGCACTCGCTGATTCTGTCCCAAAGAGTAATGCCTTTTCTGGTCAACTCATAATAGCCGAAAATATAGGATATAGTTGTAAAAATACCTAAACCCATACCCAGTATCCAAACAAGGATGCTTCTTTTTAGAGCTCTTTTAAAATCCGGTATTTCGGAAACATTAGTCCGCACCTTTAATTTAAGCAGCCACTTTCCGGGAGTAGTTCCCCAAGTTGATATTAATCTTGCCTCGCAAGAGCCCAGATAAAATAAGTTCCCATACTAAGCAATATGGGGTCGAACATACTGCCTTGGAAAAAAATCAATTGAGTCAATCTCACAATTGTGCTAACAATACATATATCAATAATTCTAGCCCAAAACCTTACCCATGGCCGAACTCTGAATATGTCATATTCACTCATTTCAATCACCCTAGTTTGTCAATTATACTTTTTCTTGCATTTCCAATTCTGTATCCGTTTTTTCCTGTTCACTGTTTTGATTTACCTCGTCAGCCTCGTGTATATCGTTTAGTTCAAATATGGGCAGATCCGAATCGGACTTAAAACCGAAACTTCTGAAAAATTCGTCTGTGGTTTCATATAATACGGGTTTGCCGGGAGCATCCAGTCTTCCGGCTTCTCTAATCAAGTTTTTCTCAAGGAGCCTTGCAACTGCACTGTCGGAGTTTACACCTCTTATCTGTTCAATCCTTGCTTTAGTTATAGGTCTATTATAGGCAATGATTGCCAAAGTTTCAAGGGCTGCTTGAGACAAACCGCTGCGCTGCCTAGGTTCGAAAAGCTGTTTTATATAGTCATAGTACTCAGGCTTTGAGCAAAGCTGATAGCCGTTATTTATTTCCCTAATGCTAATACCCCGGGAAGGTTGTTATTATAGTTTACTATCATATTATTCAAAACAAGCTTGATTGTTTTTTTGTCAATACCTATAATACTACTAAGTTTTTCAATGGAAATTTTATCGCCTGAAGCAAAAAGCATGCCTTCGAGGATTCCCTCGAGCTTCTTTAAATCCATTTATATCACTCCAACCCCATATCAGTTTTCAGCCGCAATACTTTCTTCATCAATATCTTCAAGATTGGTATTTTCACATTTGCAGACCGTAATATCCGCAAACTGCTTTGGCTGTATTAAGGTAATTTTCTTTAACTTTGCCAGCTCCAATATGGCAAGAAAACCTGTAACAATTTCAAGCCTTGACCTGGTTTTTGGAGAAAAAAGCTCAGAAAACTTGAAAATAGGTTTTTTCAAAAGCGTTCTTATGACATCTCTGATTTTGCTGCGCAGGGAAACCTTTTCATGCTGTAGTATCTGAGTCATTTTCCCGGTATTTTTGTTCATTTTTCTTTCATTTCTTTCTATCAACTCGACATAAACCCTCTTTAGCTCATCATAAGAAAGCTCTAAAGGCTCATCCTCATGCTTTAGGTCAATGTCCTCAGGACCTCTGTAAAAATACCTTTCTCCATCCTTCTCCTTATCTTTAAGATTTCGGTAAATCTCTTATATTTCTTATACTCAATAAGTTTTAAAACCAGCTCTTCCCTAGGTCCAGCTCTTCCTCCTTTTCCTGTTTCGGACTTGGGAGTAAAAGCTTTGATTTAATGTGAAGAAGTGTTGCTGCCATTACCAGAAATTCACTGGCTATTTCCAAATCTAGCTCTTGCATTGCAAAAAGGTAATCCATATATTGATCCGTTATTTCGTGTATAGGTATGTCATATATATCTATCTGATTCTTTTCTATAAGGTGAAACAGTAGATCAAACGGTCCTTCAAAGTTTTGTATTTTTATAGTACATGCTTTTGACAACGCACTTTCCAAAGAAATTCACCACCTTTATAGGTTCAACGGAAAAAGGCTAAATAAAATCTATTTTCATGGCTTTTCTGACTTCTTCAAGGGTTTTTTGGGCAACCTTTCCTGCTTTTTCATTGCCGTTTGCAAGAATCTCCTTAACTACACCCGGATTTTCCAGTAATTTTTGTCTTCTTTCATATATAGGTTCAAGATGTTCCACCATTTTGTTTGCAAGATTCTTTTTGCACTGTACGCACCCAATTTTGCCGCCTCTGCACTGCCCTTCGATTTCAGTTACTTCATTTTCGTTAAATACCTTATGGAAAGAAAATACCGTACACACCTCAGGATGTCCTGGGTCGTCTTTTCTAATTCTGGCAGGGTCGGTTATCATGGTGCTTACTTTCTTTCTGATTTCATCGGGACTATCGGACAGGGCTATGGTATTGCCATAGCTTTTGCTCATCTTTCTGCCGTCGGTTCCCGGCAATACTTTTGCCTTTGTCAAAATTGCCTGAGCTCGGGGAAAACATCGCCAAACAAATAATTAAACCGCCTTGCTATCTCCCTGGTCAACTCAAGATGCGGAAGCTGGTCTTCTCCCACAGGTACAAAACCGGCCTTATAGATCAATATATCGGCAGCCTGAAGGCATGGATACCCCAAAAATCCGTATGTGGTAATGTTCTTGTCCTTTAATTGACTGAGCTGATCCTTGTATGTCGGACAGCGAAGCAGCCATGAAAGAGGCGTCGTCATGGAGAACAACAAATGCAGTTCTGCATGCTCTTTTACGCTTGACTGCAAAAATATAACGCATTTTTCAGGGTCAAGACCTGCACTAATCCAATCTATAACAAGGTCGTTTATATTATTCTTAATTTGCGATGTATCTTCATATCCCGTTGTAAGGGCATGCCAATCTGCAACAAAAAAATAACAATCATAATCGTTCTGAAGCTTTACCCAGTTTTCCAATGCACCGAAATAGTTGCCCAGATGCAAAGCTCCAGTAGGTCTCATGCCGCTTAATATAGTACCTTTTTTCACTAAAACTTCACTCTCCCGTATAAAAAATCTTGTCATATGAATATATTACAATAATAAATTATATCTTTTTTTATATTAAAGTCTAATCATATTTTTTATACAATTAGCTTCATTATGGGTATAATTACAGATAATACGGCACTTTGCATTCCGTCTATAACCGGTGTAATTATTCTGCCAAGCCACCCGGTATAGGACAATAACAGCAATATAATGAAAGTAGCATTGTGATACTGCATAACCTTGAAATAATATTTTGACGGCAAAACTGCAGTAAATATCTTGGAACCATCGAGGGGCGGCAATGGCAGAAGATTAAAAACAGCCAAAGCTATATTCATAACAAAGCCGTAAGAAGCAAAATTATATATAATCACCGCCGGACTCAATGGATTATTTTCCAGAGGATAATACTTTAAAGTCACAAAAGTAAGCGGAATAGCAAAAAGTATTGCCAGAATCAAATTGGAAAGCGGACCTGCCAGACTTACTAAGATGGTCCCGATCTTTTTATTTTTAAAATTTGATGGATTTATAGGCACAGGCTTCGCCCATCCTATAAAGCTTATTAACATCATTAACGTTCCAAATAAATCAAGGTGTTTTAGCGGATCAATTGTAATCCTCCCCTTGTCTTTTGCCGTCGAATCTCCCAAACGATAAGCTATATAAGCGTGAGCCGATTCATGAACCGATATGGAAAAAGCAAAAACTATAAACCAATAAATTAGCAATTCGGGACTGTTTTCTAATTGCTGTAACAACATTTTCTTCTCCTTAAATACAATACTAATTATTTTTAATTATTTTTTTAAGGAACTCAAGCTCATCTTTATAGGTTTGCAGATTGCCGTTGAGTTTTTCTGCAAGCACCTGGTCAAGAAGAAGCGTATACTCGGGCCCCGCTTTACGCCCAGTTCCTTTAAATCCTTGCCGGATACACATGCCTTAATATTTTTGAGGTTATTTATATAAAGGATTACCCTGTTTATTAGCTTCTTATCATTACTTAGCATACATAATACCAGAAGAACTTCTAACGATAATCCCTTTAACTCATTATAAACATGATAATTGGATATATCAATATTTCCGGACAAATTTGAAAGCACCCTGTCTTTTACTTCGGTGAGCTTTAGTATTTCTGTTTTGTATTCCTTTGATAGTCGCATATTTTCCGATGACCTGGAGGCATTTTCAAAACTCATGTTTGAATGAAGGATCAATAAAAATAAGAGTGTCCTGTCTAAAGTTTCTTGGAAGTCTAACTTTTCTTTAAAATAAGCCAAATTTTCTTCGGCATTTTTAAGAAGTTTCTTTATGTCATCGGTAAGCCTGATTTCGGGATAGACACTTTTTAGTATACGTAAGTTTTCCATTCTTTTTAAAATAGCTGGAATATTGTTTTCTTTCAGCATTGTAAAGAACTCGAAGTTTATCCTCTCAAGACTCACTTTCCAAAGAATGCCGGATTCTATAGCCTTAATCGCAAATTCCTCGGTTTTCTCCTCCATTCTAAAGTCATACCTTTGTTCGAATCTTATTGCCCTGAATATTCTTGTAGGGTCTTCCACAAAGCTGAGGTTGTAAAGTATCCTTATAAGCCCAAGCTGAAGGTCCCTTCTTCCGCCGTAAAAGTCTACTATATTGCCAAAACCGGATTTGTTAAGCTTTATTGCCATGCTGTTTATGGTAAAATCCCTTCTGAAGAGGTCGTCCTTTATAGTTCCCCCTTCAACCACGGGAAGGGATGCAGGATACTCATAATATTCCTTACGGGCCGTTACCACATCAATCTTAAAATCATCTTCCAGTACCACCACTGCAGTACCGAATCTATCATGCTTTGTAAGGTGTGCGCGATAATGGCCTGCAAGTTTTTCGGAAAACTTTAGGGCATCTCCCTCTACCACGATATCGATATCGAGATTTTCAACTCCAAGTATAAGATCGCGTACAAATCCTCCGACCACATATGCGTTTAAGCCCTCATCATCTGCGATTTTGCCGGCTTCAATAAGAAGGTTCTTTACTCTTTGGGGAAGAGCATTTATTTTGTCGGACAGATTGTGATTTTTTAAGTTTACATTTTGGCTGTCAATATAATTCTTTTTGTACCACTGAGGTGAACTTTCACCAAAGAAAGTGGCTATAATATCGGTCCTGGTAACAATACCTAAAAGTTTATTCCCGGATACCACCGGAAGTCTTCCGATGTTGTGCTCAACAAGAAGGTTCTCAATTGCTTTTATCGGAGTTTCCGGATCTATCGTAATTACATTCTTTGTCATATAAGCTTTGACAGGAGAGCTGCCGAAACCATGCAAACGCGCTTTTTCTATATCCCTTCGGGATATAATTCCGCAAAGAATACCGTCCTTTACAACAGGAAGTCCGGAATGGCCGTATCTTAACATTATTTTGTTGGCCTCATCTATACTGGAATCAAAAGAAACCGTTTTAACAGGTGAGCTCATTATATCCTTAGCTCTTTCCACAGGCCGTATATTTTCCCTAAGAATTTTCTCAAGTAAGCTTGCTAACTTATTGAGATCCGCTTCATCGGATTTGCCCGAACCTGCACCGGGATGTCCTCCACCGTTGAAGAAAGTCATTGCATGCCCCACATCAATTTCATCTTCAAGACTTCTTCCGATTATATATGTCTTGTTGTCCATTCTGAGAATTGAGAAGAGAGCGTCATAATCTCTTTCCTCCAATAGCTTCCTTGTCAGAAAAGCTGCGTTATCTACATAGTCTTCAACCTCTACAGCAGAAAAAGCCACCTTGAAACCGTTTATATCTATAACCCTGATGTTTTTGCCCATCTTCTCCAAAAGAACCTGCTGATTTAAGTTTAAAGGATTTGTCATATAGTCGTCTATAACCTGCAAATTGGCCCCCTTTGATAAAAGGAAGGCAAGGGCATATGCATCCTTTGAAGTAGTTCCCGGCAATGTCAGACAGTTGGTGTCAGCGTATATTCCCAGAGCTATAACAGTTGCTTCCAGAGGAGAAAGCTCAATGCCAAGCTTTTGAATTTCGTCCGCAAGTAAAGTAGCACAAGCACCTACGTCTTCGATGGTGATTTTTTGAGCCACAATCATGTTTTCGGATGCCGGATGATGGTCATACACAATGACATCAATACCAGGCTTGTCAACAAGTTTCTCCAAAGTTTTTTCAAGCCTTGATTTCGAATTCGTGTCCACAATAATTAATCTTTCAACTTGTTCTATATTAATATCTTTTACAGTTAAAAAATGGAATGAATCCCTGTATAGGTTTAGAAACTTCTTTACATCCTTTCCTATAATTCCGGGAAGGACCATAACAGCATGGGGATAAAGTTTACTTGCCGCTAACATGGATGCAAGACTATCAAAATCGCTATTTACATGGCCTGTTATAATATCCATTCTCATCTCTCCAACAAATGCTTTTTCCTATGAATTATATAAAACATAATGCAATTTTATAATTCCTATCGCCTCTTTATATGATTCATTATAACAGAATATATTAAAAAGGAGCACAAAATTTAAAATGTGCTCCATCTTTTTTATTTAGCCTCTTGGAATGAAATGAAAGAGGCAAAAGCGAAGGGAGTCGATGTCCCGAGCTTTTATTATTCTATTAGCATTTTATAAGCTTATGCCAAGCTTACAGATCTTCAGGCAAAATATCGTTTCTTATTATATCGTCATAGTCTTCCCTTTTAACAATAACTCTGGCTTTGCCGTCTTTCACAAGAACAACCGGAGGTCTTGGAATGCGGTTGTAGTTGCTGGACATGGAGTAGTTGTATGCACCGGTGGCAAAAATGGCCAGAATGTCTCCTTCTTCCGCTTCGGGAAGCATTACGTCCTTACCCAGCAGGTCTCCGGATTCACAGCACTTGCCCGCAATCGTAACCTTTTCTGTCTTTGGTGCGTCAGCTTTATTGGCAATAACACCTTCATACTTAGACTGATAAAGCGCATATCTGGGTTATCGGTCATTCCACCGTCAACAGCGATATATTTTCTTACGCCCTTGATATCCTTTATGGTACCGATTTTGTACAAGGTTATTCCGGCAGATGCAACGATGGATCTGCCCGGCTCCATTACTATAAACGGAAGCTTTATTCCTTTATCTTCGCACACACTTTTTATAACTTTTGAAACGGATTTTATATACTGATCATATTCTATGGGGTCATCTTCCTGTGTATATTTTATACCGAAACCTCCTCCGAGATTTAGCTCTTCAATTTCTACCCCCAGTTCCTCCTTTATTTTTGCAATAAAGGTCAGCATTACTCTTGCTGCTTCCTCAAAAGGATGGAGTTCAAAAATTTGAGAGCCTATATGGCAATGCACCCCAACCACTTTGACATTGCTGAGCTTTACCGCCTCGCCTATTATTTCCATTGCCTCACCGTTTTCAAGGGCAACACCGAATTTAGAGTCAATCTGCCCGGTTTGGACAAAGTCATGAGTATGAGCATCAATTCCAGGCTTTATTCTAAAGGAAATATTTACTGTCTTACCTTTTTTTGCAGCAATTCTATTTATATGAAAGAGTTCCTGCCTGTTATCCACTACTATCCTTTTTATGTTGTTGTCTATTGCAAGTTCCAGCTCGCTAACGGTTTTATTGTTTCCGTGAAAGTAAACCCTGTCCATGGGAAAACCCGCTTTGATTGCAGTATATAGTTCTCCGCCCGATACTACATCCAGCCCGAGCCCCTCCTGCTCGGCAATTTTGCACATTGCCATTGTGCAGAGAGCCTTGCTGGCATAAAGCACCAGACCGTTTCCGCCGTAATAATTGTCCAACGCATTTTTATATATACGGCAATTTTCCCTTACAAGACTTTCATCCATCACATACAAGGGAGTGCCGAAGTTGTTTACAAGATCAACACAATCACATCCGCCGATTTCAAGGTGATTTTTTTCGTTAACCTTTAAAGCCTTTGAAACAAACATATTTTCCACCTTCCACATTAACATTAATCGATAATCTTATTTGAATTCCAACATATGCAAACAATCCGTTATAGCATTAATATACATAATCGTAGCATTAATGTTTGCAAGAGTCAAGATAAAATCTTGCAAAAAAATCTATGAATTGCTTATTTGTGCCTTTTTGGCTGTTAGGCTTTGTACAAAATAATTGTAATAATTTTCTATTATACATAATATATTATACTAACACGAATTTTATGGGGTTGATATGTTATGGTCAAAAGACTTCGGATTATTTCTCTAATTTCATTCATACTGGGAACAACATTAATAATGTCTGCATCTTATTTTGAGTTGTTTTTTCCCCCTAAAACGCGTTTTATTTAGGGATATTCGGTGATATCATTCTTACAGGAATAAGAAGTGTGGGGGTGTCGCTTATTACATCCACTTTTATAAACTTGGTAAAATTCTGGGTGGAATCTACAGAAACACTGGTTAAGTATGATTTTGTAAACAGATTGACAAAGGATGAAATGAAGGATTTAAAGGCAAAAATTGAGACGGAGCTGTATTTTAGAGATAATGATCATGACAAAGATAATTTTTATAATTTTTTTGAAAGGGAACTGTCTTCACTTTTAAATGAATGCTATTATAAAAGCTACAGAACAAAAATTGAATGCCATATTTGCGAAAACTACATATCCAAAACCATAAGAAAAAAGTTTGAGATTGTAAACCCGTCAAAAAAAGAATGTACCATAAGAATACCCTTTGGTGCGGAAATGCAAAGAGTGGAGCAAGTTGAAAGCAGCAGGTTGTATCAAATTAAGAAATTTGTTGTTGATTCCACGGATTTTACCAAAGATATCAACGAAAGAATCTATATTTTGGACAATTGCCCTGAAAACAGCGATGCATACTGCATTAAAGTACATACTTACTGGGATATAAAAGTGAAAAAGAAATGTACAATAGATATGGTTATTGAAACAATTGTCCCTTTGAACGATGTCTGCTTCTCCAATAAAATAACCCGTCCTTGCAAAGATTACAGTGTTATTTTTATATTAAACGACCCTTCTTATCAATTATCATGGCATAGTTTCGGCTTTATGGGAAATCATAAAGACAGAATTATTGAAGAACCGATGGACAATGGCCTTGAAATCGGTTTTAAAGACTGGATTCTTCCCGGAGACGGTGTTGTAATTTCCATAACTAAATGATAAAAAAGCATGTTTAAAATCTGAAAATTTGTGTCACAATAAAGTGTATAAAATAACTTAGGACAAACACTCAAAATTTTGAGAATAATATACTGATAATGAAGGGAGTTGTTTAGCATGTCTGAAAGAACAGTAAATTTATTGATTGAGAGGACTGTTAACTAAATATTAATACATAAAGATCTCCTGTTTACGGAGATTTTTATTTTGAAAACAGTTTTTGCTGCATAAACTTGTGCCCCACACAGGTCTTAAGTTTATATGACCCATGGGAGGCACAATTAACAAAACGGAAATCAGTACTCCTTGTCCTTTAATATAACGTCGTGAGCTCCACCTTCAATTATACTTGTGGAAGATACCAGAGTTAACCTTGCAGTTTTCTGAAGCTCGCTTATGGAAGCTGCGCCACAGCTTGACATTGTAGCTTTTATCTTATTTAACGTAATTTCAAGGTTGTCGCTCAGTTTACCTGCATAGGGCACGTAACTGTCCACGCCCTCTTCAAATTTCATGTTGGTGTTTTCACCTCCATGGTCGTAGCGCTGCCAGTTTCTAGCCCTATTTGAGCCTTCTCCCCAATATTCTTTAACATAACCGTTTCCGCTCTTAACCTTCTTTGTCGGGCTTTCATCGAATCTTGCAAAATATCTTCCCATCATTACGAAATCAGCACCCATTGCCAGTGCCAGAACAATATGATAATCGTGAACAATACCGCCGTCAGAGCATATAGGAATATATACACCGGTTTTTTCAAAATATTCATCCTTGCTTTTGCCACTTCAATAACAGCCGTAGCTTGTCCTCTTCCTATTCCCTTCTGCTCACGGGTTATGCAAATGGAGCCTCCCCCGATTCCGATTTTTACAAAGTCAGCTCCTGCCTCTGCAAGATATAAGAAACCTTCCCTGTCAACTACGTTTCCTGCACCGACTTTTATATCGTAATTTGATTTTATATAATCCAAGGTATATTTCTGCCACACGGAAAATCCGTCGGATGAGTCTATACAGAGAGCGTCAACTCCTGCCTCCACCAATGCCGGTACCCTTTCTTTGTAATCCCTTGTGTTTATTCCTGCTCCGACTCTCAGTCTTTTGTTGCTGTCAAGCAGCTCATAAGGATTTTGCTTGTGGTCGTCATAGTCTTTTCTGAAAACCAAATAGTGAAGTCTTTGCTCATCATCAACAATAGGAAGACAATTGAGCTTGTGACCCCATATTATGTCATTTGCTTCGCTTAAGCTGATACCAAGCTTACCTACAACAAGCTTTGAGAAAGGTGTCATAAAATCTTTAACCTTTTTATCCAAAGGATCCCTGCTTATTCTGTAATCCCTTGTAGTGACTAATCCAAGAAGCTTTCCGGAAGATGTGCCGTCGTCTGTTATTGCAATAGTAGAGTGTCCTGTTTTGCTCTTTAAGTCAATAACATCCTTCAAGGTGCTGTCGATTGTAAGATTTGAATCACTCACAACAAATCCTGATTTATATTTCTTTACTTTTTTAACCATATCAGCTTGTTTTTCGATTGACTGAGAACCGTATATAAAAGATAGTCCTCCACATCTAGCAAGAGCTATTGCCAGTGTATCGTTAGACACTGACTGCATAATGGCAGACACAATCGGAATATTCAGCTTGAGGCTGCAATTTTCATCTTTTTTGAACTTAACCATAGGAGTGCTCAGGTCTATATTATCCGGAGTACATTTTTCCGTTGTAAGATTTGGTATTAGTAAATATTCGCTAAAAGTTCTTGATACATCATTATAGATGTAAGCCATGCTCTCTTTCCTCCTCATATAAATTTAAAATATTTTATATCATTTTTTGACTAATGTCAAAGATTTTTTTTACAGTTTTGCAATTTACAATCAATATACAACTGATAAATACTAAGACTGTAGATTTAATCATAATTTAATTTTGCAATCAATTGAGCATTAATTATAAAATCAATAACATCTACTCCTATTCTATTAAAATCCATTCTACAAACATCTCATTTCTGTCTGAAGAAGTCTGATTATTTTTTAGATATATTCAATAATGATTGTACGGCTTTTACAACAGATAAACTATGTCAGTTTAGTTATAGAGTTTACAGGAAATGCAACAAGTATTAAAAAAAGTCTTGACAAGATTTTTTCAATTCTTCTCGATGTATGAAAATTGTAGCATTAACGAAGTCAATATTAATACTTTACACCTTTTTGTTACTCGGTCAGTAGTTGGGAAGTTTTGCTTCAGATATCGACATAGAGTATAATTTACAGGATAAAGTGAGGCACGACAGAAAATTATGTATTTTAATTTTTACGATTACATTAAGCCAGACTTACCGGCATATATCTAAAACCTATTAAAGATTATTAGGTTTGATCCACATGCTTGTATGGGGCATAACAGAGATGACTATACAAGTGTAGCTACATATCCCTAGTTTCAATCCACACGCCCGCACGGGGCGCGACTAACAACCAGCGCCTTTTTCCCTTCCCTTTTGATGTTTCAATCCACACGCCCGCACGGGGCGCGACCACCTATTTGTTTAATGCCCTGAAAGAGTTTTCAAGTTTCAATCCACACGCCCGCACGGGGCGCGACGTAAAGTTTATTGTTGATAGGGCATCAGTCATGTTTCAATCCACACGCCCGCACGGGGCGCGACTATTACAAAAAGACCACTTTGCAGGAGCTGGATGTAGTTTCAATCCACACGCCCGCACGGGGCGCGACGGCCTTTTGCGTCGCCCATGAGTTGCAACGCATCCAGGTTTCAATCCACACGCCCGCACGGGGCGCGACATTATACACAAAACTTAGTATTATTTGATGATGGAGTTTCAATCCACACGCCCGCACGGGGCGCGACATCGTTGATGTCGGCATCAAGTCCAGAGAGTTCCTGTTTCAATCCACACGCCCGCACGGGGCGCGACACGCAATTAGTCCACCCATATGAGTAGTTGTAGAAGTTTCAATCCACACGCCCGCACGGGGCGCGACGTTGAGAGTATGGCACTCACTCAACAGCAGATTGAGTTTCAATCCACACGCCCGCACGGGGCGCGACGATGAGGCATATTAAAAACATAACTATGTTTGCGTTTCAATCCACACGCCCGCACGGGGCGCGACACGCAATTAGTCCACCCATATGAGTAGTTGTAGAAGTTTCAATCCACACGCCCGCACGGGGCGCGACATTTTTTAGTAGCTTGTGAGTAGTTTTTAATAACAGTTTCAATC
>NZ_BAVR01000028.1 GCF_000521465.1 Acetivibrio straminisolvens JCM 21531
AAAAAAGTGGAGGAAAAAGATGGCTGATAAATTGGTTATTGTTGAGTCTCCCGCGAAGGCAAATACTATCGGGAAGTTCTTGGGTAAAGGATATAAGATAGTTGCTTCTGTCGGACACGTGAGAGATCTTCCCAAAAGTCAGATGGGGGTCGATATAGAAAATGATTTTGCTCCCAAGTACATTACAATAAGAGGAAAAGGCGAAATAATTTCAAAACTTAAAAAGGAAGCAAAAAACGCAAACACCATATATCTTGCAACCGACCCTGACCGTGAGGGGGAGGCTATTTCATGGCATTTGGCTAATTTGCTTAACATAGATCAAAAAGAAAAATGCAGGGTAACATTTAATGAGATAACCAAAAATGCTGTTAAGAACGCCATAAAGTCACCCAGAGAAATCAACATGGACCTGGTTGATGCCCAGCAGGCAAGAAGGGTGCTGGACAGAATTGTGGGATACAAGATAAGCCCGCTGCTTTGGAAAAAGGTTAAAAAAGGATTGAGTGCAGGAAGGGTTCAGTCGGTTGCAACAAGGCTTATATGCGACAGAGAGGAAGAAATTGAAAAGTTTGTACCAGAGGAATACTGGACTATTACTGCGAAGCTTTTAAAGGAAGGAGTAAAGACTTCTTTTGACGCTAAATTCTACGGCTTGGGCAATAAAAAGAGTGAACTTACGAGTGAAGAGGAAGTCAAAAAAATTTTAGATGACATAAAAGATGCAGTGTTTGTGGCGCAGAAAGTTAAAAAAGGTGAGAAAAAGAAAAATCCGAACGCACCGTTTACCACCAGTACAATGCAGCAGGAAGCCTCCAGAAAGCTGGGTTTTTCGACTAAAAAGACTATGATAGTGGCGCAGCAGCTGTATGAAGGAATTGAAGTTAAGGGTGTTGGCGCAGTGGGTCTTGTTACCTATATTCGTACAGATTCCACAAGAGTATCTGAAGAGGCGCAAAACCAAGCTGCAGAGTATATAAAAGAAAAGTTTGGAGAGAGTTATCTTCCAAAAGAAAGGAATATCTATAAAAATAAATCAGCCTCCCAGGATGCCCATGAGTGCATCAGGCCAACATCGGTTGAAATGGATCCGGAGTCTGTAAAAGAATCGTTGTCCAAGGAACAATACCGTTTGTATAAGCTTATATGGGATAGATTTGTAGCCAGCCAGATGGCACCGGCGGTATATGACACTATAAATGCTGATATTGAAGCCGGAAAATATCTTTTTAAGGCAAGCGGTTCCACTGTTAAGTTCCCGGGATTTACGGTCCTGTATCAGGAGGGCAAGGATGAAGAGTCGGAAGAAGGAGAAATCATTATTCCCGAGCTTACAGAAGGAGAAAACTTAAAGCAGAAAAAGATTGAACCGAAGCAGCATTTTACACAGCCGCCTCCAAGATATACGGAAGCAAGTCTGGTTAAGGCTTTAGAGGAAAAAGGCATAGGAAGACCGAGTACTTATGCTCCTACTATTACAACTATTTTAGCCCGGGGTTATATAGTAAAGGAAGGAAAAACATTAATTCCTACCGAACTTGGCAAAATAGTAACGGATATTATGAAAAACTATTTTCAGGATATTGTTGATGTTGAATTTACCGCTCAGATGGAGAAAAAACTTGATGAAGTTGAAGAAGGCGAAAAAAAATGGGTAGATGTAATGAAAAACTTCTATTCACAGTTTGTCAATGTCCTTAAGGATGCGGAAGAAAAGATAGGAAATATTGAAATTCCCGATGAGGTAACAAATGAAATTTGCGAGAAATGCGGAAGAAATATGGTAATCAAGATGGGCAAAAACGGAAGATTTCTGGCTTGTCCGGGTTTTCCGGAGTGCAGAAACGCCAAGCCTATTTTGGAGGATGCCGGTGTTACCTGTCCTAAATGCGGCGGCAAGGTATATATTAAGAAGACAAGAAAAGGAAGGAAATATCTTGGGTGTGAGAACAACAACGGTGATCCTAAATGTGATTTTATGACTTGGGATATGCCGTCAAAGGAAAGTTGCCCAAATTGCGGGAGTTTTCTGCTTAAAAAATATTCCGGCAAAAAGGTGCAGCTAAGATGCAGCAATGAAAACTGTGATTTTGCAAAAACAGATGGAAAACAGGAAGAAGAGGAATAGTATGGCTGATTATATAAATGTAATAGGAGCAGGACTTGCAGGATGCGAGGCAGCATGGCAGATTGCGAAAAGAGGAATAAAAGTAAAGCTTTTTGAAATGAAGCCGAAAAAATATTCTCCGGCACATCATATGGATACTTTTGCAGAGCTGGTTTGCAGCAATTCTCTGCGTTCAAACCAGTTGGAAAATGCGGTAGGGCTTTTAAAAGAAGAAATGAGGCTTTTGGACTCCATAATTATGAAATGTGCAGACAATGTCCAAGTACCTGCCGGAGGAGCTTTGGCGGTGGATAGAAGCAAGTTTTCTCAAATGGTGACGGAGCTTATTAAGCAAAACGAAAATATAGAAATAATAAACGAAGAGGTAGAGAAGCTTCCGAAGGAAGGGATAACAATCGTTGCTACCGGTCCCCTTACATCCGAAAGTTTGTCAAAGCACTTGGCAGATTTTATCGGAGAGGGCTATCTTCATTTTTTTGATGCTGCCGCTCCTATTGTTACTTTCGAGTCAATAGACATGAGCAAGGCATTTAAGGCTGCACGCTATGGAAGGGGGACGGATGATTATATAAACTGTCCCATGAATAAGGATGAGTACGACAATTTCTGGAATGAGTTGGTAAATGCAGAACTTGCAGAAGTAAAGGACTTTGACCGTGAAGTGGTTTTTGAAGGATGCATGCCGGTTGAAACCATGGCCAAAAGAGGAATTGATACTTTAAGGTTCGGTCCTTTAAAACCTGTGGGGCTTACTGACCCCAATACCGGAAAAGAACCCTATGCGGTTGTTCAGTTGAGGCAGGACAACAGCGAAGGAACTATGTATAATATAGTAGGTTTTCAAACCAGACTTAAGTGGCCGGAGCAAAAAAGGTGTTTAGATTGATACCGGGACTTGAGAATGCTGAATTTGTAAGGTATGGTGTAATGCACAGAAATACTTTTATAAATTCGCCAATGCTTTTGGATGCCGCATACAGCCTTAAAAAAGGCTTCTAATATCTATTTTGCCGGACAGATTACCGGTGTGGAAGGATATGTGGAATCGGCATCTTCAGGCATGATAGCGGGTATTAATGCTTCTATGGATTTTCTGGGAAGAGAACGGGTCATATTTCCGAGAAGTACTGCAATAGGGCTTTAAGCCATTATATTTCCGATAAAAGTGTGAAGGATTTTCAACCCATGAATGTGAATTTCGGAATTATGGAAAGCCTTCCGCTTAAAATACGGGATAAAAGAAAAAGAAATTATGAGACGGCAATGAGGGCTTTAGACAATTTGAAAGAATATGTTTCAAGGTATTTGGAAAAATAAAATTATTTAGCAATAAAAAATTATTATGATAATTTTATATTAAAATAGTTGTTTTTTTATAAGTTGTGATAATATCATTATAAGCAATGGTATTTTATGTATTAGTCAAGTTTTGGCAGTTCTTTTTTGATTTTCTTTATTTAATCTTTATAGGGTTCAAGAGTATTTTTTGTACATGTGTATGTTTATTTTCCGCAAAAATCCGATAAAAATAATTGGAAGTATTCCTGTGTGATTATATGGTTAATAATACCGTTGTAACTGAAACAATTGATGCAGGAAAATATATTTATATGTCGAATTATACTGAGAAGTATTTTGTTCTTATTTGAAAGCAAAGTGAAAATACATAGGAGGTGTATCCAATGCTAAGCAGAATTCTTACAGGAACGAATGTACTTGAAAAATCGTTGGATGCAGCATTGTTACGAAACGAAGCTATTTCACAGAACATAGCGAATGTTGACACCCCGGGTTATAAAAGAAAGACAGTTGCTTTCGAGGAGTATTTGAATAATGCAAGAGGAAGCATTAAAGGTATAAGGACACGGCCGGAACATATACCGGTAGGTGCCAGAGATGTTATGGATGTAGACATTAAGGTTTCTGAGGATAAAAGTGCAGTTTCAATGAGACTTGATGAAAATAATGTCGATATTGAAGATGAAATGGCACAAATGGCGAAAAATACTATTAAATATTATCTGATCACACAAAGAATCAGCGGTGATTTCAATAAGATCAAGTCTGTCATTAAAGAAGGGAGATAATAAATTATGGGATATTTCAGTTCTCTTGATATAAGCGCATCTGCTCTTACTGCCCAAAGACTCAGGATGGATACAATCTCACAGAATATTGCAAATGCAAATACTACAAGGACAGAAAACGGACAGCCCTATAGAAGAAAGACGGTGCTGTTTGAGGAAAAAACTTCTCAAGCTTCATTTTCCGAATATTTAGCAAATAGCAGTAAAGGAAAGTCGGCAGGCGGAGGAGTAAGGGTTACCGGAATAGTGGAAGACAGATCTCCGTTTAAAAGAGTATATGATCCCGGACATCCGGATGCGGATGAAGAGGTTATGTTTTAATGCCAAATGTTGATGTTGTTACGGAAATGGTGAATATGATTTCTGCAACAAGGGCATATGAAGCAAATATAACATCTATTAACACTACAAAGGGTATGGCGATGAAGGCGCTGGAAATCGGAAGATAACCCGATGAAATAAAAGCTCTTATGGCGTAATGTTATGTAACCGAAATTTAAGATGTGGAAATTCGATGACGTTATTTAAGGAGGATATTATGGCTGTAAATAGTATTGATTTAATATCTCCTGCAGTATCAAGAATTGATTATACGGTGGGTAAAAAGAATGAAAGTATTGAGGAATCCTTTGGCGATTATTTGAAGAACGCCATAAAGCAGGTAGATGAACTTGAAAAACAGTCAAAAGCTATTACCGAGGATTTTGTAGCGGGTAAAACCGACAATATTCATGAGGTTATGATTGCTGCGCAAAAAGCAGATATAGCTCTTCAATTTACATTGCAAATCAGGAATAAAATTTTAGATGCTTATAATGAAATAATGAGAATGCAGATTTAAGCAGTGAATATTTTTATGTGTGCACTTCTATACAGGTTGCGTAAATGTCACAAAAGATGATAACCGTTGACTAAGGTGGTGGATTCATGCCAGAGGTACTATCAAGAATGCAGCAGCAGGTGACTGACTTTTGGAAAAACCTTGACAAGTCACAAAAAACAAGACTTCTCGTAACTTCCGGTATTTTGGTAATTGTACTTACACTCGCCATAGTAATGCTTACAAGGACTACATACGTCCCTCTCATTACAGTTGAAGATCCGGAAAGCATTTCTGCAATCGAAGAAGCTCTTAAAGAAAAAAATATAAAATATAAGCATGGAGAGGGGAAGCGTATTCTTGTTGACTCAAAGGACAAGAATAAAGCTGAGTTTGCTCTTGCATCCACAGGCCTCACTGAGACAGGGATGACCTTTGAGGATGCCTGGAGCCTCCTAAAAGTAAGTTCTTCCGAGAGTGATAAAAAGCAGCTATGGCAGAATTTTAAGAAAAACAGTCTTATTGCGAAACTCAAGATGTTTGATAATGTAAAAGATGCTGATGTCGAGCTTACGATACCGGAAGACTCTATGTTTTTCATTGAGAAAAAGAGTGAGGCAAAAGCATCTGTAAGGATAAACCCTAAAGGAGAAATAACTCCTGAACAGGTTGAAGGAATTGTCATGGTAGTTGCCTCGTCTATAGAAGGATTGGATCCCAAAAATGTAACGGTTGTAGACAATAATTTTAATATATTGAATCAGGATTTGTCAGATGGCATGAATATACCCTCTAGCCAGTACAAACTTAAGCTCCGTATAAAAGAAGAACTCGAGAAGAATATAAAAAATCTGTATTCCGGCCGTTCGGACAGCTACGATTTTATAAGCGTTGCTGTAAATCCGGTTTTAGATTTGGATAAAGTCACAAAAAACAGAAAAGAAATTGAAAAGCCTACCGGATTGGATGAGGCAATAGTCAGTGAAGAAAGAAAGACAGAGGAGCTTATAAACGGAAATCAAAACGGTGCACCGGGGATGGATGCCAATCCGGGAACCGGAGAGGTCCCGACTTACCCCATAGACGGAGGGGGAAACTCTTCTTATGAAAGCAAGTCTGAAATAATTAACAGAATATTTACCGAGACATTGACGGCGGAAGAAAAAGCCATAGGGACAATGAATTTTAAAGAGTCATCAATGACTGTTGCCCTGTGGTATGGAAATAGAGTTTCCGATGACAGCAAGTTGACAGATGAATTTATAGAGCAGTTTAAACAAGGTTTGAGTAATGCTACAGGAATTCCTGTTGCAAAAATAACGGTTAACAAGCAAAAACTGGCACCTTTGGAAGAAGTAGTAGTGCCAATGTCCGACAGAGTAAAACAGTTTATAGATGATTATGGTTTCTTTGCACTATTGATTATATTAATAATTGCACTAATGATTTCAGTAATGCCTAGAAAGAAAGAGACGCCGCAACTGGCACCGGAACTTGCTACAGCAGGTGGTCCTAATCTTAATGCACTTGAAGAAGATGAATTGCCTGAAATAAGCTTTGAAGAGCAATCCGAAATTAAGAAGCAGATTGAGAATTTTGTAAAACAAAAGCCAGAGTCAGTTGCACAACTTCTTAGAAATTGGCTGTCTGAAGACTGGGATTAACAGGTTTTGACGACTTGTCACAAAAGAACAACAGGTTTAGGGGGTATTATTGTGGCTCGAGGTGGAGCAGCAAAAACAGAACTATCCGGAAAAGAAAAAGCAGCAATGTTATTAATTGCTCTTGGGCCTGAGAGATCGGCAGAAATTTTCAAACACCTGAAAGATGATGAAATTGAGCAGTTAACCCTTGAAATTGCAAATATCAGAACAGTAAGCCCCGAAGATAAGGAAAAGGTGTTGGAGGAATTCTACCAGATATGTCTTGCACAGAATTATATTGCCGAGGGTGGTATAAGCTATGCAAAGGAAATACTCGAGAAGGCTCTGGGCACTCAAAAGGCACTGGATGTTTTAAACAAGCTGACAGTGTCCCTTCAGGTCAGACCTTTTGACTTTGTAAGGAAGGCAGACCCTTCACAGCTTATAAACTTTATACAAAATGAGCATCCTCAGACAATAGCATTGATTTTGTCATATTTGAAACCTCAGCAGTCATCAATTGTATTGTCTGCACTTCCTCAGGAAAAACAGGCAGATGTTGCAAGGAGAATAGCAACGATGGACAGGACATCCCCTGAGGTAATAAAAGAGGTTGAGCGGGTACTTGAGAAAAAGCTTTCGTCCATTGTTACCGAAGACTTTACTGCAGCCGGTGGTGTACAGGCAATTGTTGATATTTTGAATAACGTTGACAGAGGAACCGAAAAATACATTATGGAAACTCTGGAAGTTGAAGATACCGATCTTGCCGAAGAAATCAAGAAAAGAATGTTTGTATTCGAAGATATACTTACTCTGGACAATCGTTCCATTCAAAGGTTCCTGCGTGAAGTTGACAACAATCAGCTTGCCATTGCTCTTAAAGGAACTAAAGAGGAAGTTCAGAGCAAGATTTTCGCCAATATGTCCAAGCGTATGGCTGAAATGGTGAAAGAGGATATGGAATTTATGGGTCCTGTAAGAATTAAGGATGTTGATGAGGCTCAGCAGAAGATTGTTAATGTCATTAGAAAGCTCGAAGACGCCGGAGAGATTGTAATCTCCAGAGGCGGAGGAGATGATGTAATTGTATAGCAATAAAATATTTAAGAGTAGTCAAATAAATATTGGAATTCCCGTTCAGATCAAAGTTCCTATTAATTATCAGAACATTAAAAGGGTTAAAGAATCGGAAATCGATTTTGATTCCTGTATAAATGAAAAGTCTGAGATTTTCGGCAAAAAGTGTGAAAATGAAAAGGTTGTTAATGAAAAGGAAATTTTGGAAAAAGCCGAAAAAGAGGCAGAGGAAATAATCAAACAAGCCGAGCTTGAGGCTGCCAAAATATTGGAGGAAGCTCGGGAAAAGGGAATGCAGTTAATAGCCGAAATAGAGGAAGACAGTAGGCAAAGAGGATTTGAAAAGGGATATGAAGAAGCCAAAAATCAGTATGAGGATTTGCTGCAGGAGGCAGAGTTAATCAGAGAAAATGCATTGAAGGAATATAAGGAAACGCTTCAAGGCATTGAAAAGGATGCAATGAATGTTATTCTGGACATTTCCAGAAAAGTTATCGGTACTGAGATCAGCATGAACAAAGATAAACTTTTGGAAATGATTGCACAGGCATTTGAAAGATGTTCTAACAGGGAAAGCATAACGCTGAAGGTTTCTTTGGCGGACTATGATTTTATAGTTGAAAACAAAGATAGGATTCTTTCGACGGTTGAAGGAATAGGACAGCTTGAAATTGTAAAGGATCAAGCATTAAAGCTAGGGGCGTTGATATTGGAAACACCTTACGGAAGTGTAGATGCCGGAATGGATACTAAACTTAAAAAGATTGAAGAAGCATTTTTCAAGGTATTGGCAAGTCGAAAATAATTTACATTTCACGCATAAAACAATCAATCTGGAATGGGGAAGCTTTATGGCGGCCATTGATTTTTCAAAATACTATGATGTCTTGGATAATAAGGATTTTATTGAGTATACCGGAAAAGTCTCCAAGGTTGTAGGATTGACAATCGAATCCAACGGCCCCGAGGTTAATATTGGAGAAATCTGCAAGATAAATGCGTTAAGGGAAAATAAAATTATATCTGCAGAAGTGGTGGGGTTTCGGGATAACAAGGTGCTACTCATGCCCTTAGGAGACATGAACGGAATAGGTCCCGGAAGCAAAGTGGTGGCAACAAGGGATTATTTGTCAGTGGGAGTCGGCAGTGCACTTATCGGAAGAGTAATTGACGGAACAGGAAGGCCCATTGACGGCAAGGGTGCGATTGTTACCGAGAATACGTATCCCGTTGACAATAAACCGCCGCATCCCCTTCAAAGGAATAGAATCAAAGATCCTTTGCCCTTGGGGGTAAAAACTATAGATGGTCTTTTAACTGTGGGCAAGGGTCAGAGAATAGGTATTTTTGCAGGAAGCGGCGTGGGAAAGAGTACCTTAATCGGTATGATTGCGAGAAATACAAAGGCAGATGTTAATGTAATTGCCTTATTGGAGAAAGAGGAAGAGAAGTAAGGGAGTTTATTGAAAAGGACCTAAAAGAGGAAGGTTTAAAAAGGTCCGTGGTGGTGGTTGCAACTTCCGACCAGCCTGCCCTTATCCGGCTTAAAGGGGCCCTTATGGCAACAGCTATAGCAGAGTACTTCAGAGATCAGGGAAAAGACGTACTTTTGTTGATGGATTCCCTTACGAGGTTTGCCATGGCACAGAGGGAAATTGGGCTCTCAATTGGTGAACCGCCGGTTTCAAGAGGTTATACTCCTTCAGTGTTTTCTGTAATGCCAAAGCTCCTCGAAAGAGCTGGGAATTCTCAATCGGGATCGATTACCGGACTGTATACCGTATTGGTTGACGGTGATGACCTGACTGAACCTGTAACGGATACCGCCAGAGGAATTCTTGACGGGCATATTGTTTTGTCCAGGAATCTGGCAAACAAAAACCAGTATCCTGCAATTGATGTTTTGGCAAGTGTAAGCAGGGTTATGCCGGACATAGTAACCGATGAACATAAAGAGATTGCAAACAATATTAAAAAGACCATGGCGGTATACAGAGAGGCTGAGGACTTGATTAATGTCGGTGCTTATGCCAGAGGAAGCAATAAAAAAATTGACTATGCCATTGAGGTAATTGACAAGATACTGGAGTTTATTGAACAGGGTGTCCATGACCGATACTCTTATGACGAGACAATAAATTTGATGAAAAGTGTGTTGTTTTGATAGCATAGGTGAGCAGGGCGGGTGATGATTGTGGAAAGTTTGTTTTCAGAATGCAGACTCTGCTGAACCTGAAAATTCAAATAGAAAACGGTCTTAAAAATGATCTGGGAAGAGCAGTCCAGGAATTGGAGAGGCAAAAGGATATATTAAACAGGCTCAATAAAGAGATGGATGAATATGTCCACAGCGTAAACAGCAAGTCCTGGGAAGGCATATCGGTAGGAGAGCTTCGAGAGTACAATACGTATATATCTTATCTTAGTAACAGGGTAAAGCTTCAAAAAGAAAATATTAAGAAGGCACAGCTAGTTGTCGATAAATATAGAGATAAGCTGATTAAAGCCATGCAGGAGCGAAAAGTGCTTGAAAAGCTTAGGGAAAAGAAGTTTGAAGAGTATTTAAAAGACCAAGTTAAGGAAGAGCAAAAGCTCAATGACGAGATTGTAAGCTTTAATATAAGCAATTCGGAAGAGTAGTAGTAAGTAGTTAATTACATTAAACAATACTATAAATAATGCTATTGGGAGAGAGACATGGCAAAAGAAAAGATTCAAGAAACTATTAAAAACCCTGAAGCGCAAGGAAGCGGAACTGAGAAAAAGGAAGTTAAAAGAAGTGGTTTTCTGTTTGGGCTGCTTGTGCTGTTGGTAACACTGATTGTTATAGTTAGTGTTGTCGGAGGGGTTTTTTCATTATTATCAGGAACAATGTAAACGGACTTGCGGAAAAATACAGAAACAATATTAAAGATATTCCTGTTCTTAAAATGGCTTTACCTCCTCCTCCGGCGGAATATGATCCCCTTGATCCGAAGAATCTCAAAATAGAAGAACTGATTGAAAAATACAACCAGTTCCGAAAGGAAAACAGCGAGCTTGCAAAGAAG
The DNA here is from genome assembly GCF_000521465.1 of Acetivibrio straminisolvens JCM 21531. GTDB lineage: Bacteria > Bacillota > Clostridia > Acetivibrionales > Acetivibrionaceae > Hungateiclostridium > Hungateiclostridium straminisolvens. Next base: position 10,809 of record NZ_BAVR01000028.1, read on the forward strand.
CTTGAGGAGACGGAAAAAGCTTTTGAAGAGCTTAAGAAATCTCAGACCGATTTTGAGGCATTGAGGAATGAAAATGAGAAGATAAAAGGGGAAATGGAAGCTAAAAGGGCTAAATATGAAGAGGAGCTTAGAAAAGCAGAGGAGCTTATGGTGCAAGAAGATAAAGAGGGATTTAAGGAATTCTATGAAAATATGAACGAGGAACTGGCCCAAAGCCTTTATGAAAAGATACTCAGTGAAGAAAAAGCTGATCAAAAGGCAAAGGAATTTGCCCAGTTATATGAAAAAATGGACACCAAAGCTTCTGCGAAAATATTTGAGGAGCTGGGCGATTCACAACTGGACTTGGTTGCCTATACATTAAAAAATATGAAGAAAGATGTGGCTGCCGAAATTATATCGGAAATGAGTAAAAACTATGCGGCAAAGGTCACAGAAAAGCTTTCAAAGGTATATGGAGTTGAATTTGACAAATAGAAACTTTTCATATATTTGCACAATTATCGAAAGGAGGTGAAAAAATGATAACTCAAAATCTAATTCCTGACTTTATTTCAAAGATGAATATGTCCAAAGAGGTGCAAAAGCCGTCCGACGTGAGAAAAAGCTCGTCATCGCAGTTTAAGGATACTCTTAACCTGGCTGTTGAGAAGTCGAATGAGAGACAAAGCAGCAGTTATAAAAATGCAATGGATATAAGAGGCAGGGACTATCAAAATCTGCAAAGCAAAATCTCTCAGGATGCATTGGAAGCAAAGGAAAAAAGGGTCGACAGAAGCAAGCCTTTTGAAAAAGCATCCAATAAAATGACATCTAGAACACAGGACAAGGCAGAACGCACAACTTCCCCGAAGGAAAAATCCATTGAAGGCGAAATCGAAAATGATAAAAAGCTAAAGGAAAAGGCTATGGTGAAAGCTCTTTCAGAAGTTCTTGGAATAAGTTCTAAAGAGTTGGAAAGGCTCATGGCACAATTGGAATAAACCTTGGAGACATTAGCAGTGAAGTTGGAGCCGAAATAGCCGCTAGTAAAATTTCCGAATATCTTGGTTTAAGCTCTGATGAGGAAATGACCTTGTCAAAGATAGTAACTCTTGTCCAAAAGGAAGTTGAACAGGCTTTCATGGGTAAGGGGGCCGAAGTTGATGCCGTAGAATACAGCATGAATAATGAAAGCACACAAAACGGCATGGAGTTTGAAAATGCAGAATCAGAGTTGGCGGAGGATGCATCGGTGCTAAAAAATAAACTGGGTATTTCCGAAGCTTTAAAGGAAATAAAAGACAAACTCGATGAAGAACCTGACGGTTTTATAAGACAGATTGCTGCTAAAGTTGTAGAAGTGTTGGAAGAGGATAAAAACGCAGCCGGATTGAAAGCAATGGACACAAATGATGAGAGTATTGAAGAGGTTGTCTTAAAGACCGGCGCAGAAGACAGCAGCAATATCAGAGAGGTTAAATCCTCTTCGGATGAGAAAGGCAATGCCGGCACGGAAGAGAGGCTGGCAAAGAAGCATCGTCTATGGCTTCAAAGGGTATTGAGCCGGAATTTGCTGCAAGAAACAGTAACGACGGACAGTTTGAAGCAGTTTCAAACTCAAGCATTCAAAAAGCAACAGGTCAGGCTGAAGTGGAAAAAGTCCAAAATACTATCCCTATCACAAAGAAGGAAATAGTTCAGCAGGTGGTTGAAAAGGCGAAAGTGGTATTAAGCGGTGATAAAAGTGAAATGGTCATTGACTTAAAGCCGGAACACCTTGGCAAACTGGAATTAAAATTGTTACTGAAAGAGGTATGGTTATTGCCAAATTTGTTGCAGAGAATGAGCAGGTAAAAGCAGCTTTGGAATCAAACATGAATATGCTCAAGGAGTCCTTGGAAAAGCAAGGCTTTTCGGTAGAAGGATTTAGTGTCACAGTCGGGGACAACAAAAGGCGGGAAGACGGCAGAGACGAAATGAATAAGGGAACTGCTAACCAAAGGATTTCCAACGAAAAACTGCAGGTTTCGGATGTGGCCGGCGTTGAAAGGATGCAGAAGATTCATCAAAGCATCAATCCATACGGTTATGAGGGCAGCAGTATTAATTTAACGGCATAGCAAGGAGGAATCATAATGGCAATAGATGCTGTAAGTCATCAAAAGACCATTCAGGAGATCATCGATAGTACCGCAAACAAGTCAAATCAAAGGAAGACCGGAGAACTGGGCAAAGATGAGTTTTTAAACCTCCTCATAACACAGCTTCAATATCAAGACCCTTTAAATCCGGTGGACGACAAAGAGTTTATCAGTCAGATGGCGCAGTTCAGTGCCTTAGAGCAAATGCAGAACCTTAATACAAGCTTTTCTGCTACAAAGGCTTTTGGCATGATAGGAAAATACATAACTGCCAATAAGACTAACGGCAGCAGTTCAGAGGCCAGCTTTGTGGAGGGCATTGTACGCAGCGTGAAAATGGAAGGCGGAAAAACCCTTTTGGTAGTCGATGGTTTGGATATTCCGGTGGAAAATGTGCTTACTGTTTCGGAAGAATATGGACAGTTCAGTAGTTCTAATATATCCCAATATACCGGAATTATTGGCTATGAAGTAAAGGGAAGTGTTTATGATCCTGCTACCGGAGATATTATCGGAGTAAGCGGAATTGTAAAAGAAATTCAAAGAGGTGTTTATGAAAACTATGCCGTAATGGATGGCGTAAAGGTAACAATAGCTGCAGTAGACACTAAAGTAAATTCGGCGGATCCGAACTTTAAAAAGGATTACCTTGAGGAAAACATAGGCAAAAAAGTTTCTCTGGTAATTACCGATGCATACGGTTACGGACTTCAGGTTCCCGTTACCGGAATTCTTAGAGATTTCAATATAGCACCTGACGGTAAAATCACCGGAGTTTTGGATGAGGTATATGTACCTGTGGACAGTATCAGCAATATAAAGAGACCGTCTGCAAATTCAATCGTGGATGACGGTACGGAAAAGAACCCTCAGGTTGAAGAACCTCAAGACGGAGAACCTCAAAATGAAGAACCCGGTAATGTATAGGGCCTAAAACGTCGGAGGGAATATGACATCATAGGTAGGTGAGGTGATAGTGTGATTATTAATAATAATTTTTATACCAATATTGGTAAGATTAATGGAAGTCGCGGAACAATATCAACCGGCAAGCCTGAAAGAAAGGTGCAGGAAAGTTTGAGGATATTTTAAAGAGCAAGGTAAATGAAAATTGCCAGTTAAAATTCTCAAAACATGCCGAAATGAGACTTCAAGCAAGAAACATTAATCTTACGGATGCCCAAAAGGAAAAGATATCAAAAGCCGTACAGAAGGCGGAAGAAAAAGGAGTAAAGGACTCCTTGGTGCTGATAGATGATATTGCCTTCGTTGTAAACGTACGGAACAGGACAGTTATTACCGCAGTAAACAGTAATGAGCTAAAAGAAAACGTATTCACAAACATCGACGGAGCTGTATTTGCATAATACTTTTAAAGAAAATGGAAGAAATATACGATACAGTATTTGATGCCAAACTTGTGGCCGGACCCTTCAGGGAGGCTACCTATTCCGGACTGACAGAAGGAATAGAACGATGCAGCAACAGTTGATAATTATACTTGACCGTAGAAGAAGGAGGTCGTTTATTATGATGAGATCCATGTTTTCCGGAGTTTCAGGACTCCAGGCGCACCAGACAAAGATGGACGTTATAGGAAACAATGTAGCTAACGTGAATACTGTAGGTTTTAAATCAAGCAGAGTAACGTTTCAGGAAGTTTTCAGTCAGACTTTAAAGGGTGCCGGTTCTCCTGATACAACTACCGGAAGAGGAGGCACGAACCCTATGCAGGTAGGTTTGGGTTTGGGGGTTGCGACCATTGATACCCTTATGACCCGCGGAAGTGTTCAAAGAACCGATAATCCTACCGACCTTGCAATCGAGGGAGACGGCTTCTTTATTGTAAAAGGCGGAACTGCCGATACCTTTAAGTTTACAAGGGCAGGTAACTTTGGTATAGACAAGCTGGGAAACCTTGTAACAGGAAGCGGAATGAATGTTTACGGTTGGCAGGCTTATACAAAGCAGGCTGACGGAACCTATAAATTTGATACCGAAAGTCAAATTGAACCGATAAATCTTTATTCGGATGACGTCAATAAGAATAAAAGAATGATCGCAGCAAAAGCAACTACTTATGCCATGTTTGAAGGAAATCTGGATGCATCCTATGCAATTTATACCAGTGCAGCATCCGGTGCATCTTCCGTTTCGACTGTAAATAACAATAAGTTTACAATGCCTTTAACGGTATATGATTCCTTGGGAAACAGCTACAAAATAAATGTGAGCTTCTGGAAAACCGCTGTTACAGGCGGAGCCACCGAGTGGACATGGCAGGTTGATTCGGGTAATGGAGTTACGGCTTCGGGAGCTACCGGGTCTATACTGTTTGATACCGAGGGACAGGTAATTGAGAGTTCGGCAGTTACTCCCAGCATAACAATTATACCGGCCAGTAGTGTAGGAACACAAAATATCAATGTGAAGCTTGACTTTTCAAGACTTACAATGTATGCGGCAGACAGTTCTGCAAAGCCTACCAATGTAGACGGATACCCGGCAGGTTCGCTTGTAACCTTCAGTATCGGTTCTGACGGAATGATTACCGGTATTTACAGCAACGGTCAGCAGCAACCGTTGGGACTTATAGCCCTGGCGAGTTTGACAACCCGGCCGGCCTTCAAAAGGTTGGAGAGAATATGTATATTCCGACTACCAACTCCGAGAGTTCAAAAAAGGTGCCAAGGCAGGAACGGAAGGCGTAGGAACTTTGAATCCCGGTACATTGGAAATGTCCAATGTAGACCTGTCAAAAGAGTTTACGGAAATGATTATAACTCAGAGAGGATTCCAGGCAAACAGCAGAATAATAACAACTTCCGATGAAATGCTTCAGGAACTTGTTAACCTTAAAAGATAGCATATAGGATGATGGGGGTGTATGGCGGTTTGTCAGGCATACACTCCCGGATATAATAAGTTGACGTAATGTGTGAGCGTTAGAAAGAAAAATGACGGATGATGTATTTTGACGTAAAATAATCGAAAAAAACGTAATATTTTCATAAAAAATATTAATTTTCTATTGAGTTTTTGAGGTAAAAATATTATGATTAAATTAACGAAGCTAAATGGTAAGGCCTTTATTTTAAACAGTGATTTAATTGAATTTATTGAACAGACTCCGGACACAATTATTTCAACAACTACAGGGAAAAAAATAGTTGTTGTCGAAAGTGTTGAAGAAGTAGTCGAAAAAGTGTTACAATATAAAAGAAAAATCTTTCTTTTTAAAGACTTGTTTATCAATCAAGACCGATAACATTCTAACGCTCTTCACTTTTTTAATTATAAATAGCAATGCCTGTTTTTACATCTATTCCAAAGATAAGGGGGCATAGAATTTGGAGCGTAAAAGTAGCTTTTTTGTTCTCATTGGTGTAGTTGCATTTCTATCGTTAGCCCTTACATTATTGACAGCATATATCTTCTTCGTGCAGGGAGGTAGGGCTGAAGGGCCGAATTCAGCAAGTAAAGTGGTTGTTACACCCAAAGACAAAGACTTGCTGAAGGTTAAGCTGTTTGAAGAAAAGACTCCGTTCAATCTTAAAAGTACAGATCCTAAAAAAATATCTGTAATTGTTGTCAATGTTGAGCTGTCCTATTTTACAAAGGTTAAAGGCATTTCCGATACTACAGCCAAGGTAGAGTCAAATAAAAGCAAGCTTCAGGAAATTGTCGGTACATACTTCCAATCATTGACTCTTGAGGAGGTTATGAAATCCGATGCAAAGGAAAAAGCCAGGGCAGATCTCACAAAGATGATGAATGAGCAATTACTGTCAAATGAAAATATAAATTCAGACATTATATATACCGTTGTGTTTGATCAGTGGTTTTACCAGTAGGGGGTGCTTAACTTGGGAGATATTTTGTCTCAAAATGAAATTGACGATTTACTAAAAGCCCTTAATACAGGTGAATTAGACGTCCAGCAGATCAGTTCAAAGATCGAGGAGAGGAAGGTAAAAACCCACGATTTTAGAAGACCCAGTAAATTTGCCAAGGATCACATTAGGACTTTAAATGTTATCCACGACAACTATGCAAGACTTATTACAAACTTCCTTTCCGGATATTTGAGGACTCTTGTTCAAGTAGAGGTTATTTCTGTTGAGCCAATAGCTTATTATGAATTCAACAACTCAATATCAAATCCTGCAGTGCTTGCGGTTGTCGATTTTGCTCCGCTGACAGGCTCGATCATCCTTGAAATGGCACCGCCTGTTGCTTATGCATTAATTGACAGGATTCTCGGCGGAAAAGGCTTGCCGATGGAAAGAATGAGGGAATTTACAGAAGTAGAGATTGCCATTATCGAAAGAATTATCATTCAGCTTGTAAACCTTATGAGAGAGCCGTGGGAAAACGTAGTGGAATTGAAACCAAGGCTTGAGAAAATTGAGACCAACGCCCAGTTTGCACAGATAGTCTCGGCCAATGAGACAGTGGCATTGATTACTTTAGGTGCAAAAATTGGCGAGGTTGAAGGAATGATAAACCTTTGTGTTCCTCATATTGTAGTAGAACCGATAGTGTCAAAGTTAAATACGAAGTTTTGGTTCTCCAGTGTTGAAAAAGAGGCAACAAAGGAAGCGAAAGAAGCTATTGAGAAGAAAATTGAGCATACAAGAGTACCTGTTAGAGCAATATTGGGAAGAACAACGATTCAAGTGGCTGAGTTTCTTGAACTGCAGCCGGGAGACGTAATACCTCTGGATTCAAATGTTAACGGAAATCTTGAGGTATTGGTGGGAGACTTGCTGAAATTCCGTGGTTCTCCTGGAGTTAAGAAAAACAGGAACGCAGTCAAAATAACCGAAGTAATAAGAAGGAGGATGAGTAGCATGGAGGATATGTTGTCTCAGGCTGAAATAGATGCTTTGTTAAATGGCGGCTCATCAGAGGTGGATAAAGAAAACAATAAAGGTGATGACCTTACGAATCAGGAAATTGATGCATTGGGTGAAATAGGCAACATAAGCATGGGTACTTCTGCTACTACTCTTAATTCGCTGTTAGGTCAAAGAGTGGTCATAACAACTCCCAAGGTAACGATATGTTCATGGGATGAATTGGCAGGTGAGTACCAAAGTTCTTATGTGGCTGTGAAAGTAGAATATACTGAAGGACTTGACGGTATGAACCTTCTTCTTCTAAAGGAAGATGATGCAAAGGTGATTACCGATTTAATGATGGGCGGAGACGGTAGCAATAAAGATGGTGAATTAACGGATTTGCACTTAAGTGCAATCAGTGAAGCCATGAATCAGATGATTGGTTCTGCAGCTACCTCAATGTCTTCAATGTTTAACAAGAAGATAGATATTTCACCGCCGAAAGCATTTCCCATGACTTTAAACGATGCTGTTCCCGAGACTGAATTTCCAAGGGATGAAAAGATAGTAAGGGTTGCATTTAAAATGGTTATCGGAGAATTAATTGACAGTCAAATTATGCAGCTTCTTCCTATCGATTTGCAAGAAAAATGGTTAATAATATTATGAATTCAAAAGACATTGATGAACAAGTGATTGAAGAGGTGGCAGCATCAGCTGTTCATACACCTGTTCCCGAACAGCAAAGTGAGCAGAATTATCAAGTACAGCAGCAACAGTACCAGCAACCGCCTCAGCAGTATCAGCAACCTCCTCAGCAACAGTATCAGCAGTATTACCAGCCGTATGAGCAACCGGCACGGCAGAACGAGGCTTATCGCAACCCGATAAATGTACAGCCTGCACAGTTTGAGGCCTTTGATGACGGTTCGAGAATCTCGATTGATAAGAAGAATATCGGACTTATTATGGATGTACCGCTTCAGGTCACAGTTGAGCTTGGACGAACCAATAAACTCATTAAAGATATTTTGGAATTCAGCCCGGGTTCAATAATTGAACTTGACAAGCTTGCCGGGGAACCTGTGGATATTTTGGTAAACGGAAAAGTAATTGCCACAGGAGAAGTTGTGGTTATAGATGAGAGTTTTGGAGTCAGGATTACAGATATACTTCATCCGTCCAAAAGACTTTAGATGAATTAAGTTATTAAATTATGTTTTCATTTTTATCAGTTTGGCAATGGAATAGACTATAATTTAAGGAGAGGGTAACAATGGGAAAAAGGATTCTTATAGTCGACGATGCTGCGTTTATGAGAATGATGATAAAAGACATTCTCACAAAAAACGGGTATGAGGTTGCAGGAGAAGCAGAAAACGGAGCCCGGGCAATTGACAAGTATAAGGAACTGAATCCTGATTTGGTAATTATGGATATTACTATGCCTGAAGTAGACGGTATAGCAGCTGTAAGGGAAATCAAAAAAATCAATTCCGATTCCAAAATTATTATGTGTTCTGCTATGGGGCAGCAGGCTATGGTTATTGAGTCCATTCAGGCAGGGGCAAGGGACTTTATAGTAAAACCTTTCCAGGCTGAAAGAGTGGTTGAGGCAGTTAAAAAAGTTCTCGGATAGTTTCTGCTAATTAAAAACATAGAGACGGCAACCTTGGGAAAGGGAGTATAATATGCAGACTTTTATTAGTGCTGTTATGTTTACTATTGTTTTTGGTTCTGTACTCTTTTTGGCATATGTTACTACAAAATTTATTGGAGCCAAAACAAACGGGATTATTAAAGGAAAATATATAAAAGTAATTGAAACGGTCAATCTTGGGCTTGACAGTAAGCTGCACCTTGTAAAAGCAGGAGAGGAGTTTGTGTTAATATCGACTTGCGGGAAAAATGTCCAAATTTTGACCAAGGTACAATTGGATGAGTATTCTTCCGATGAAACGGAAGAGAGTGATAATAGCTTTAATTTCAAAGAATTTTTCAATAAATATGTTCAGGGCTTTTCAAAGAATCGGGAAGGTACATCTTTTTTCAAATCGGAAAGTGGTGAGAGGGGCAAAACCGGAAATTCACCGGTATTTAATTCAAATCTGAACCGCTTGAGAAAAATTACAGCAAATATTGCAAGTTACAAGACAGTAGATGGAGAGGAATATACCAATGAAAACTAGGCTAAAATATCTTGGGATTGCTTTATTGATAATATCGGTATTTATGTTAATAACATCAAGCGTTTATGCAGAGCCTGACACAATAGCTCTGCCAAAACTAGGCTTTACGGTGGAATCTTCCGATGATCCCCAGGATGTTTCAACCACTATTCAGATAATTGTGCTTTTGACAGTTTTGACATTGGCTCCATCGATATTAATTATGATGACAAGTTTTGTCAGAATAATTATTGTGCTTTCCTTTTTCAGAAATGCGATTGGAACGCAACAAATGCCGCCGAATCAAGTATTGATTGGGCTAGCTTTGTTTTTAACCCTGTTTATCATGAGACCTGTATTGACAGAGATAAATGATACTGCTTTCAAACCTTATTCAAATCAGGAAATTACTCAGGAAGTTGCGCTGGAGAGGTCTTCAGACATTATTAAAAGGTTTATGTTGAAACATACATCGAAAAATGACCTTGGTCTTTTCGTATCGCTGTCCGGTATGGAAACACCCATAAAAGAAGAAGATATTCCCAAACTTCCGTTAACAATAATTATTCCGGCATTTCTAATAAGTGAGCTGACAGTAGCTTTTAAAATAGGATTTTTAATATATATTCCTTTTTTGGTAATTGATATGGTGGTTTCAAGTACCCTTATGTCTATGGGTATGATGATGCTTCCTCCTGTAATGATATCCCTTCCTTTTAAGATTTTGCTTTTCATCATGGTGGGAGGATGGAATCTTTTGACACAGATGATAGTAAACAGTTTTGTTACGTAAATGGCTTATGTATTGATTTATACACTGTTTTCCAAAAAAAGTGACGGCAGGGGGAAAGTTTTATGGAACAGGGAATGGTAATGGAATTGGCACAGAAGGCAATTATGACAGTTTTATATGTATCTGCGCCAATGCTCGGGCTTAGCTTGATTGTAGGACTTGCAATAAGTATTTTTCAGGCCACGACCCAGATTCAGGAGCAGACCCTTACCTTTATACCTAAAATACTGGCAGTCCTTGGAGCAATAGCTATTTTTGGTCCATGGATGCTGAGAGTGCTGATTGAATTTACCCAGACGATTTACATGAACATAAATCACTACATTAGATAAACTTAAGTTCATAATAAATTGGAGGACAATAAATTGTTTGCTCTAGAAGGAGTTTTGCATGTTGATATAGAAGTATTTATGTTAATATTCGTTAGAATGACAGGTCTGTTTGTAATAGCTCCCATTTTTGGGACAAGGAACATACCGGCGTATTTGAAAATCGGTTTTTCATTCATGCTGGCATTAATACTTGTAAACACCATTAAGGTTCAGGAGCTTTATTTTAGCAATATTTATGAATATTTTGTTCTTGTTTTGAAAGAGTTCGTGGTGGGAATTACCTTAGGTTATGTATCGTATCTGGTTTTTACAGCTATTTATGTTGCAGGACAGTTTATAGACATGCAAATTGGCTTTGGGGTGGTAAATGTTATTGACCCGGTAAGCAGTACACAGGTATCTATTACGTCAACTTTTTATTTCCTAATGTGCATGCTTGTTTTTCTGATGTGCAGAGGTCATCATATATTAATTAGAGCACTGTTTGCCAGTTACAATTATATACCTGTAGGAGCCGGCGTATTTGGAGAGGATATTGTAAACGACATAATAAGAGTTTTTGGAAACATATTTCTGATAGCTTTCAAAATCAGTGCGCCCATTACCGTATCAATTATGATAAGTGAGGTGGCACTGGGAATTATATCAAAGACGGTACCGCAGCTTAATGTATTTATGGTAGGAATGCCGCTTAAGATTATTTTAGGATTGGCTGTGATGGTTATAACGATACCGATGTTTGTACATCTTGTTGAAAGCCTTATAATGGGCATAGACAATGAAATGCACATTTTTCTTAAGGATATGGCACCAAAATGAATCTAAAGTGTTTTCTAATGGAGATATTATCAAATTTAATGGAAAATAAGGACAGCAAAAGCCATCAAAAAAGTACTGTAAGAATAAAGGCAAACTTACAGCTTTTTGCGGACAATGGCGACAAGACTGAAAAGGCCACTCCAAGAAAGAGGTCAAAGGCAAGAGAAGAAGGACAGGTACTTCAGAGCAGGGAGCTGAATTCGGCAATAGTTCTTTTGAGTGCCTTTGTAACATTAAGGATTTTTGGACAGCGTATATATGAAGAGATTTTAAAGTGCTTAAAAGTGGCTATAACTCTCTATCCGACAAAGGATGGCTTGTTTACAATTGATGGCTTGATGGATGTTTACAGTGAGACATTGATTACTTATTTGATAATAGCAGCTCCGGTTCTTGTGGTGGTGCTGGTTGCAGGTGTTGTATCCGCATACGCCCAGGTAGGATTTTTATTTACTACCAAGACACTGGGGATAAAGTTCAGCAGGATTGATCCCTTAAAAGGACTCAAGAGGATTTTCTCACCAAAATCCTTGGTAGAACTTTTAAAGTCGATTATAAAAATTGCAATAGTTGCTTATATAGGATATGTGTACATCAAGGGTGAAGCGATAAATGTATTGAGCATGATGGATGTGGATGTAGTCAGCACAGCAGCATTTCTCGGTTCTACAATCACAAATGCGGCAATAAGAATGTGTATTGCTCTGGTTGTAATAGGAGTTGCCGACTATGGGTACCAGTGGTGGGAATACGAGAAGAGTCTTAGAATGTCAAAACAGGAAATTAAGGAAGAGAATAAAGAGGTGGAAGGAAATCCTGAAATCAAGTCAAAAATAAGGCAAAAGCAAAGACAGATGTCAATGAGGAGAATGCTCCAGGATATCCCGAAAGCCGACGTGGTTATAACAAACCCGACGCATTATGCGGTAGCAATTAAATACGACCCAGAGAAAGCTGATGCTCCCATTGTTGTGGCAAAGGGGCAGGATTATATAGCATTAAGAATTAAGGAAATTGCAAAAGAGAATAAAGTGGAAATTGTAGAAAACAAACCTCTAGCAAGAACACTTTACAATACTGTCGAAATAGGCGGCAAAATACCTCCGGAGCTGTACCAGGCAGTAGCCGAGGTTCTTGCCTTTGTATATAGTTTGAAGGAAAAAATTAATAAATAACATCTATTGGTAACTAACGTTGCACATAAGGGGTGAAATGTTGTGAAGGCTAAACTTGGAGATATTTCTGTAGCGGTTATGTTTGTTGCTGTTGTACTGGTAATCATCTTGCCTGTTCCCAGCGGAATTTTAGACGTTCTTCTTGCACTTAATATATCGTTGGCAATTGTTATTCTCCTTAATGTTGTTTACTCAAAAGAGCCGCTTCAACTATCGGTATTTCCATCCTTACTGCTTTTTACCACACTATACCGCATGGCATTAAACATCAAGTCGACAACATTGATACTTTCACAGGGAGAGGCAGGCAGGTTATTCAAGGATTCGGAGACTTTGTTGCCCAGGGAAACCTTGTGGTAGGTGCCGTAATCTTTCTTATCATTACCATTGTTCAGTTCCTTGTCATAACAAAGGGTACCGAGAGAGTTTCTGAAGTTGCTGCAAGATTTACCTTGATGCAATGCCGGGTAAGCAGATGGCAATAGATGCCGACTTGAACGCTGGACTTATAAGTGAGGCGGAAGCCCGGGAGAGAAGAAAAAAGATTCAGAGAGAATCCGATTTCTATGGAGCGATGGACGGTGCTACCAAGTTTGTAAAGGGAGATGCCATTGCAGGCCTTATAATAACCATCATAAACATTGTGGGCGGAATAATTATCGGAGTTGTAATGAGAAATGAAGAAATAGGTACGGCCCTGCAAAGTTATGCAATACTTACCATAGGTGACGGACTGGTTAGCCAGGTACCTGCACTGCTTATATCGGTAGCAACCGGACTTATAGTTACCAAATCCACTTCTGACGACGGCATAACTAACGATTTGAAAAAACAGATAATTTACAATCCCAAAGTATTCTTTATTTCGGCAGGCTTCTGCGTATTGCTGTCAATACCTTTGGCAACACTGCCTTTTTTGGCACTGGCAGCTTTATTTATGATAATAGGATTGCAGCTTAGAAAGCACAGTGTCGAAGTTGAAAAGCAGGAAGAAATACAGATTGAGCAAAATGAGGTTGAGGAAATCAGAAAACCTGAGAATGTGGTGAATTTGCTTCAGGTTGATCCTATAGAGCTGGAGTTTGGTTACGGTATCATACCTCTGGCAGATGTAAACCAAGGCGGAGACCTTTTGGACAGAGTTGTTATGATTAGAAGGCAGCTTGCCTTGGAACTGGGAATGATAGTTCCTATAATAAGGCTTAGAGACAATATACAGCTAAGTCCCAATGAATATATAATAAAAATAAAAGGAGTTGAGGTATCCGGCGGCGAATTAATGCTTGACCACTATCTTGCAATGAGTCCGGGCTTTGTGGAAGAGGAGATAGACGGAATTAAGACGACAGAACCGGCATTTGGCTACCTGCAGTGTGGATAACCGAAGCTCAAAGGGATAAGGCTGAGATGCTTGGATACACTGTAGTTGATCCGCCGTCAATAATAGCAACTCATTTGACTGAAGTAATTAAAGCCCATGCCCATGAACTTACAGGAAGACAGGAAATTCAGACAATTATCGACAAGGTGAAAGAAAACTATCCTGCTATAGTAGAAGAGCTTGTTCCAAAGGTAATGACAATCGGAGAAATTCAGAAGGTAATTGCAAATTTATTAAAAGAAGGTGTATCGGTAAGGGATATTGTAACAATACTGGAAACACTTGCAGATTATGCGCCAACCACTCATGACACCGATATGCTGACCGAATATGTAAGACAAGCTCTTGGAAGGGCAATTTCGAAAAAGTTATCAAAGATAAAAAGTCTACGGTTATAACTTTAGATCCAAAGCTTGAACAGATAATAATGGATTCTGTTCAAAAAACGGAGCAAGGTTCTTATCTTACTTTGGAACCGGGTATGATAAATTCAATTTTAAACAATCTGTCAAGACAAGTTCAGAAATTGGTGCAGTTGGGCCAGCAACCCATAGTTCTTGCATCACCCTTTGTAAGACTGTATTTTAGAAGATTGTCGGAACAGTCTATACCAGGATTGATAGTGTTATCATACAATGAGCTTGACCCAGGGGTCGAGGTTCAGTCAATAGGGACGGTGAGCGTATAAAATGAAAATAAGACGGTATATTGGGAAAGATACCCATGAAGCTCTATTAAAAGTGAAAATGGATCTCGGTAATGATGCAGTGATATTGAATACCAGAAAGATACGGCAGAAGGGTCTTTTGAAAATATTTCAAAGCCTTTGGTTGAGGTTCTGGCTTCCGTGGATGACAATTATGGAGCAAGTGCCAAAAGGACGGCTTATGAAAGTAGGGGAAGAAACGAAAGAGGTTATGATTCCCCAGGAAACAATAATTTGCATTATAATGAGAGTCCAAAAAGTAAATTGGACGAAAAAGAGGAAAAAATCCATCTGTTAGAGAATAAAATAATTGGTATTGAAGAGACACTTAATAAAATTTATGAGCAAATCCAACATCCTACTAATAAACTGAGTGCTGCTGCAAATGATACAAACGGGCAGTCGCAGTCTAAGGTTCTTGACCTGTTTTACAACAATCTGGTGAAAAATGAAGTGGATATGGAGATAGTAAAACAGCTTATTGGCGTTGTACGGGGAAAGATAAAGGAAAATGTAAGTGTAAATGAAACTGCATCGATACTCTATAACCTGATTTCGGAAATGATTGGCAAACCTTCAGCCATAAAACTTAGGGATGACGGCAAACCGACAGTGATAATGCTTGTGGGACCTACCGGTGTGGGAAAAACCACAACTTTAGCAAAGATTGCTGCAAACTATTCATTAAATCAAAATAAAAATGTTGGTTTGATTACTGCCGACACATATCGTATTGCGGCGGTGGAACAGCTTAAGACTTACGCAGAGATACTGGGAATGCCTCTTAAAGTTATATATTCGGTTAATGAAATTCAAGAAGCCATAAACGAATACAGCGATAAAGATTTGATACTTATCGATACTGCAGGAAGAAGTTACAAAAACAAAGATCATTTTGATGAGCTAAAGACGTTGGTAAAGGCAACCCGTGCCGATGAAATCTTCCTTGTGTTAAGTACCACAACAGGTATGAGAAACTGCAGAGAAATCCTGGAACACTATAGCTTTTTGGAAAACTACAAACTTATATTCACAAAACTGGATGAAAGTACATCTTTTGGCTCATACTAAATTCAAGACGCCTGACCAATAGGGATTTATCGTTTGTTACAACCGGACAAAGTGTACCGGATGATATTGAGCTTGCAAATGTTGACATGATAACAAAAAATCTGTTAGGGAGCATTTCATAGATGATGGATCAAGCAGAAAAACTCAGACAAATTATAGATAACTTAAAATTGAGAAATGCTGTAGATTCAAACAATCCCTTGGGCGTCAGGGACAAAGCCGCTAAAGTCATTACTGTAACCAGTGGAAAAGGCGGTGTAGGCAAGACCAATATCACAGTAAATCTAGCCATAGCTTTAAGTGAGCTTGGCAGGCGAGTAACAATTTTAGATGCGGATTTTGGTTTGGCAAATATCGATATCCTTTTAGGAATTGTGCCCAAATATACACTGGTGGATGTTTTGTATGACAAGAAAAATATACTTGAGGTTTTGACAGACGGGCCTAAAAATATAAAGTTTATGTCCGGCGGTTCGGGTGTGGAAGACCTGGTAAAGCTTGATGGCCCGCAGATTGAGAAGTTTGTCAACAATATATCCCTTTTAGACAAACTATCGGACGTTATACTGATTGACACGGGAGCAGGGCTGTCAGAGAGTGTGATGAGTTTGTGATGGCGGCCGACGAGGTATTTCTTGTAACTACTCCCGAACCTACTTCCATTACTGATGCTTATGCGCTCATAAAGATGATATCGAACAGGGAAAATAATAAGATAATAAAAGTTGTTGTCAACAGAGCGGAAAATGCAAATGAAGCAAGAGACATACTAAACAGACTTTCGATGGTGGCAGAAAAATTTCTTGCAATGAAGCTTTATCCGCTGGGATTTGTTCCCCAGGATGAATCGGTAATAAAGGCAGTGAAAATGCAGCAGCCGTTTTCTTTGAGCTTCCCTAAAAGTGATGCCACAAAGCAGATTAAGGAAATTTCAAGAAGACTGATAGAAGGAAGTGCAGATATATCAAATCGGCAGGAAAGTGGAATAAGAAGCTTTGTGAGAAGACTTGTAAACCTTATGAATACTTAATTAGCAGTCTGTATCAGGAGTACTTGTACGGAGGTAGAATATGAGGTTTAACGAATTGGGCGTAGGGCTTAAGCTTGAATTAAAACTTAACAGTTTGGATGAAAAAAGAGGCAATTCTGTCTTTGTTAGCGAATTTGAATGGGCTGAAAACGACAAGATAATATACATTGCAGCTCCGATAAAGAACGGTAGAATCTATCCCGTCATCGTTGGTGAAAGTGTAGATATGGTATTTATAAAAAACGACAACCTTTATGAAGTTAAAGGAGAGGTTATCGGCAGAGAAGTTAGACATAATATAAGTCTTCTGAGAGTTGAAATAACATCGGAGATACGAAAGATACAAAGACGGGAGTTTTTCAGGTTTGATTGTTCAATCCCTGTAGGTTACAGAATAGCAGGACAGAAAGAAATCGACGGTTCTAAAAAAAGATTTACAAAATCTTATACCAGAGATTTAAGCGGAGGCGGAGTTTGTATCCGGCTCAAGGAAAGAATTGAGACCGGAGAGTTGCTGGAATGCGAACTGTCACTCAATGATTTTAATAAGGTAAACTTTTTGGAAGAGTAGTCCGGCTGACAGAGTATGAATACAAAATGATGTTTATAAATACGAAATAGGAGTCTTGTTTGAAGATATTGAGAAAAAAGACCGAGAAAGAATTATAAGCTATATATTTCAAGAACAAAGAAGACTTATAAAAAAGGGTTGATATTGCATTATGATTTGGAATTTGAAGCAAAAAATTACGGTTTTAGTGGTTGATGATTCGGCATTCATGAGAAAAGTAATATCGGATATTCTAAACAGTGATGAGGAAATCAAAGTTATCGATACTGCAAAAAATGGTCTTGAAGCCATTGAAAAGGCGCAGAAGTTAAAACCTGATGTTATCACTCTGGACTTGAAAATGCCGATTATGGATGGCCTTGAGTGTTTGAGAAAACTAAATGAAACTATGCGTATTCCGGTCATTATGCTGAGCAGTATTACAAAAGAGGGTGCTGAGGCAACTATTCAGGCTCTCGCGGAAGGAGCAATGGACTTTGTTGCAAAGCCTGAAAATATTTTTGATATGAAAGAGGAAAGAATAAAGAATGAGATAATTGAAAAAGTGAAAATTGCCAAAAACTATAAATGCCTTCAGTGCGACAAAAAGAAAACAGGAAATGTAATAAAAGTCGATACAACCAAAAGCAAAATTCAAAATCTTGTGGTTATCGGTACTTCTACCGGCGGACCGAGGGCGCTTCAGGATGTTTTGCCGCTGTTCCCGGCAAATGTAGATGCTGCTTTTTTAATAGTGCAGCATATGCCCGGAGGATTTACAAAGTCCTTGGCGGAGCGGCTGGACTCAATAAGCAATGTGAAGGTAAAAGAGGCTGAGGATAATGAGATTTTGGAAAACTCTCATGTATACATTGCCCCCGGAGACTTCCATATGCTTCTTGAAAAGAAAGGCAATGATTTGTTTAAAATAAAACTTTCAAAGGATCCTCCGTTAGGAGGCCACAGACCCTCAGTTGATGTAATGATGGAGTCGGTATCCGATACAGGATTTAAAAACATTGTCGCCGTGATAATGACGGGAATGGGACGAGACGGAAGTGAAGGCATCAGAAAGCTGAAGAGTGTGAACAAGGCACATATAATTGCACAGGATGAAAGCTCATGCGTTGTATTTGGGATGCCAAGGGTCGCAATTAGCACAGGAGCAGTAGATGTAGTTGTACCGCTGAAAGAAATAGCGAATGAGATTATGAAAATAGTGGGGGTGCATGAATAATGGACATGAGTCAATACCTCGAGATTTTTATTGACGAAACAAAAGAGCACTTGCAAAGTTTGAACCAATCGTTGCTTCAATTAGAACAGAATCCGGAAGATACATCGGTCTTGAATGAAATATTCAGGGTAGCTCATACGCTAAAGGGCATGTCCGGTACAATGGGATTTACTAAAATGGCAAAGCTGACCCACGATATGGAGAATGTTTTGCAGGCATTAAGAAACAATCAAATAAAAGCAACTTCAAAACTTGTGGATTTGCTGTTTAAGTGTCTCGATGCTCTTGAAAACTACACCGACAATATTGTAAACAGCGGAAGCGAGGGCAGTAACGAATATAATGAAATCATTAAGGAGTTGAATGATACTATTCAAATGAAATCCTCCGAGGAGACGGCTTCATCCGGCAAAAAAACTGCAGATTCTTCGGAACCTTTGAAAGAACAGAATCAGCATCCAACTTCAGGCATTAAACTTAATCAGTATGAACAGAATGTTGCAAACAAGGCAATAGAGATGAATATGAATGTCTTCAAGATTACAGTTGTGCTGAATAAAGGCTGTGTTTTGAAGTCGGCCAGGGCATTTATTATATTCCAGACGCTAGAAAAATATGGCGAAATTATTAAGTCCGAGCCGAAAGTTGAAGACATTGAAGACGAAAAATTTGACTTTGAGTTTACAGTGGTGTGCGTATCGAAAGAAAGCGCAGAAGTGTTTCAAAGGGACATTAACGGAATTGCCGAGGTTGATGAAGTAATAATAGTTCCGGTGGAAACTGCAGAAATAAAGAATTCTGCGGCTCAAAACGAGAGCGATTCCAATGAGGCTGATACTCAAACAGAAGGGGAAGAGGCTCAGGCACAGGAAGAGAAAAGCGAATCTAATACTGTATCTCAAGCCCATAAGACAAAAACCGGCAAAACCGTCAGGGTTGACATTGACAGGCTTGATGTATTGATGAATCTGGTTAGTGAGCTTATTATCATTAAAACCAGACTTGCCGGTCTTAATGGAAGTGAGAATACTCAAACCTATAATGAAACAATTGAATACTTAGAGCGCATAACAACAAGTCTTAATGATGCAGTAATGAAGGTTAGAATGGTGCCTGTTGAGATGGTATTCAACCGGTTCCCGAGAATGATAAGGGATACTGCGAGGGAGCTTGGGAAAGAGATTCAACTCAATATGTCGGGTGTGGAGACTGAACTTGACAGAACGGTTATTGACGAGATAGGAGATCCCCTTATTCATTTGCTTAGGAACTCGGCGGACCACGGAATCGAATCGAAGGAGAAAAGGCTCGAGATGGGTAAGTCTGCTGTTGGTCATATAAATTTGCGGGCTTATCAGGATGGAGACAATGTTGTAATTGAAGTTGAGGATGACGGACAGGGTATAAATGTTGAGAAGGTAAAAAATAAGGCCATAGAAAGAGGTCTTGTAAAGAAAGAAATTGCCAATACTTTGTCGCAGAAGGATATTATTGACTTTTTGTTTAAGCCGTCCTTCAGTACATCGGATAGCATTACAAATATATCCGGAAGAGGGGTAGGGCTTGATGTGGTAAAGACCAAGATAGAACAGCTTGGAGGCGTTGTTGAGGTTGAAACGGAGGCGGGAAAAGGAAGCAAGTTTATAATAAGACTTCCACTTACTCTTGCAATAATACAGGCGCTATTGGTTATGGTCGGAAACGAAAAATATGCAATACCTCTAAGCAGTACCAAGGAAATAATCAAAATAACTCCTGAACAGATAAAAATGGTTCAAAAGCAGGAAGTGTTCTTGCTAAGGAACACAGTTGTGCCGATTGTAAGGCTTGACAAAATCCTGGAGGTTCCTGAGGTTGAAAGAACAAAGAAAGACATGACAGTGGTTATTGTAAAAAAAGGAGAAAAGCTTTCCGGTTTTCTGGTAGACTCGCTGATAGGACAACAGGAAATAGTTATAAAATCACTGGGCAAACTTCTTTCAGGTGTTAAATGGATTGCCGGTGCCACCATCCTTGGAGACGGAAATGTAGCACTGATACTGGATGTTAACTTACTAGCCGTATAGAAGGGAGTTGAAGGAAATGGAGCAAAGAGCTAACTCAGAAAGCAAGCAATATGTTGTCTTCAAGCTGGGAAAGGAAGACTACGGACTGGACATTCAAAAAGTTACAACTATTGAAAGAATGATGCCGGCTGCAAGGGTACCGAAAACTCCTGAATATATAAAGGGTGTAATAAACCTAAGAGGAGAAATAATTCCTGTAATGGACTTAAGAAAAAAATTCGGATTGCCTCCGGTTGAAGAAACCGATGAGACTAGGATTATTATCTTGAAGTTTGACGATATCACCTTTGGAATAATTGTGGATGAGGTCGATGAAGTGCTGAATTTGACAGAGGAGTCCATTGAGAATGTATCCAGCTTTGCCAATGATTTGTCAATGGATTATATATATGGTGTGGGCAAGGTGGATGACAGGATTGTCACTCTATTGAATCTTGAAAAGCTTACGGATATTGGTGAAGAAGATGAACAAGGAGATTTTGAGTAATGAGTGTAAATTTTGATAATCTTGACAAAATTCAAATTGATGTCTTGAGGGAAATGGGAAATATTGGCTCCGGAAATGCTGCTACTGCTTTGGCAAAAATCCTTAATAAAAGAGTTAATATGGATGTACCTCAAGTAAGAGTTCTTCAATTTCAAGAAGTGAGTGATATTCTTGGCGGGGCAGAAATTCCGGTGGTTGGCTTACTTTTAAGTGTTACTGGCGACATAAGTGGCAGTATAATGTTCATTCTGGAAGATAAGGCTGCTTGTGTTTTGATTAATATCTTAATGGGAAAACCTTTAGACGAAGTTGTTAACTTTGATGAGATTCAGGTTTCAGCATTAAAAGAAATAGGCAATATTCTTGCAGGCTCATACCTGTCGGCACTATCTACGCTGACCAATCTTATCATTTTGCCGTCAGTACCTGAACTTGCAATTGATATGGCAGGGGCAATAATAAGTGTTCCCGCAATTGAATTTGGAAAAATTGGAGATTCGGTTTTGTTTATTGAAACAGAATTCAATGAAGGCAGTACAAAAGTTGTGGGAAACTTTTTCTGGTTCCTGATATTGATTCTTATGAAGTACTATTAAAAGCTTTAGGAGTCGCTGATTGATGGAAAATATTATAAAAGTTGGGATGGCTGATTTAAAAGCATCGCATCATCCTGCGATATTAACAACTCTGGGGCTCGGATCATGTGTGGGTATAGCGCTTTTTGACAGGACTACGAAAGTAGTGGGACTGGCCCATGCCATGCTTCCCGACAGCACGCAAGTAAAAAATAAAACTAATGCCGCAAAGTTTGTTGATACTGCTATCGACCTCCTTGTGGAAGAAATGCTGAATCTTGGAGCGGTAAAGAAGAAAATTGTAGCAAAATTGGCCGGAGGAGCGCAAATGTTTGTTTTTACTCAAGGAGCGGAATTAATGCGCATTGGCCATAGAAATGTAGAAGCGGCAAGGAAGAAGTTGGAGAGCCTCAACATTCCCATAATATCTGAGGATACCGGAGGTAATTACGGTCGCACTGTTGAGCTTGACTCGGACAGCGGTATGCTATTGATTAGAACCATAGGATATGGAATTAAACAAATATGAGAGAGGATTGACAAATGGACTATATCAGCAAAATGCCGTTTATTATGGGTGCTTCTGCATCGATTGTAGTGGGAATAATAAGTTATGGAAATGGCTTTGACTTAAAGGCAATATGTGTCAGAATGACGGCCGGTATGATTCTCTTTTTCGCTATCGGTGTGTTCTTGAGGAGATTTGTAACCAATATTTATGAAGAAGTAAAGGAAAAGAATGAACAGGAAGTTCAAAATACAGCCGAACATACAAACATGGGCAAAAAGGAACATGACAAAAGTCATGGGATTGATTATAGAGTAGGAGGCGAATCCGGTGACTGGAATAATGAAAAAGTTGAAAGCGATCAACTTTATGACGAGGAATTTACGCCTCTTGAAGTAAGCCGTGTCACTATTAAAGATAATAAGCAATAAGTTTCAAAATTTTATTATATATATAAATAAAATAAATGGGTAATGGGGGATTAATATGTCATCCGCAAGCAATAAACAACTGGAATTATGGAGACAGTACACCGATACTAAGAACCCTGCTATTAAGGAACAGCTCATTATTGAGTATTCGAACATTGTCAAATATATTGCAGGGAGACTGAGTATATACTTCGGTTCTAATGTTGAATATGATGATTTGATTGGATATGGAATATTTGGCCTGATTGATGCTATTGAGAAGTTTGACATCAATAAGGGAGTCAAGTTTGAAACCTATGCATCATTAAGGATCAGGGGCTCAATTATTGACAGTATAAGGGAGCTGGATTGGGTGCCAAGTCCTTAAGACAGAAGAATAAAGAACTGGAAAAGGTTTATGCCGAAGTGGAGAATGAACTTGGACGTTCTGCTTCAGATAAAGAAGTGGCGGACAAACTTGGAATAAGTGTTGACGAATTGAACAAGCTTTTGAGTGAAGTAAATCTTTCTTCGATGATATCTTTAGAGGAATTTTTGGAGCAAAACTATGAGATAGGTGTTACAACTGCTCCGGAGAGCAGGGAAGAAAAACCCGAAGGCTATATTGAAATGGCAGAGCTTAGAGAAATACTAGTGGATGCTATAGGTAAGCTCCCTGAAAAAGAAAAGATGGTGGTTTCTTTGTATTATTTTGAAGATTTGACATTGAAAGAAATTAGTGCGATAATGAAAGTATCGGAGTCACGAATTTCTCAATTGCATACAAAGGCAATTCTGCGTCTTAGAGGTAAACTTGCACGTCACAAAAGTATTTTAAGCGATTAACAAAAGATAATAATCGATAAAGGGGGGAAACCGGTATGCCAGACAGTAGGAATGGTTCATCCTATGATAGTGTGAATAACGGCTTTTTTGAAATCCAGTATAAAGAAAATGGCGTATATCTTACAGTGCATTCTCCGGTAGGTAAGGGAAAAGCGGTTGAAGTAAACGATGTAATAAGCAGGCTTGCGCAAAAAAAGATCAGCTATGATAAAGAAATGGTCGAGTATGCCGTTCAAAAGGCGGTAAATACCCCTGTGAAGATTGGTGAACCTCAGGAGGAGTTAGTACTTGATGCTTCAATAAATGTTAACATTTCTGCAGACAAGATGAAAGCAACAATGGTGATAAAACCTCCTGACGGCGGGAGAATGCTGACCAAAGAAGAGATAATGGAGATTTTGAAAAACAACGGAGTACGGTACGGAATAAACGAGTCAACCCTTGAGAGTGTTTCAAAATATCCAGTATATAATGAGATAATATTAATTGCCGAGGGTACACCTCCCACAAACGGTCAGAATGGGAAAGTGGAGTTTCATTTTGACTTGAACAAAGAAAGAAAGCCTACTGTTCTTGAAGATGGAAGAGTAGACTTCAGAGAATTAAACCTTATTGAAAGTGTAAGAAAAGGACAGGTTCTGTGTTCGCTGATTCCTCCGCTTCCGGGTGCACCGGGTAGAACGGTGGAAGATACTGAGGTACCGGCCTTAAATGGAAAACCTGCTGTGCTTCCCAAAGGAAAAAATGTTGAAATAACTGAAGACGGGCAAAATCTAATTGCCGGCATAGACGGACAGGTTAATTATACGGACGGAAAGGTAAATGTTTTTGCCAATTATGAAGTTCCTGCAGATGTTGACAACTCTACCGGAAATATAAGTTTTGTGGGCAATGTTATCATAAGAGGAAATGTTTTATCCGGTTTTATTGTTGAAGCCGGAGGCAGTGTTGAGGTAATGGGTGTGGTAGAGGCTGCAGTTATAAAAGCCGATGGTGACATTATTCTAAGAAGGGGAATGCAGGGGCTTGGAAAAGGCTTATTAAAAAGCGGCGGCGATATAATTGCAAAATATATAGAAAACAGTATTATTGAAGCAAAAGGTGATATAAAGGCCGAAGCGATAATGCACAGCAACGTGAAATGCGGAAACAAACTGGAGCTTTCCGGAAAAAGGCCTTTTGATAGGCGGAAAATGCAAGGTGGGAAAAGAAATATCTGCAAAGGTTATTGGCTCGTATCTTGCTACTCACACCGATGTTGAAGTGGGTGTTGATCCTCAAATCAAAGAACATTACAAAGAGCTTCGGGATGAAATTCGTAAAATTGAAGAGGATCTGGTTAAAACGGATCAGGCTATAACAATACTGAAAAAGCTTGAAGCTACGGGAAAAATGTCCCCGGAAAAACAAGAGTTAATGGCCAAAAGCGTTAGGACAAAGATTTATTATTCAAACAGGCTTAATCAATTAAAAGAGGAATTGGTGATAACGGAGCAAAAACTCCAGAGGGAAGCTGACGGTAAAGTCAGGGTATTTGATCATATATATCCGGGAACAAAGGTTACAATAGGGACAAGCATGATGTATGTCAAGGAGGACCTTCAATACTGTACATTATATAGGGACGGAGCCGATATAAGAGTAGGACCTATTGATAAATAAAAAAGTGTATGGAAGTGATGCCGGATGTCTATTAAACCCATTGATTTTCAAGTGATGATTCCAAAGACAGCCGAGATATCAAAAATTCAAAATGATCAGCAGCAGAAAAACATTGTTGTTAATGAGCAGCAAACTAATACAATGCGGCAAAAAACTGAGGAAAACGTTAATATTGTTCATTCAAGGGAAAATGCTGAAAAAGTGAGAGTCGACAGTGAACAGGAAAAGAAGAAGGATGAAAAAAAGCAGAAAAAAACCCAAACAGAGCCAGGTACGGAACTAAAGGAGAAAAAGAATTGGAAGAACAAACAAGCATAATAGACATAAGGTTGTAAATTTAGTCTCAAGCAAAAGATAAAGGAGTGATGAGATGACGGGTTTTTATGTAAGCATGATGTTTATAGGGATTTTATTGATACTTATATCTTTGGCTTTGATTCTCTACGACAAAAAGAAATCGATTGACGATGAGAAAAGAATTGATGAAAAAAGGCAAGAACTTGCAAAGATTATTACAGATGCAGACCTTATGGTTGAAGAGCTAAACAAGTTTTCCGATTATGTCATCTCTCAGGTGGAGCAAAAGAACAAAGAAACACTGGACCTCATAAAAGACGCCGAAGAGAGGTTGGAAAAGTTAACTAAAGAGTGTACCAATGTTTCAATGGACTCAGGAAAAGAGAGATTTGATTTCAATACTGAGGATTCCTTTGCGGAGAGCAAATCTGATCTTGTCGTTGACAGTATTGAGAGTATAAAGTTTGAAGAAACACCTGTAAGTGCCGCCAAACCTTATCAAATTAAATTGCAGGGCATAACCGATGATAAAGTTATACCTATAAACAGCAAGCATAAAGAGGTTTTGGCATTGGCTCAAAAAGGTCTTAATGAAACTGAGATAGCAAAGAAGCTAAGTATCGGTAAGGGTGAGATACAACTTATCCTTGGTGTAAACAAATAAAAGCAGTTCATTCTTACTTGCGGGGGATTATATGAGAAAGTTTCACATTAAAAATATACTATTGGGTATCGGAATAGGCGTGGTGCTGACAGCACTGACAGGTATTATTTATTCCGCCGGAATGGAACCTCAAATGAGCAAAGAGGAAATAATGGCAAGGGCTAGACAGTATGGTATGGTTTCAAGCAGCGAAATGATTAAGGAAGATGAGCAAAAGGAGTCTGAGACCGCTAATACTGAAGGTGTGCAGGCTGGACCGGCTGAAGATTCGGAGAATACAGAAGGTGTTGATGTAGAGTCAACTGCAGCTCCGGAGGGTACTGAAAATATTATGGCTGAGTCAACAGCAGTTCCGGGGAATATTGAAGGTGCCGGGGCAACTGCAGCTTCTGGAAATACGGAAAACATACAGGCTGAGTCAACAGCAGCACTGGAGAACACTGTAAAAAAGCAAGTTCAAGTAGCCATAGCCCCGGGAGATAATCCGTATGTTATTTCCAAAAAGCTTGTTGAAAAGGGATTGATAGACGATGCCGATTCCTTTGTGAATGAAATTAGAGCCATGAATCTTCAGAGATTTATACAGGTTGGAGAATATACTATTGAGGAAGGAACGGATATCAAAACTATAATAAGAATAATTTGCAAAAGGAAAAAAATATAGGTTTTAATTATTCAAAGTTAATTATGAAAGGTAAGAAAAAAGAGAGCTTTACAAATTTAAGCTCTTTTTTATTTGAAGCAAAATTTAAAGGGTAAAAGTATTGTTTTTCGGCAATAATCAAGAAAGGGAAATATTTGTAACACCTTTGACTGGTGTGTTATTATGTATCAAACAATAAAGAGATGGTGAAAAGAGGGGGAGAAACTTGAGCCGAAAAATAATTATACTTGCGGTTTTATTACAATTTGTCTTGTTTTCGGGGTGTACATCTGCCGGAACTGTTTTAGGGCCGAAGAGGGAAGTAAATTCATACAGTGAAAAGACGGTAGAAGCCGAAAAGCCTCTGGTTTTGGACATTGTCTGTGACTCAAGCAACATTGAGGTTTATACCTGGGATAAGAATGAAGTAAAGTTTGAAATGACTAAAAGGGTGAGAGGAGCTGAAGCGGAAGAGGTTTTAGCTCAAAAACTCGATAGTTTCAACGTTGATATAGATAAAAACGAAAGTAATATTGTTTTCAAAGCGGAGTACAAAGGTAAAGACAAAAATCCTATAGATAAAAGCATTGATTTAAAAATATATATTCCAAAAGCAGAAAATACCCTCAATTTAAAACTCGATATAGGCAATATAAAATTTTACGATGATATCAAGGGAGTTTTAAACGCCGATATAAATATGGCCAATATGGAGATTAACAGGTTTGTCGGGGTAGTAAACATTAAAGGGGATGTGGGAAACGTAAAAATATCAAGCGGCAGGATATCCGGTAAGTCCGGTATAATAAAGAATATTGGAAGTATAAGCGTAAAGGCGGAGCTTGAAAAAGGAGGAGATTATACTTTTAAAACCGGAACCGGAAATATCGATTTGATGCTTCCAAAAGAGTCGGAAGTTTCTTTTGAAAGCGTTGGGGAACTGGAAGTAAATGAATTTAGTGATTTCAGTTATCCTACAAAAGCAAAGGTGGAAACTTCCATGGGCAAGATTGCAATTACCGGATATTAGAAAAAGTTTTATATATCCATGATATTTATGGTATACTTTTGTTATGAATTGAAATACGTTACATAAAATTGACGGTTATTGACGAAATAACAGCAGGGGGATAATTATGAGAACTTTTATAGCGGTTGATTTTAATATGGAGTTGAAGAAAGAAATATTGAAGCTTCAGAGTAATCTTAAAGAATTGGCTTCTGCCGGCAGATGGAAATATATTGACAATTTTCATCTTACTTTAAAGTTTCTTGGCGAAATAGAGAAATCCAAAGTGCAGGGCATCAAGGATGGGCTTGAAGAGGTATGCGGCAATATTCAAAAGTTTTGCCTTAATATCGACGGACTGAGTTTTTTTCCGGGGAATAACTGCATTAGGGTCTTGTGGTTAAAGCTTGCAGGCGATCTTGAAAGCCTTCACAAGCTCCAGTCGGAAATAGACATAAAGCTTGAGAAACTGGGATTTGAAAGGGAGAAAAGGCGTTATGTACCTCATGTAACCATAGCACAGGATGTGAGGTTTAATACCGATTTTGAAGAAATCAAAGGGCTTGTTAAAAACTACCGGTTTGCCCCAATTGAAGTCAGAAGTGTAAATCTGTTTAAAAGTGAACAGATAGGCAATAAGAGGGTTTACACCCCAATAACGGAGCATAAGCTTGTTTAGCGGACAGGGCTATTCTTTAATGCTTTTTTACTAAAAAAGGAGAATTAAAATGAATAAAAAGTATATAATTTGGGTGGCGGCGATTGCTTTTTTGATGGGAGTATCGGGTCTTAGCGCATGCAATCACCGTTCTGCCGAAAATGACAGCATTGCTGTAATAAATGAGAAAGATAATGAAAAAAAGGATTTAAATGAGGATAAAGTGAAGGATGATGCAAATGACAGTGTAAGTGGCACTGTCTATAATACTTTTTTGCCCACAGCAACTCCTGTGCAGGAATTAAAAATTGTTGCGGTAGGAGATATTCTTTTGGGGCGAGGCGTGGGCATGAGACTTAAAAACGGCAATAAAGACTATACATATCCTTTTCTTGAGGTCAGGGACATCCTAAAAAAAGGGGATGTGATTTTTTGCAATCTGGAGGAGCCCATTACTTCAAGTACTCATTCTCTTACAGGCATAAAAGAAGGCGGTAAATATGTTCTTAAAAATGATGTTGAATCAATAGAAGGGCTTAAATATGCCGGATTTAATTTGATGAATCTTGCAAACAACCACATACTTGATTATTATGAACGGGGTTTGTTTGACACAATGGAGATTTTAGATAAAAACGGCATTAAATATGCCGGAGCAGGAAAAAATCTCGAGGAAGCAAGGAAGCCTGCAATAATGGAAGCAAAGGGTATGAAAGTGGGAATGCTGGCTTATACCGATATGGCTGAGGTTGTATACAAGGGAAATCCGAACTACAAGTTTGCAGCCGGAGAGGACAAGCCGGGAGTGGCACCGAGGCCTTTAAAGTTTGATGATTCCATTAAGAAGGATATAGAACAAGTGCGGGACAAGGTTGATATTTTAATCGTTTCACTTCACTGGGGAGTAGAGGAAAGTTTTGAAGTCCTGCCCGAACAGAGAGAGTTTGCCCACAGTCTTTTGGATAACGGCGTAGATGTAATAATAGGACACCATCCCCATCAGTTCCAAGGTATAGAAATCTATAACGGCAAACCTATTTTCTACAGTCTGGGGAATTTTATTTTTGACCAGAACGATCCGGAAAACCAGGAGTCTTTTATTGTCATGCTGGATTACGAAGGCACAAAACCGGTTGGAATAGAGGCGATACCGGTGAGAACAGTTGGGAAAACCCAGGTAGTTCCTCAAAAAGGAAGCGAAGCAAAGTCTATTTTGGAGAGGGAAAAGAATTTGTGCAGCAAGCTTGATACAAACTGCCTTATCAAGGATGACAAGTTGTATTTTGAATTAGAAAATAAAAAATAGCAATTTTCAACAACATTATAGCATTGTATATATCAATTTTTATGGTATTATTGGATAGTAGAAAAAATTAATTATCCAAGTGTTTGCCATTACACTTTTTTTGATGTACAATATTTTGATGTACAATATATTGAAGGAAAAAATACGTTTGTGAGCCGTATAAAAGTGAATCGAAAATGATTTTATAAATTTTATAAGGTATTTCAGAGTATTTTTTATTTTGGATATTGTTCAATTATATTGGGTAAATATATAGTGACATTTTGATTTGAAAGGTGATGAGAAGGATGGATGCATGGCGCGGATTTGATAGAGGCAATTGGTGCCAGGAAATTGATGTACGTGATTTTATAATAAAAAATTATACTCCTTATGAAGGCGATGACAGCTTTCTTGCCGGTCCTACGGAGAAAACCCGGAAGCTCTGGGAGAAAGTTTCTGAGTTGTTAAAGAAAGAACGGGAGAACGGCGGGGTATTGGATGTGGATACCCGTACTATTTCAACAATTACATCTCATAAACCGGGCTATATAGACAGAGAGCTTGAAGTTGTTGTGGGGCTTCAGACGGATGAACCTTTGAAAAGAGCAATAATGCCTTTTGGCGGTATACGCATGGTTGTCAAGGGAGCTGAGGCTTATGGCCATAAAGTTGACCCTGATGTCGTTGAAACATTTACAAAACACAGAAAAACCCACAATCAGGGTGTCTATGATGTATACACTCAGGAAATGAGAAAAGCAAAAAAAGCGGGAATTATCACCGGCCTTCCCGATGCATACGGCAGAGGAAGAATAATCGGCGATTACAGAAGAGTTGCCCTTTATGGCGTTGACAGGCTGATTGCCGAAAAAGAGAATGAATTGACGAACCTTGAGCTGGATTATATTGATTATGAGACAGTTCGTGACAGGGAAGAAATCAGCGAGCAGATTAAGGCATTAAAACAGCTTAAGGAAATGGCTTTAAGCTATGGTTTTGACATATCAGTCCCCGCAAAGGATGCCAGAGAAGCCGTTCAATGGTTGTATTTTGCATACCTTGCAGCAGTTAAGGAACAGAATGGCGCTGCAATGAGTATTGGAAGAATTTCTACTTTCCTTGACATATACATCGAGAGAGACCTGAAAGAGGGAAAAATTACGGAGGAATTAGCTCAGGAACTGGTTGACCAGCTCGTTATAAAGCTGAGACTGGTGAGATTTCTGAGAACTCCCGAGTATGAAAAGCTCTTTAGCGGAGACCCCACATGGGTAACCGAAAGTATTGGAGGTATGGCGCTGGATGGAAGAACATTGGTTACCAAATCTTCCTTTAGGTTTTTGCATACGCTCTTCAACCTGGGGCATGCACCGGAGCCCAATCTTACTGTGCTTTGGTCTGTAAACCTGCCCGAAGGCTTTAAAAAGTACTGTGCAAAGGTATCAATCCATTCAAGTTCCATACAGTATGAAAGTGACGACATAATGAGGCATCACTGGGGAGACGATTATGGAATTGCCTGCTGCGTTTCTGCCATGAGAATCGGAAAGCAGATGCAGTTCTTCGGTGCCAGATGTAATCTTGCAAAGGCTCTTCTTTACGCTATTAACGGCGGAAAGGATGAAATGACTGGAGAACAGATTGCTCCGATGTTTGCACCGATAGAAACGGAATACCTTGAATATGAAGATGTTATGAAGAGATTCGACATGGCGCTTGACTGGGTGGCAAGACTCTATATGAATACCCTCAATATAATTCACTACATGCATGACAAATATGCATATGAGTCATTGCAGATGGCACTCCATGACAAGGATGTGTTCAGGACAATGGCATGCGGAGTAGCCGGATTGTCTGTGGTGGCGGACTCCCTTAGCGCAATAAAATATGCAAAGGTAAAGCCGATACGGGACGAAAGCAATCTGGTTGTAGATTATGAAGTTGAGGGTGATTATCCGAAATTCGGAAACAACGACGAGCGTGTTGATGAAATAGCTGTAAAAGTAGTAAAAATGTTTATGAATAAGCTTAGAAAGCAAAGAACATACAGAAAATCAATGCCAACGCTTTCCATACTCACAATAACTTCGAATGTGGTTTATGGAAAGAAGACCGGAAATACTCCTGACGGTAGAAAGATGGGTGAACCTTTGGCACCGGGTGCAAATCCTATGCATGGAAGGGATGTAAATGGTGCTCTGGCCGTATTGAGCAGTATTTCAAAGCTTCCTTATGAATATGCTCAAGACGGTATATCATATACATTCTCCATAATTCCGAAAGCTCTGGGAAGAGATGAGGAAATCAGGATAAACAACCTTAAATCGCTGCTTGACGGATATTTCAAGCAAGGCGGTCATCACATAAATGTAAATGTGTTTGAAAAAGAAACGCTGCTTGATGCTATGGAGCATCCGGAAAAGTATCCTCAGCTTACTATAAGGGTATCGGGATATGCGGTGAACTTTATAAAGCTTACTAGAGAGCAGCAACTAGATGTTATTAACAGAACAATTCACGGAAAAGTCTAATAGAAAGGACGGGGCAATGACATTAAAGGGTAGGATACACTCATTTGAATCTTTCGGAACAGTGGACGGGCCTGGCATAAGATTTGTGGTTTTTATGCAGGGTTGTCCCTTGAGGTGCATATATTGTCATAACAGAGATACCTGGGATGTAAATGCGGGGAGTGAATACACTCCCCAAGAAATAATCGACGAAATGAAAAAGTACATGGACTATATAAAGTTTTCAGGCGGCGGAATCACTGTTACCGGCGGCGAACCGGTTCTTCAGGCTGAATTTGTGACGGAGGTATTCAGACTGGCAAAAGAACTGGGCGTACATACGGCGTTGGATACCAATGGATATGCCGATATAGAGAAGGTTGAAGAGCTTATAAAGTACACCGATCTTGTGTTGCTGGATATAAAGCATGCCCGGGAGGATAAGCACAAGATAATTACCGGTGTATCCAACGAAAAAATCAAGCGGTTTGCGATGTATTTATCCGGCCAAGGGGTGCCTATCTGGATAAGATATGTCCTTGTTCCCGGGTATACCGATGATGAGAACGATCTAAAAATGGCATCTGCTTTTATAAGTAAGCTTAAGACTGTGGAAAAAATCGAAGTTCTTCCTTATCACAGCATGGGAGCGTATAAATGGGAAAAACTCGGTCAAAAGTATGAGCTTGAAGGATTAAAAGAACCGAGTGTAAAAGATGTGGAAAGAGCAAAACGAATTTTATCCGGCAAATAATAAAAGCTTTTAGCTTTTATTATTTGCTTTTTCTACGCCTATTTGTTTTGCCAAAGCCATGGGTTTTGGTTTTGAGTTTTTTTTAAATATTCTTTTATATTTGTTCTTTATATGAACGGTGTTATAAACCTTCAAGTCTAATTTGTCAAATATTGAGGCAAAAATCTTTGCAGTATATTCAGCATCATTTAGTGCCCGGTGAAGGTTTTCACCTATTTCAACTCCAATCAATGAAAGAGCGTTTTCGAGGCTGTATCTTTGCCCTGACGGCAAGTTGTAGATGGTTGAAAACTGCTTTTGGATGTCAATATTTCTTTTTAGCCAGTCAGTTCTTATCCTGTTGAATTTACAGTTTAATATCAGGTTGTGCACGTCGTCATGTCCCCAACTAATGAGAATGAAATCATCACCAATCCATCGGATGAATTGCTTTATGACATTTCTGAAACTATCGGCACTATTAATTTGATCCTGAGTGATTTTGGTTTTTTGCTTTACTACAGGAAAGAGTTTTTTAAAGTGTTTAGGCTTGATAAAGGAGCTAAAGACTCCTATCTCCTGCAGGTTTTCATTAAGTTTTATTGCCCCGATTTCAATAATTTCATTTGGAATACTGCTTTTAAAGGGCTTACTGTTAAGTTCCAGGTCATATACTATGTAATTCATACGCTTCTCTCTACTTTCTTTTCAGTTTTTAATTAGTTTGACAATAGGC
This sequence comes from Acetivibrio straminisolvens JCM 21531, assembly GCF_000521465.1. Taxonomy (GTDB): domain Bacteria; phylum Bacillota; class Clostridia; order Acetivibrionales; family Acetivibrionaceae; genus Hungateiclostridium; species Hungateiclostridium straminisolvens. The sequence continues at coordinate 44,133 of NZ_BAVR01000028.1, forward strand.
ATTTTATTTATGCTCAAAAAGAATCTTATTTATAATTTATTATGTTATAAAAAGTGGCGTTTTATAATATCAAAAGTAATGGTATTTTAAGCAATAAGCATTTTATGTCCATATTTAACTTTATCATATTATTAGGTAAAAAGGGAGATTATATATTTATAATATTTTTATTAATAACTTTGGAGTGATACAAATGAAAATAAAATTTGCAACAATAGTTTTGGCAATTCTTTTACTTACAGGCTGCAGTTCCAATATAAATTACAATGACAATAATAATGTTGAATTTACAAGGCTTTATCAGAATAATAATACTACTTATGATGGCTCGACGGATGAACTTAAAATACTGAGTGCCAATACAACAGTGAGATATGAAGAATATGCAAGTATCAGTATAATTGGGAAACCGGGGGAAACCTACAGTATAACATCAAAATATAAATGGGGCGGAGAAGATGTTACAGTCTTTGAAAAGAGGACTGCAAATAGAGACGGAGTTGCAACATGGGTATGGAAGGTACGGTCAAACACGACACCGGGAACTTATCCGATAGTAATAACCGGCGGAGAACAAAGGATTGAAACATCTTATACAGTTCAGCCGTAAACTTTAACAATATAAAAACTATTACACAAGTATAAATTGCTGTAATAGTTTTTATTGTTTTTAATATTTTAATCAGGCACAAATTCAAATTTAATGATTTATCTTTTAAGGGTTATTGGAATTGGGATTTTCTTTTTCATATTTATTGCAAAAGTATAATAATAGCTTTGTCATGATATAAAATAATATTAATACAGTAAATACTCCTGCCAGTCCTATTAAAGCTACATTGATACCTTTATAGAATGCTTCCCAATTTATTATCATTAATAATCAACTCCTTCTACATAAATAATGGCACCAGTGCAAGAATCATGCCGCCGGCAACTATTGAACCTAATTGTCCGGAAACATTTGCACTTATGGATTGAGCTATAATGAAGTTCGAAGGATCTTCTTTGGTAGCCATCTGCTGTATAACTCTAGCAGACATAGGAAATGCGGAAATTCCAGCAGCACCTATCATCGGGTTTATTTTCTTCTTTAAGAATAAATTCAAAATCTTAGCAAAAATTACTCCGCCGGCAGTGTCAAATATAAAAGCAACAAGTCCCAAACCAATAATCATTAATGTACGTCCGTTAAGGAATTGTTCTCCTACCATGGTTGAACCGATGGTAACACCCAAAAGGATGGTTACCAGATTTGCAAGCTCGTTTTGAGCGGATTTGGACAGTCTGTCCAGTACACCACATTCTCTAATAAGATTTCCGAACATTAAAAATCCTACAAGAGCTACGCTGGATGGAGCAATTAATCCGGCTAATAATGTAACGATTATCGGAAACAGAATTTTAACTGATTTCGGTACTTTTTCTTCAGTGTACTCCATACGAATAAGTCTTTCTTTTTTAGTAGTGAGAAGCTTAATGACCGGAGGTTGAATTATTGGAACCAGAGACATATAAGAGTAAGCAGCCACTGTTATGGGTCCGATAAGACCTGGAGCAAGCTGTTGAGCAACAACTATGGATGTTGGTCCGTCAGCAGCACCGATAATACCGATTGTAGCAGCTTCGGCTAAATCAAAACCCAATAAAGTCGCAACCAGCATTGTAGCAAAAATACCAAACTGTGCGGCGGCACCGAAGAACAGCATGAAAGGATTTTTTAGCAGCGGGCCGAAATCAATCATCGCACCTACCGCGACAAAAATCAATACAGGAAAAAGCTCTGTTTTTATTCCTGCGTCGTATAAGATGCTTAACACGCCATGTTCTCCTAAAGCGTTGGAAAAAGGTATGTTTGCTAGAATTGTGCCGAATCCGATAGGAAGTAAAAGTGTTGGTTCATATTCTTTGGCTATTGCAAGATAAATAAGTATGCCTGCAATGATAAACATTAAATAATTCTGCCAACCAAGACCAAGTATACCTTTAAGAAGCTCTTCCACGATAAGTCCTCCTTATTATAATTTTTGTTCCCATTACAGTATATTTATTTTATGTCCTCATTTCAAGTGTAATTTATTATAAAATTTTATGGCAGAGAAAAAGGTCAACATAAATCATTTTATCAAAAATATGAAATTTTTTTGATAAAAATTTGTTTTATGTATTTAAG
>NZ_BAVR01000027.1 GCF_000521465.1 Acetivibrio straminisolvens JCM 21531
CAGTTTTTCTCAGTTAGTTCCTACTCATATATACAAAAATTGAATTTATTAGACATTATTTCTTATTAAATATTACATATAAAATTTATCTATAGTATAATTAAAATAAGAAAAAAAAGAGGGGAGTGGTGGGATGAGATTTATTCATGCATTATCCTATAGGGGTGCGGACTATTTAATGAAGCAGATGAAGGGAAATCATGAAAGCAGGAGAATTTATTATTTCGGGTTTCAAATTATAATTGGTGCGGTAATTAAAGGGTTACTTTTGATACTGCTAGCCGCAATCACACGAACAATACTTCCTTCTCTCACAATTGTGGCTGTTTTTGTGGCATTAAGGCAAATTGCCGGAGGATACCACATGAAGACTTACGGAAAGTGTATAGCAGCTTCTTTGGGAATGTTCATTGCAGCGGCGTTGATTTCGAAATATACATATCATTTTTGGAACAGAACATCACTTCTGATTTTTGTAATATTAACATTTATTGTTTCGTTAATACTCTTGTTAAAATGGGCGCCTTCGGATAATCCCAACAGGCCGATAACCAAACAGGAGGAAATCAAGAAATTTAAGGGTTTGTCTGTATTGTTTATAATAATCTGGCTTTCTGTGTCGTTGATTTCAGTATATTTTGAGCTAAATATGTACACCTTGGCAGGATGCTTTGGAGTTATACTTGAAGTGTTTACGATAACGCCGGTAGGACACAAATTTTTTAGGAGACTCGAACAAAGTATGGATAGAGTAAAAAAATAAATAATAAAAAGTAGATAATAAAAAAGATAAATTGAAACCTGCGGCATGCAGGTTTTTTAATATGTCCTTTACAAAAGGGGAGTAAAGTATTAAAATTAAAAAAAGTATTATAAGAAAAATATTATTATAAGCTGATAGGAAGGTAGTTAGATTGAGTAACGTCGAATTGATTGAAAAAATAAATGAATTGAAGAAAGAAAAAAATGCTGTAATAGTGGCTCATAATTATCAAAATGATGAAGTTCAAGAAGTAGCGGATGTTATTGGCGATTCACTGGCTTTGAGCAGATACTGCGCCAATAATGACAAGGATGTTATTGTTTTTTGCGGTGTTCATTTTATGGCTGAAAGCGCAAAGATACTTTCACCGTCAAAGACTGTACTGCTTCCGGAAATTGATGCCGGTTGTCCTATGGCTGACATGGTAACAGCCGATGCTTTAAGAGAGGAGAAGAAAAAGCATCCCGGGGCTGTTGTTGTTTGTTATGTCAATTCATCTGCTGAGGTAAAGGCTGAAAGTGACATATGCTGTACGTCATCGAATGCCATTGAAGTTGTAAAATCAATTCCGGAGAAGGACATATTGTTTGTTCCCGACAAAAACTTAGGAAGTTATGTTGCCCAGAAGGTTCCGGAAAAAAATATAATTTTGTGGGAAGGTTTTTGCATTACACATCACAGAGTCAGCCTTGAACAAGTTAAAGAAATCAGAAAAATTCACCCTGATGCTCTTTTGCTTGTGCATCCAGAGTGCCGCAAAGAGGTTTGGGAAGAGGCGGATTTTGTCGGCAGTACCAAGCAGATAATTGACTTTGCAAAAGAATCCGGCAGTTCAAAGTTTATTATAGGTACGGAAATGGGAGTAATGTATAAACTTAAAAAGGATAATCCCGATAAAAGTTTCTATTTGCTCTCCCAAGGACTTGTATGTCCAAATATGAAAAAAACCACATTAAAAAGTGTCTATAATGCATTAAAAGAAATGAAATATGAAATAACACTTGACGAGAATATAAGATTAAATGCAAAAAGGGCTCTGGATAGAATGATCCGGATTGGCTGAGTTGTGTATATTTCATTAGCTGAATTTAAGGCTCCGAGGTTTCTGGGTATGGTTATCCGGAGCCTTTGTTGTGATGTAAAATGAATGCAATTATTATAGAGGAGGAATAACGAATTTTGGATGAGGGTAGATATTTGGTAGACTTTGATACTGAGAAGATACCGACAGAGTTTCATGATGTGGTTATCATAGGAAGCGGGATAGCGGGAGTTTACACTGCTCTTGAGATACCTGAAAAATATGATGTTGCAATACTGACAAAGGAAACAATTGAGATAAGCAATTCGGTCCTTGCTCAAGGAGGTATAGCTGTTTCCCTTGACAAAGGGGATTCTCCGGAGTTGCACTTTAAGGATACAATATATGCCGGAGCAGGTTTGTGTGATGAACAAAGCGTATGGGTATTGGTTAATGAAGCTGCTGCAAACATTGATACTTTGTGTAAGTTTGGAGTTAATTTTGACAGAAAAAGCAAAGACGAACTCTCTCTCACAAGGGAGGGAGCTCACAGCAAAAACAGGATTATACATGCAGGGGACACAACGGGCAAAGAGGTTTGTGACAAGCTCATATCGGTGGTAAGGACGAGGGAGAATGTTAAAATAAAGGAAAGAGTTGCAGCAATAGATTTAATAACCGAAAACAATGTGTGCAAAGGCGTATTGGCCTATGATGAAGACAGTTCATCCTATATATTTTACAGGGCTCATGTTGTGGTATGTGCAACGGGAGGTTTTGGACAATTGTATTCAAACACAACAAATCCCGATGTGGCAACTGGCGACGGGGTAGGTCTTGCCTATAGGGCCGGTGCGGAGCTCATGGATCTGGAGTTTGTTCAATTTCATCCCACAGTGCTTTTTCACCCGGATAACAAGAGCTTTCTTATATCCGAAGCGGTAAGGGGTGAAGGCGCTATATTAAGGAATGTAAAAGGCGAAAGATTTATGCCTAAATACCATGAGCTGAAAGAATTGGCGCCTAGAGATATAGTTTCAAGGTCTATTTTTCATGAAATGAAGAAGACAAATTCAACCCATGTATATCTGGATATTACATTTAAGGATAAGGAATATTTGGAGCACAGATTCCCGAATATTTACAAGACATGCTTGAGCTATGGAATAGATATAGCCAAGGATTATATTCCTGTTGCTCCGGCTGAACACTACTGCATGGGAGGAATAAGAACTGATGTATTTGGACGTACAAATATAAAGGGTTTCTATGCGTGCGGTGAGGTTGCATGCAATGGTATACATGGGGCAAACAGATTGGCCAGCAATTCACTTCTTGAAGGTTTGGTGTTTGGACACAAGATAGGAAAAGAGGTAGCGAATATAGTTGAAAACTGCCGGGACAAGACCCTGAAAGTCAGTATTAAAGCCCAGACAAACAGGGTGGCTAAAGATATTGATGCAAATCAAATCAAAAAGGATATTCAGGAAACAATGACCCAGTATGTTGGAATAGTAAGAGAGAAGGAAGGGCTTGAAAAGGCAAAGAAAAAAGTCGATGAATACTACGGTTTGATAAAGAATATGAAAAATACCGGTGTCGGCGACTTTGAGCTGCAAAATATTGTTCTTCTCTCAAGGCTTGTAATTGAGACGGCTTTAGAGCGCAAGGAAAGCCGAGGGGCACATTTTAGGTTGGATTATCAAAAAACTGATGATGAAAATTGGAAAAGAAACATAATAAAAAGAAAATTTTAGTACATACTAATGGGGGAAGGGGTAAAAATATGCAGTACATATCGGACATAGACAGGATTATTATAAATGCACTAAAGGAAGATATTCCTTCAGGTGATATTACAACTGACAACATTATTGATGAAACATCTGAATCTGAGGCTGTGTTGATTTCGAAGGATGAAGGAGTGATAGCAGGATTAGATGTTGCAAAAAAGGTTTTTTTAATGCTAGACGACAAAGTTGTATTTGAAAAAATGGTTGAGGATGGACAGGCTGTAAAACGCGGAGATATAATCGCCAAAATAAAAGGCAATACTAGAGCTTTTAAAGGGGGAAAGAACGGCCCTAAACCTTCTTCAAAGACTTTCGGGTATTGCAACGAAGACAAGGCAGCTTGCGGATAAAATTAAGAATTTGCCTGCAAAACTGGTGGATACGAGAAAGACAACTCCAGGGCTTCGGATACTGGAAAAGTATGCTGTTAGAGTCGGCGGAGGATATAATCACAGGTATTGTCTTTCCGACGGGGTTTTGATAAAGGATAATCATATAAAAGCTGCAGGAGGAATCAAACAGGCAATTGGGCTTGTACGCGAAAAGATTCCTCATACCATGAAGATTGAAGTTGAAACCGAAAGTATTGAACAGGTGCTTGAGGCATTAGATGCAAAGGCCGACATAATAATGCTTGACAACATGGGGCTTGACAAAATGAAGGAGGCTGTTAAAATTATTAATGGCAAAGCTATTACTGAAGCATCCGGCAACGTAAATGCCGATACAATTTATGATATTGCCAGCACAGGTGTCGATATCATCTCCGTAGGAGGTCTAACACATTCTGTAAAAGCATTTGATATTAGCATGAAGATCAGCTAATATAGCCAGCAAAATTTTTTTGAGTAAATTCTCAAAATTTTTTCTCATTTTTGCTAAAGAAAAAGTTTTCCATGATCGATAATTAAGTCGTGTTTGATAATTAATTCAAAAAGATTAATTAAGTTAGGATGTAATGACGACTTGTGGATAAAACGAAAAGATATCCACAATTAATTCACATGTTCATTATTATTTTTGTGTATAAATTGTGAAAAACGCTTGACACAAGCGTTTGCAGTTTTGTGTTTATCAACAGATATCCACAGCTTTGTGGATATCTGTTGTGTTTTATGTGGATAAAGAAATTTTTTTATTTATTTATGACTGCAGGATATGGTAAATCTGTATTAAGCATTTCCACAATGCGGTTAAAAACCATGTTGTTGTTTAATATGCCTTTATGATTCGGAGCATCTAAAATATTGCCGTTTAAGAGGTTATTCACAGTAAAGTTGTTTTCACCAACATTGAATATTTCAGTTTTAATTCCCCATTTGTCAAGGCTGGCACTTTCATCGGTAACCACTTCATCGTACTGGCTTAAAAGATTTCCTATTTGGATTGAGCTGTTTAATCCGCTGTTAATTGTGTTGGGGAAAATATTCACGAACAATTCGTTGTCGGGAACCAGTTCTTTAATTGACCTATCGTTAAAATACTCTTCTCCGATTGATGCCAGGACAGAGCCTTTATGGGGTACTGAAAGAAAGATTATTTTATTGATATCATCATTTTTCAGATAATTTTTGCTTGCCGAATAATACCTTGCCACAAGTCCTCCCATGCTGTGGACAATTAAGTCGAATTTACCCACAAGTATTCCTTGATTTAAGAATTCCTGTTTTTGATTTTGTAAAAACAACTCCAGTTCTTTGGCACCGTATTCTACTCCGAGAGTGGAATCATAACTTAGTGAGGTGCATGCATATCCTTTTGACGAAATAAATTCACTTAAATTGTCAAAAACATCTTCCGTTTCCCGATATCCATGTACAAAGACAATGGGTACGGGAACAAGGTTCAGCTTTACTGTAGAGTTTATACCGGTGCCGGCGATGGAAGCAGAAATGTCAATTGGCTGGGGATTTGTGTCAAAGCCTAGATTATAGTAGTGTTCCGGGACGTAAGTTACAAAGCATTCTCCCTGCCTGTCGGTGATCGCTTTGCCGGGATGCACGGTACCGATATCCTTTGTACTTTCAAAATTAACTTCAATATAGGGAATTTGATTTCCATTTGCATCTCTAACTACAGCCTTTAAATATACCTTGTTTGTAGGTTCGGATGAAATTGAATCAACCTGGCTGTTTATAAGACTCAGGTAAATATTTAAGTTTGATTTATTATAAAAGGTTTTAAAAAAAAAGACATAAATATGTTCAAAATGAACAAATATAAGAAAAAGTACTAGAATGACTGTTATAAAGATTTTCCGATTTCGAACCTTATGCACAAAAATCAATCCCTTATTGATAATTTTGAAAAAATTAAGCTTGAGAATTTAAACGATGTGATTAATTCTAATTATAGCATTCCACGGACATATTATAAATATGAAACAGTTGGATTATAAAAGTAAATCATGGATTGTTTGGGTATATATTTAATAACAGGTCTACATAAACTGTACTGGCAAATCTTATGAATGTGTAGATTTGCAAACATATTGGGTTGTCTATATTTTCATTTATTAAATAGTCTTTTGAGGGGAAAATAAAATTGAAATACAAATAAGGAGATGATGAGCTTGAAGGTTAAGGATAAAATGACGAAAGCTGTAGCATATGTTTCTCCACAAACCAGTGTAGTTGAGGCAGCGCAGCTGATGCAAAAGCACAATGTAGGTTCTATTCCTGTTTATGACCAAGGTGTAGTTGGAATAGTAACGGACAGAGATATTGTTGTAAGAAATGTTGCCCATGGTAAAATTCCTAAAGACACAAAAGTACAGGATGTTATGACATCACAGGTTACAACCGTATCACCTGAGATGGATGTGGATGAAGCTACAAAACTCATGGCAAATCAACAGATTAGAAGAGTTCCGGTGGTTGAAAACAATCAGATTGTCGGAATACTTTCATTAGGAGACATAGCTGCAGATACGAGGTTTGAGATGGAAGCCTCGGAGGCATTGTCTGAAATATCCAAACCTGCAAAACCTTATAGAATCTAAAATATAGAATGCGTTGAGATGACACGAGCCTGTGTCATCTCAATGCTTTATTTGGCCTCTTGGAATGAAATGAAAGAGGCAAAAGCGAAGGGACTCGATGTCCATTTGTATTTGAATTTGCAGTATCAGTTAATAATAGAAGCGGACAAATTTTATAGAATATAGGTCAGCAAGCAGCAAATCGTCCGTATCAACCTCTCTGATTATAATGTAACTTGTTCCCACATCAACTAAAGTACCTTCCCTATCCAAAAGCATGTTGGTACCGATAAGAAACTCAACCTTTACTCTTGCTCCTATATGCCGTTTGAGATATCCTTGAGTATAGTTAATGTTTTGTATGGTTTCAGGTTCGGGTTCCATAGTGGGAGGCGTTGGAACCTGTGGAGTCGTCATGCTTGCCGGTGAAGGCATCTGGGTGTACATCGGACCGGTAGGGTATCCTGTGGGCAAAGGCGGCAAAGCTGTTATGGATGGTGAAACAGGCACATTGCCCGGTGAAGGCTGGTTTGGAGTCATTTGGCGGTTCAAATTGCCGCAAAATGCTTGACAATTATTCGGATTAAAATGGTTGAGCATAAGATTTCCCTCCATAATGAAATATTTCTAATGATATTACTTTTAAGTTTGTGCATATAATTCTGTCGGTCTGTAAAAACAATGTTGATTGACCCGGGTTACAAATTGACCTGTGCCGCTTGCGGGAAATATATAGCTGCACGATGGGCTAAAGGATTATAATACCAAAGGCATTCGCCTATCCCAGGAAGCTTGTTTCCGGACAGCGCCCAATCGGCAACATCATAGTGAATTTGCTCGGGAGGAGTTGCCCAGATTGTCTGTGGATTTACTTCACCATATACTTTACTCATTACACATGTAAATTGACTGGGCTGGAATATAACTTTTCGAAGGTCTCCCTGGCCGGTTCGCAGGTATTCTCCATATGAAGCGTGCACGCGGTTCATAACAACAGTTGCAACAGCTTTCATACCGTCAATTCCTTCACCGCCGGCTTCGCATTTAATAAGTCGCGCAAATAATTCTCTTGAGGAAAATGACATAATGATCACCCTGACTTTATTCTTTTATATTTAATGCAATCATTTTAACAGTATCTAATGTAAGTAATATTAGAAACGGATATTATAGTATATTAACATAACGGAAAATTGGTAACAAAAATCACTATGAAAGCTCCAAAGAAATTATGTGAAAGGTAAAATAGCATTCTTGATTGTGCGGTTGAAAAAATTACATCAAATTAATAAATGAAAAATGAAGATAATAATATTGTACGCAAAATTTTAGCATCGGCCGTTAAGGACTGATGCAAAAAGGAGGCAATTATTATGAGCAGAAACAGAGGTATAATGTCGGAAGAGCTCAAAACCGAAATTGCAAAGGAACTTGGGTATACAACACAGTTTCAAAGGAAGGTTGGGGCTCAGTAAGTTCAAGGGACTGCGGTAATATAGTCAAGAAGGCTATAGAAATGGCAGAAAGGAACCTCGCAAGCAAATAGTATTGCCTTAAAGCGTAAGAGAAGCCGGTGAAATACCGGCTTTTTAAGTTCTTAAAAAAAACATTTCCCAAAAAAATCACTAATATAATTGTACTTACAGCAATTTTATAGTATAATATTAGATATTGAAACTACTGAATTTTCCAAGCAAGTCCAACAAAACAGTTTGTTTCAATTCTGTTACAATTTCTTTACACTTAAATTCAAATTGTTGACTCACTAATAGGCCGATGGTATAATAAGTTTGAATTCAAGATAGGTTATGTGCGCCAGTCTTGATCAAAAAGCAAGATAGGTCAGGTTAAGAAACAAAAGGGATAAGGCGTAGCCTGGCTTCAATATTTAAGCCTGCTTCCCAAAAAAAACTTACAAGGAGGATTTGAGAGTATGAAGAATCTCAAAAAATTGCTGGCAGTATTAGTTGTAATCTCTATGGTTTCAACTTTTTTGGTGCCTGCATTTGCTGATTCATTCAGCTATGAAAAAGAAGCAGAAGAGTTGTATAAGCTTGGCTTGTACAAAGGCACATCAGAAACTGAATATGTGCCCAACTTAGAAGGTAAACTTGACAGACAGACTGGAGTTGTTATGCTCCTCAGACTGTTCGGTCAGGAAGATGAAGCATTGGAAATACCAATGGAAGAAGCTGCTGCAACACTTGCTGCTAAATTCTCAGATGCAGCTGACATTGCAGATTGGGCACAAAGACAAGTTGCATATGCAGTTGAAAAAGGATATGTAAAAGGTTATCCGGACGGAACATTTGGTCCAAATGCAGACCTTAACGGTTTGGCTTTCTGTTCATTAATCCTTCAACAGTTAGGATATGACGGAGACTTCGTATATGACGAAGCTGCATACAAATTACAGCAGTTCGGCGGTTTGACCGAAGAACAAGCTAAAATCTTCAACAGCAAAGAAGGAATAAACAGAGATTCAATGGTAGGTATCGCCTACTCAGCATTACAGGCTGTATACAAAGAAACTGGAAAGACAGTTATTGAAGTTCTCGTTGAAAACGGAAACGTTGACAAAGAACTTGCATTAGAAATTGGAGTATTGTTAAAACCAATTAAAGAAGTAAAAGCTTTGGCTGATGTTAAAGTTCAGATAGGTAACACTCCTGAACTTCCAGAAGAAGTAGAAGTTGTATATGAAGATGATACAACTGCGAAACTTGCAGTTGCTTGGCCTACAGTTGATACTTCAGAACTTGGAGAACAGGAAATCGAAGGTACTATCAAAGGTGCTAACGGTTTGGCATACAGAGCTCCAAAGGCTACTGTAAAAGTTGTAGTAACTCCTGAAGAGCTTGTAGTTGTAGATGTTAAAGCTGACAACCTTAAGGAAATAGTAATCGACTTCAACGGTGAAGTAGCTGAAAAGGCTAGCGAAAAAACTAGCTACTCAATTGACGGCAATGACATTGAGTTGGTTACAGTATCAGATGACAAGACTTCAGTTACTTTGACAGCTAAAAATGCTCTCAAAGCAGAAGAAGAAGTTGAAATAACAATCAAGACAGCAACTGGTATTAAGGAAGAAGTTACTAAGACTGTAGTACCTGTTGACTACGAAAATCCTGAAGCTTTATCCATCGAATTGATAGGCCCAGATTCCTTTGAAATTGAATTCTCAGAGCCTGTTACAAGCAGTTCAGATGCTGACGTTATCGTTGATGACGGAACTTACTATGTAAGCGAAAAGACATTATCAGATAACTACAGAAAATTAACTGTAGTATTGGGCGTAAGCTCATTGAATGAAGGAACTTACAAAGTAAGAGTTAAAGGTTACAGAGACTTTGCAGGAAATATGCTGAGATCAAAAACCTTTGACTTGGAGTATGTAAAAGATACTACAGCTCCGACTGCTAGAATAAAAGAAGCAACACAGAACAAGTTAGTAATCGAATTTAACGAGCCTGCTACAAGAGACGGTTACACAGGATCTGAAGCAGCTCTTACAAGAGATTACTTCTACCACACATATTCTTCATGGAAGCCAACTAAAGTTGTAGCTTCTGACAACAACAAGGTTTACACTTTACACTTCTCTGAAACAGAAAACGATGGCAGCTATCCAGTATACCTGCTTCCAGTAGGAAATGTTACTGTAACAATTCTTAAGGAAGTAGACGATGATGCGATAGTAGATGCATGGGGCAACAAAGTAGAGTCAGACATAAAGCTTACTGCTACAGTAGTAGCTGACAATGAGGCTCCAACAGTAAAATCTGTAAAAGCTGAAGCAGAAGACAAAATTGAAGTTGTATTCAGCGAAGATGTAAATAAAGATCAAGCAGAAAAGACAGACAACTATGTAATCAAAAAAGGCGGAAAAGAAATAGACGAATCATTTACAGTTGAATATAAGAGCGATGAAACAAAAGCAGTTATTACTTTAAGCGAAAAGCTTGCTGGCGGTAAATATACAATAGATATTAAGGGTATCAAAGATACTTCAGTATCTCAGAACGAAATGAAAGCTGTAACTCTTGAGTTTGAAGTTACTGACAAAACTGCTCCAACAGTTAAGAGTGTAACATTTGTTGGCAAATACATCTATGTAACATTCAGCGAAGCTATGTCAACAAAGGGTAACGGTTCAGTCTGAACAAAGACAACTACAAACTGTACGATGATACTAGTAAATCTGTAGAAATTAAGAAGATTGAAAGCTTCGGTTCAGAAAAAGACAAAGTAAGATTAACTGTTGCAGACGGTGTAACTCTTACTACAAGTTTTGAACTGTTAGTAGCTAATGTTGAAGACGAAAGCGGTAATGCAATCGGTGCATTCGATGTACAGAAAAAAGCATTAGCAAATGAAGAAAAACCAAAAGTAGAAGAAGTTAATGTTATCTCAAAGACAGAAATTGAAATAGTTGTTGACAAGATCCTTGACAGAGGAACTATTGACAGAGCTGACTTTAAGGTATCAAGAACTGGCGTAACTGCAACAGAAGTTACAGGAATAAGCTTGATTACCTTCAAGGATGGTAAGACAACAATTAAAGCTAAACTTGCAACTGCAGTTCAACCTGCGAACTCAGGCGATATCGAAGGTAAGGGTTATGCTCTTGAAATTGTAGGAGTAGTTAAATCCGATACTGGTGAGGAAATGGTACAAGAAACACTCTCAGTTGACTTTGCTGATAAGTTTGCTCCAAGCTATAAGAGCGTAACTGCTGGCGTATACGGTTCAACAAAAGGATTCACATTAGAATTTGATGAAGAAATCAAGTTCTTGAACAACTCAGCTGGATTGGGTGCAACTGACCTCGTAATCAAAGACGGCGGTAAGACTCTTGAAGCTGGTATCGACTACGATGTAGCAGTTAAAGACGGTAACAAGATAGAAGTTACTCTCAAGGGTGACGACTACAAAGACTTCAAAGGTACTCTCAAAGTATCAACTAAGGAAACTGTGAAGTATATCACAGACAAAGCAGGTAATGCACTCAACAAGTTCGAAGATAAAGAAGTAAAGATTAACTAATCTTACTTCCGACTGAAAGTAAAAAGGGCTTCCCATTAAGGGAAGCCTTTTTTATTACGCGTGCAGAGCACCTTATATTTCTAATTGACATCAACACATTAATTATATACAATAATAATGATTTAAAGTTAACAAATAGGGAATTTTAAAAGGAGTACTGCATAATGGCATTGCTCCTTCATTATTAAATTTCTGTCTGAAAAGTAAATATGGCTCTAAAACCTTTGAGATAAACGCAGATGGGGGACGGAATAAATGGAAGAGTTAAGTTTGAGAGAATTAATTGAAATAATAATAAAAGGTAAGTGGATTATAGCGGTTGTAACTGCAATTTGTATAGCTGTTAGCATAGTAATAAGTGTATTTGTTATAAATCCGACTTATGAGGCACAAACGATGTTGATGATTTCGCCCATAAAAAAGACTGAAATGCAAACAACTCTGATACAGACAGGCGATGTGGATATCAACAATTTTTCTTCTTTAGTGGATGCAATATCGCGGTATCCGGAAATGTCCATTGATACCTACAGAGAACAGGTGAAGGCTCCGGTAATTCTGCAGTATATTCGTGATGAACTGAATATGAAAGATGTTCCTTTAAGCATAATAGCGTCAAAAATAACTGTTAATGCGATTAAGAATACAAATCTGATAACAATAAGTGTAAGGGATGTAAACCCTGAAACTGCGGCAAAAATAGCAAATCTGGTTAGTGATAGATTTACAAGATTTGTATCTGAAACAAACCAAAAGCAGGCAGAAAGCTCGGCAAAGTTTATTGAGAACCAGATGAAAAAAGAAAGAGAAAATATGGAGAAAATATCGGAAGAGTATAAAAACTTTTTGTCACAACCTAGAAGTCCGGAAGAAGTTAAAATGGAGCTGGATTCAAAACTGGAAAAGATCACAGAATATAAAACACAATTATCACAAATCAGAGTTGACGAGAATGCTACAAGAGCATCGTTAAATACTGCAAAAAACCTGATAAGTAAAACACCGCAAAAACTGGTAACGGATACCACTTTATTATCTGATCCGCTTTTAACGGGAATGATTAAGGACAAGACGGGACTTAGTTCGGAAGAGCTTGCAAAAATAAAGATGTCAACAGAGCAAATAAACGTGATATATGTTGAGTTGTCAAACGCGGTGAACGAACTGGAGGTTCAATTGTCAAATCTTGAGGCTCAGAGGAAGAATATGGAGCAAGTGATTCAAGATAGTCAAAGGGAAATTGAAAATCTCCAGGCAGAATATGCAGAGAAACAGCAGCAGTACGAAATATTGAAAATGGAGCTTGATTTATCAAAGGAAGCATATAATGCATATCAGCAAAAATATAAAGAGTCAATGATTATGCAATCGGCAGAAGTAGGTAAGTCAAGTATAGTAATAGTATCTGAAGCTATTCCGCCTATTAATCCTGTTTCGCCGAAGAAAGCTTTAAATGTGGCCATTGCAGGGGTGTTTGGAATGGGAAGTAGCTTTGCTATTGTTTTTACAAAAGAATATTTAATTAGAAGCAAGAAGTGAAAAATGTCTGTTTAGTAGCTGTAAATAGACAAATAAAACCAAATTGGCAATGAAGGTGATAGAAATGGGTAAAAGCAGCAAGGGTTTAAAGAGGGGACAAGCAGGAAAGGCTGCAAAGCCGGTAAAAGAAGAGAATAAATATAGTATATTTAGGATGCTAATATTAGTACTAAATTTAATTGTGATATTCTATTCACCCTTTGTAAGAGGTTTGTATTTTGAAGCAGAGCAGCTGCCGGCAGAGATATTTATACTGGCAAGCTTTGCTGTATTTTGGATACTGAAGTACATGGAGAAGGGAAGAAAATTTATATCAACCCCAATAGAGTATTGTTCATTAGGGCTGATGCTTATTTATTTTATATCGATACTAAGCTCGGCTAGTACAAGGCTTGCAATTTCAGAATGGCTGAAGTATTGTATGTATTTTGCCGTATTTTTCATGATTACGGATCTGGCATCAACAATGAAAAATAAGCTAATAGTATTATGGACAGTTATTACAGCATCGATGGGGTTATGTGTTTTAGGTCTCGACAGTGCAGCTGGGGGAAAATTGGTTGATTGGCTAAATGGGATATTTGATTTTCTGCACATACCCGTTAATTTCTTTGGCCTTTATGTTGATGGCCGTATTCATTCAACGCTCCAATATCCAAATGCATTGGCTGCGTACCTAATGGCGGTATTTTTTATAGCTGTAACGGTATCTATAATATCATCAAAGGTTTGGCAAAAACTTGTTGCTGGAGTATGCAGCTTTATATTTACAACTACAATAATATTTACTATGAGCCGTGGTGTAATGATATTAATACCCGTTATGCTGATATTATATCTTGTGGCAGTTCCTAAGGGTGCCAAGTTAAGAGCATTTTTAATGGCTTTCTTTGCAGCAGTTTCAAGTATAATACCTGTGCTGTTTTCACCTTTGGGAGGCAGAAGCGGTTCAAGCCTATGGCTGGGAATTATATTAGGGATGATAATGTCCATAATTTTAACGGTTGCAGTGGAGTATTTATTCAAGCTGCGTTTCAAAATAAGGTTAAACCTAAAACCTTATTTCTTGATTATTCCTGTTGCTGTAGCCTTGATTGCAATGCTGGTTGTAATAAGTATTCCTAAAGAACTGGAACTTGGAATTTACAATCCGGAAGGAGGAACGGGACATTCCTTCCAGAAAAGTATTGAATTGAAGCCGGGTAAAGAGTACAAGCTGTTATTTGACGTATCGTATTTGAATAACAATGATGAAAATTCATTAACAGTGTCGGTAAGCAGCCGAGATAAAAAGAACATTATGTTTGGAGGAAAAACCGAACTTGCAACAGTTAACGAGAAGAATAGCGATACCCTGGAAATTCCGTTTACCGTACCGCAAGATAGTTCATTAGTAGATATCAAATTTACAAATAACTCTGCTAAATCAAAAGTGTCTATTGACAACGCAAAAATTGTTGACGGCAAAACCGGCAAAAGTGTAAAAAGCATCAAACTTCAATATAAGTTTATACCGAATTCTGTAGCATCAAGATTTCAAAATTTAATCGCTTCAAGAAGCTTTATTCAAAGGCAAATATATTTAAATGACGGATTTAGAATGTTCAAGGACAATTGGCTGCTTGGAGCAGGAGGTGGAGCATGGTCACTGCTTGTGTTCGGATACCAATCCCACTTGTACTGGTCAACACAATCTCATGCATATTTTCTGCAGGTCGCAGTAGAGACCGGTATACTCGGATTCATAATTCTGATACTGCTGTTGTTATCAATTATTGTACAGTTTGTTACAGAACATAAAAATAAAAAAGAAGAGGATATTAATTATAGGATTTTGCAGGGTACACTGTTGACATCCGTACTCGGAATGTTTTTGCATTCGTGTTTGGATTTTGATTTATCATTATCCTCCGTATTTCTATTGTTGTGGACATTGGTAGCACTGTTGAATTCAGGGTACAGACGCAATAAGCCTGTTGTAGTAAAAAATAATGACAGTTCCGGTGCGAAATCGGACTTGCTTTATAGGATAAGCAACTTGAAATCACTTAATATAAACCCTATAATATTGGCTGTTTTATCCTCTATGATTATTATAATGCCGGTATTATTTGTAGCTGCCTCAAGTTTTGAAGGCAAATACCAGAATTCAATGTCTGAAGGCAATAGAGACGATGCGTTAAAATATATAAAGAGCGCGGAGTCGTTAGATACCTTTAATGTAGATTATAAAATAAAATATGCAGACTTGATTTTATCTTCGGAAAGCATAACAAAAGAAGAGTTTGAAACTGCAAAGAAATTGGTAAATGAAGCGGAAAAGGCAGGGAAATATAATGCCAATGCATTAGAAAATGCAGCCGTACTATATATGAAAATGTCTATGTTTGATAAAGGAATTGAGCTTATAGACAGGGCTATTGAGTTGAAACCGTTTGTTGAGCAAAGCTGGGAGCTTAAGCTAAATATGCATTACCAGCTTGTGCGTGCATATTTAAATAACGGTGACCCTGAAAGTGCGAGAAAATATTTAGACTTGGCACTTAAAACCATCGATACTGCAAAAACTAAAAATGAAAGAAACATGGATCCTTTTGTATTTAATACAAAGACGATGGAATATCTGGAAAAGCTGGTTTATATAAAAGAAAATTTTGACCGTTTGGATTTGGAAGAGGTAGAAAAAATTAAATTTTTAAGTATTAACGAAATAGATATCGATTCTAATAATATACCGGATCAATGGAAAATTGTCCAAGTGGAAAGAGTAGAAGTAAGCATTAATGAAGGTAATATACAAATAAATAATATAAACGACAACACTCCAGGTTCCTTTCAGACAAGAAATATAAACTTTGAAGGCGGCAAAAAATATAAAATCGAATTAATAACTGACAACCAAGAAGATGGCACTAAAGTGCTGTATTATATCCCTGAGTTTCATAAGGATTTTGTGCAGCTTGAAAAGACAGGTGAAGGAAAATATTCAGTGAATATTGAGATTCCGCAGGATTATAAAGCGGCAAATACCTATATAAGGTTCCGTTTTTCAAAGGATTCATTAATAAAAAGCCTGACTGTAACCCAGATATGAGTTTTAGGTTTGAGAGGTCAGGACATGAAATTTAATGTATTTAATAAAAAGAGAGGCAGTAATAAAAATGTTAATGCAAAGGGAAATTAAGACTAATATTAAAACTAAAAAACGAATATATTTATCCTCTCCGCATATGAGTGAGGAGGGATATGAAAAGCAGTATATTAATGAAGCATTTGAGACCAATTGGATTGCACCACTGGGAGAGAATGTTAACGAATTTGAGAATGAGCTTGCAGCAAAAGTGGGAGCAAGAGCTGCTGCAGCATTGTCGTCGGGTACGGCTGCAATTCATATGGCACTAAAAGCTGCCGGAGTGAGTGAAGGAGATATTGTATTTTGTCCGACGCTTACTTTTTCTGCTACTGCAAACCCGATAATATACCAGAATGCAATACCGGTGTTTATTGACAGCGATTATGAGACATGGAACATGAGTCCTGATGCTTTAGAAGAGGCATTTAGAAAGTATCCGAAGGTAAAGGCTGTATTGGTAGTGCATCTTTACGGATTATCGGCCGATATGGATAGAATAGTTGAGATATGCAGAAAGCATGATGTTCAACTCATTGAGGATGCTGCCGAATCTTTGGGTACTACCTATAAAGGTAAGTATACCGGTACTATTGGGGACTATGGAATTTATTCCTTTAACGGAAACAAGATTATTACAACCTCCGGCGGAGGAATGTTGGTGTCTAACAATGATGAGAGAATTGCAAAAGTAAAATTTTGGGCTACTCAGGCAAGGGATAAAGCCCGACACTATCAACACAGTGAATTGGGCTATAACTACAGAATGAGCAATGTAGTTGCCGGAATCGGAAGAGGACAATTAAAAGTCCTGGATCAGAGAGTAGAGAAAAAAAGATATATATTTGATTTTTACAAAAGGGAACTGGGTTTCATTGATGAAATTGACTTTATGCCAATTAATGATTGGAATGAACCTAACTGCTGGCTTAGCTGCATTACGCTGACGGGTAAAGTCAGACCCTTGGATGTGATAATAAGGCTGGAAGAGGAAAATATAGAATCAAGACCGATATGGAAGCCCATGCATATGCAGCCATTCTTTGAAGGCTATGATTATATTGGGTCAAATGTTTCTGAAAAGATATTTGAAAATGGTGTGTGTTTGCCTAGTGATACCAAAATGACGGATGATGATCTTTATAGGGTTGTAAATATAATAAAAGGGTTGTGGAAATAGTATGCATTGTGAGGTCAAACAGAAAATAAATCCGGATGTACGGGTTTTATACAAAGAAGGAATATATAAAAAATATTTAAAAAGGCCAATTGATTTTATATTATCATTGGCAGCAATTATAATTTTTTCACCATTAATTCTTATTGTTGCACTGATGGTGAGAATAAATCTTGGAAGTCCAGTTATATTTAAGCAGGAAAGACCGGGGCTCAATGAGAGGATATTTACTCTATACAAGTTTCGGACTATGACGGATAAGAGAGATGATAAAGGGGAATTGCTGCCGGATAGCCGCAGGTTGACTAGGTTTGGCAAGTTTTTAAGGTCGACTTCCCTTGACGAGCTTCCGGAGCTATTTAATATTCTAAGAGGAGATATGAGTATTGTAGGGCCAAGGCCTTTGCTAGTTGAATACCTGCCGTATTATACGGAAGAAGAGAGGCTTCGTCATACTGTTCGGCCGGGGTTAACCGGTCTTGCTCAAGTAAACGGGCGAAACAATTTAGAATGGGATATTAGACTTGGACTGGATGTAGAATACGTTAAGAATGTTACATTCGGCCTTGACATTTCTATTATTGTAAAGACAATAATAAAGGTATTCAAGAGGGAAGGCGTTGCTGTTGTTGATCAGACTCCTTTAAAAGATTTGCATGTTGAAAGGAGTAACAAATATGATAATAAAAACCTTACAGTACGATGATTTTTTACTCTACAGAGACAGGATAAGAGATTTGCTGGCAGAGATATATGATATCAATTTTGATGTCTCCCATGATTACAGCATTAATGAGAGCAATAAAAAATTAAAGCTTTTAGATGAATATATTAAATCAAATCAAGCTGTTTTAATCGGTGCAATTGAAGGGGAAAATTTGGTTGGATTTATATGGATATATAGGCATGAGTATTTTGGTGAAATAAGAATGCATGTAAATCAAATAATAGTGGATAGAGGATATAAAGGGAAAGGTATAGGAAAGAGATTGTTGGAAGAAGCTGAGAAAAAGGCTCTTGAGACAGGGATAAATGTAATTGATTTATTTGTTTCGGAAAAAAATATAGAGGCTATGAATTTTTATAAGAAATCAGGTTTTATTACGGAGCGAAGATATATGAAAAAGATGCTGTAGAGGTGTTCGTATGGTCTTTTTTGTGAATATAGATGACAATAATAAATGGGATAATATAGTCAAAGGATTTAAAAATTTTGATGTTTATTATCTGTCAGGATATGTAAAGGCTTTCCAAACCCATGGTGATGGGGAGCCTAAACTGTTTTTTATGAAGATAAGAATATTAAAGCAATTAATGTTTTTATGAAAAGGGATATTGAAAAGGATCAAAACTTTTCGGGCAAAATACCGTCCGCTACCTTTTACGATGCAGCGACACCGTATGGGTACGGTGGTTTTTTAATTGAAGGGAATGTGACGGATGAAAGTTTAGAAGCCCTTGAAAAAGAGTATTCCAGACTTTGCATGAATGAAGGTATTATTAGTGAATTTGTCCGTTTTCACCCGGTGCTAAATAATTCCAAGGTGCTTTCATCAATTTATGATATTTCAGAGCTTGGAAGGACCGTAACAATAGAGTTGGGTTCACAGGAGCAAATGTGGGAAGGTTTTGCCGGCAACAATCGCAATAAGATTCGGAAAGCTAAAAAGTCCGGAGTCGAGATATATTGGGGACGAAGCCGGGAATTGTTTGATGTGTTTATTCCCATGTATAATGAAACAATGGACAAGGATGATGCAACAGACTATTATTATTTCAAGAACGACTTTTACAACAGCATACTTGAAGACTTGAAATATAATTCACTAATGTTTTATGCTGTTTTTGAAAGCAAAATAATTTCAATGTCAATTATTTTGTTTTCAAACCAACAGATGCATTATCATTTATCTGCATCTGACAGAAACTACAAGAATCTTGCGGCTACCAACCTATTGTTGTATGAAGCGGCATGCTGGGGCTGCGAAAACGGATATAAGACGCTCCATTTGGGCGGAGGTCTGGGCAGCAGGGAAGACAGCCTTTACCAGTTTAAAAAGGGGTTTAACAAGAATTCAAATACTTGTTTTTCTATAGGTAAGAAAATATTTGACAATGAGAAATATAATGAGTTAATAGAAATAAGAAAACAGGACCAGGGCTTTGACGAAAATAAATTGTTTTTCCCTGTATATAGGGGATAAAACAAGGATCGTATTAAAGTCTAGATTAAGATAACTAATTTTTCAATGAAGGGGTACGAAAGATGGGGATATTCATTAAAACTTTATTTTATACAAGCGGATTTATCATATTTTGGGCCATGATAGGATATCCCGTATCACTTAAAATAATTGGCAGGTTATATAAATCGCGCAAATTAGAAAAAGACTATAGTTATCAACCTACAGTAACGGTTATGGTTGTTGCACATAACGAGGAAAAAGTAATACTTGAAAAACTTAATAATATCTTAGAGCTTGACTATCCAAAGGACAAAATTGAGATTTTGGTTGCTTCCGACAATAGTACGGACCAAACCAACGATATTGTGAGAGAATTCATCGAAAGGCATCCTGAGTGTAAAATCAGGCTTTATGAAGTCAAGACCAGAAAGGGAAAAACAAATGCGCAAAATGAGGCTCAAAAAACTGTAACAACGGAAATTCTGGTTATGACGGATGCCAACTCAATGTTGGATAGAAATGCAGTTAAAGAATTAGTGGCGGCATTTACATCAGATAATATCGCATATGTTTCCGGAAGGCTTGCAATTGCAAATCGGGAAGCAAGTGATGTCAGCAACGCAGAGGCCGGCTATTGGGACAGTGACCTTGCTAGCCGTGAAATTGAAGCAAGAATTCAAACAATAACAGCCGGAAACGGAGCGCTGTACGCTTGCAGAAACATAGAATATCATGATTTTGACCCAATACAATGCCATGATGCGGCAATGCCTTTATATTATGCACTAAAGGGAAAAAGAGCTATTTGCAACCATGATGCTGTGGCATATGAAAAGGCTGGAGAAGTAATTGAAGATGAATTTAAAAGAAAAGTACGTATGAATCGTACGATATTAAAGGCTATTTTGCCGGATATAAGGATACTTAACTTTTTTAAGTACAAATGGTTTTCATTTTTTTATTTTGGACACAGGACATGCAGATATCTATTATGGATAGCACATTTAATTGTATTGATATCCAATGCTTTCCTGGTAACGGATTCGTGGTTTTACAGCATAGCATTTTCGGGTCAATCGTTGTTTTATTTGTTAGCATTAATAAAAGTGCTTACAAATGCAAACAACAGGATATTGGCAATTATCCATTATTATTGCATTACCGTAGCATCCCAGTGGGTTGGAGTTTATAATATATTGACAGGAAGGTCCAAGCCTTTTTGGGAAAAAGCAGAGAGCACAAGATAGAATAAGGAGAGTAAATAAAGAAAGGATTTGCTATGAAGATACTATTATTGGCTTCAGGAAGAGATATTCATAGTGTCAGATGGGCTAATCAACTGAGCCGAAATGGAAATACAGTACATTTGTGTTATGTTTCCAATCAAAAACCTTCGATAGATAAATTTGATGACAACGTGTTTTTACATGAATTAAAATTTCCGGCCCCTATTGGATACTATTTAAATGTATATCAGCTAAGAAAAATCATTAAGAATATAAAGCCGGATATTTTGAACGCTCATTACGCCAGCGGTTATGGAACTTTAGGCAGATTAACCGGATACTCACCTTATTTGATTTCGGTTTATGGAGGGGATGTTTATGACTTTCCGTATCAGAGCCGGATAAATATGGAAATAATCAAGAAAAACTTGAAAGCGGCAGATTCGATAGCATCAACAAGTTATGCAATGGCCCGTCAGACATCAAAGTTAATAAATTGCCGGGCCGAGGATATTTATATTACTCCTTTTGGGGTGGATACGAAACAGTTTTACAAAAGAAATATGAATAAAGGTAATGAGATTGTTATTGGAAGCATAAAAAAACTTACACCCAAATATGGGATAAAATACGGAATCTTAGCAATTAATTATTTGGTTAACAACCTATTTGCCGAAAATAAAAAGAATACGAAAATAAAGTATTTGATTTATGGAGAAGGGCCTGAAAGGGCTGAACTAGAGCAACTGGTAAAAGATCTAAACCTTCAGGACATTATTGAGTTCAAAGGAAGAATTCCAAACAATTTGGTGCCTCAGGCATTGAATGAATTTGATATTTTTCTCGGTACGAGTGTTCTTGACAGCGAAAGCTTTGGAGTTGCAGTGGTTGAGGCAATGGCTTGTGAGGTTCCGGTGATTGTTACCGATGTTGATGGATTTAAAGAGGTTGTCGACAACGGAAAAGCGGGGATTATGGTGCCAAGGAAAGATTACAAAGCCATGGCAGAGCAAATATACAAATTGGTAAAGGATTCCGAGCTTCGCGTGAAGCTTGGAAAGTTGAGAGAGAACGAGTCATTGAAAAGTATAATTGGATAGATAATGTTAAAGAAATGGAATATATATATAGTCAACTGATTGCAAAGACAAAGAAATAATTATCAAGAGATATTTTACGATAAAGGGGAGGATGGAGATATAATGTCCATACTCGATGACGTTACTTTTCGAACCAAGCCGATGCTTCTTAGCATATTGATATTTATTATTACTTTTGCAAATTCCGGGCCGTCGGTGCCCAGAATATTGCTATATTTTGGTTTTGTCATGGTTCTTGTATTTATTCCCTTGTTAAAGAGCAAGACAAATTTTTTAACTCTAAAGTAATATATACAAATTTAGCGTTGGTTTTGTTTAATGCTATTATTCTTTTTGTATATTACGAAAATTTTTCATCGATATATAACGGCTTGTTATATATCGCGTGTATTTTGTTTTTTCTGGTACTGATGAATTTCAGCACAAATCTTAAAAATACAGAGGCATTTATCCGCTATATATCAATCGGTACTAAAATATTAATGATAGCAGCAGTTGGCCTGTCACTATCGGGGATAGAGTTTCAATGGGTATCTAGAACATCATTTTTATTTTTTCTATTATATTTTATTTTGCTTGATGAGAAAACGAAGAAGCATAGTAAGATTTTATATATGGGTATATGGCTGTTTATTGCGGCTCTTGACGGAGAAAGGACATTTATGTTGTTATTCCCTGTTATGTTGTTCCTAATGGCATCTGTAAATTGGATTTTTGAGCATAAAAAGGTATATAAGTTTCTGTTTATTGTAGTCGTTATATTAATTATATCCATACCGGTAATTTACGTTATGTTATCTAATTCGGAGTATAAAGATTTATTGAATCAATATGCTGTAAGATATACTAAGAGCAGATTCTTTTCGGGCAGAGATGTTATATGGTCGAATATGTTTGAGTACTACCTTAGGGGAAATATATTTTTGGGGAGCGGCCATCATGTAACACCAATCACAATCTATGGTGCCGAACTTTCGTCACATAACACTTACATGAGCATACTGATTAGAACAGGAATGATTGGAATTTTTTTATTCTTTTACTTTTTATGGAGTGTATGGAATAGGTATTTAGAGTTTAAAGATACAGAGGCAATAAAGTTGAGTGCTGTGTTCTTAATTATAACTATGCTTAAGCAATCTTCGGAAATGGCCCTTATTGGCAACAATGTTGCTGTATCCGTAATAAATTGGTTGGTTATTGCTTTTGGATTCGTTTATTGTAATTCATTAAACTACCAAAATAAAATGGAAAGAGGTTTTGAAGTTGACCAGAATCGGGAACAGTAAAACAATTTTGAATTTTGTTTTGTCCAGTGATGAAAATTATGCAGATAAGCTTGCGGTTACGATGTACTCGATTTTAGAGGTTCATGCTGAAGTTGATGAAGTGTGCATCCATGTTTTATCCAACAATATTTTAAAAACCAGTATTGAGAAAATTAAAACAATAGAAGATAAATTCAGTAATGCTAAAATCATTGTTCATAATTTAGATGACTTAGGCGAAAAGCTGGGAAAAGATGTAAATGTCGACCATTTGTCTCTTGCTGCCTATGCAAGATTATTAATACCGGATATTCTGCCCGATGACGTGGACAAGGCATTGTATTTGGATGTAGATATATTGGTTAGAGAAAATTTATCGGATTTATTCTCTATGGCTATCGAAGACTATTATGTAGCCGGTGTTAAATCGATTATAGACTTGGCAGATTGCAATGAAGAGAGGAGCACTACTTTCACATTAATTCAGGAGTAATGTTGTGGAATTTTAAAAAATGCAGGGAAGAAAAGTTGTTCAAAAATGCTTGGATTATATCAGAAATACGAACGGAAAAATAAAATTTCATGACCAGACAATAATTAATGAAGTATGTAAGGGAAAAATTAAAGCTCTTCACCCAAGGTATAATGTGATGAGTGGAATGTTTTTTCTCAAGTATTCGAAATTTATTAGTGTTTATGGCCTGAAGAACTATTATTCAAAAAAAGAATTTGATGATGCAGTATCCTCACCGGCGATAATTCACCTTACATCTTGGGTGGTTGGCAGACCGTGGGAAGAAGGATGCGTTCACCCATATAAAGGTGAATATGAAAGAATACTGCAATTAACTCCATGGAGGGGCAAACCTTTATTAAGAAAAAGAAGACGGGGATATAAGCTTGTTATTTATAGCTGTTGCCGGGGAGTTTAATAAGGATAATTACAAAAATTAAGCGGTTGATTAAAGCAAAAATAAAGTAGGAAGGTTTGGAAAATGAGAGTAGGAATACTGACATATCATAATACATTGAATTTTGGTGCTTTAATGCAATGTTATGCATTGTATAAAGCTTGCTTCAATCTTGGGGCTGAAGTTGAAGTAATTGATTATAGAAACTGGGTAATAAAAAATAATGTAAAACCGATTTCCATGATTACAAGGAGAGGAAAAGAGAAGGTTAATATTAAGAGCATTATAAAATTACTATGTGCGTACCCTATGATAAAATCTAAGAAGGCATCATTCGAAAAGTTTATCAAAAAAAATATAAGGCTGAGCGAAAAGGTATATGATACAAGAGAAGAAATACTAAACGATCCTCCGGAATATGACAAGTATATAATTGGCAGCGACCAGGTATGGAATTACAATATAAATGGCATGGACACGACATATTTGATGGATTTTGTTAAAGATGAGAGCAGAATATTTAGTTTTTCATCAAGTTTTGGTTTGGAAGCTATTGATAAAGACAAGGAAAAGGTCTATTCAAAATTATTGGCGCGAATTCCGGAAATTTCGGTTAGAGAACAGCAGGGTTCAAAAATCATTCATGACCTGACGGGAAAAGATGCGAAAGTACTTTGTGACCCTGTATTTTTAATACCAAAAGAAGAATGGATAAGTTTAATCAACACAAACAATCGGAGCAAAAATAGCAATATTTGCACTTATTTCTTAAACTATAATACAAAAGAACAGTTTGAGAGGGAATATAACAAGAAAACCGATCTTAAAAGATATAAGAATGTGAAACTGGCTGGAGGCATAACATTCAAGGATTTTATAGACAGAAATATTATGGTGAAAATATTTGGCGGACCCCTTGATTATTTAAAGTCAATTTATGATGCGAGATATATATTTACGGATTCTTTCCATGCAACGGTATTTTCGATACTTTTTGAGAAATTTTGTTGTTTTTTTGTCAGGTAACAAAGGAAGAGACTCAAGGATTATTAATTTATTGAAACTTTTTAATATGGAAAACCGTATTTATAACGGGAGCCTTTCAAATTTGGATGAGAGGATTGATACCGAAAGAAATAAAAAAATATGTGAAGAGATTAGAAATGAAGCGATAGAATACCTAAAGAAAAATATATCAAAATAAAAAGGAATTTGGTAGGAAGATGAAATATGAGAAAAAATGTAATTTTAATGACAATATATGAGATTCTTGTTTTGATTCTGCCCTTTGTTACAATGCCCTATGTTTCAAGAATATTAGGGCCGGAAGGAGTAGGACTCTATGCCTACAGCAATTCCATTGTGAGTTATTTTGTTCTGATTTCTTTGCTGGGGATTCAGCTATACGGTAAAAGGGAAATTGCAAAAGTTAATCATGATGAAATGACGAGAAGCAAGGTGTTCTTTGAAATATATCTTATACAGTTAATAATGTCAATTATATCTCTTGGTATATATGCGTTCTTTATATTAACTACCAATGACGGGATTAGAACATTATTGGTGATACAATTGGTAATACTGGTGTCATCCTGCCTGAATATAGATTGGTTTTATTTTGGCATCGAAAAATTTAAAATGACCGTTACAAGGAATTTACTGGTTAAGGCGCTTTCCTTGGTACTTATTTTTGTGTTTATTAAAGAACCCGGTGATTTGAGTAAATATGTATTCATAATGTCTTTTTCAACTTTTTTCAGTCATTTTGTTATGTGGTTTAGTCTAAGTAAATATGTCAAGAGGTCAAAAATTGATACTCATGCGGTTATAAAAAGATTTAAACCTATTGTTATGCTTTTTATTCCTGTACTTGCAATCCAGTTGTTTTCAATTGTGGACAAGACAATGCTGGGGTTGATGGCAGATAAGCAGCAGGTTGGTTTCTATGAAAATGCCAACAGAATTGCAAGAGTACCTATTTCAATTATTACATCCCTTGGAACCGTCATGCTTCCGAGGATGACCAATCTGATTGCGAACGGACAAAAGCAGGCTACTGAAAGGTATATAGAAAAATCTTTAATATTTACAATGTTTCTGACTTTTGGATGTGTATTTGGTATATTTGGGGTTGCAGACACTTTTGTTCCGTTATTTCTGGGGAAATCATTTGCGGAATCGGCTTCATTAGTTAAAGTATTGAGTGCTATATTGGTTTTTGTTTCATGGGGAAATGTATTTAGAACTCAATATATTCTGCCTAAAGGTATGGATACCCTGTACACTAAGTCTGTAGTTTATGCGGCTATATTAAATATTATATTGAATGCGATATTAATACCGGTTTTACAAGCTTTTGGTGCAGCAATTGCATCTGTTATTTCCGAAGCTTTAATATGTATTTATCAGCTATTTAAAATTAGAAATGAATTTAAAATAATACAATATATTAAACCATGTCTTAAATATCTGGTAAGCGGAATGATTATGGGGGCGATTGTTTCAATTACCGGTAGTGTCTTGAGGGGGGGAGCGGGCACAGTACTCTTGCAAATTGCTATAGGGATTTTTGTATATTTTGATTTATCCATTGTATTTGAGATTATTCAAAACCAAATGTTTATTGCTTTGGAAATAAGAAAAGTTTTTCTTAGACTAAAGCCTAGCAGAAAAATATGATGCCAATAGAAATAACGCACCTGCTTTAACAAAAATTTGTTTTTGTTTTTTGTATTTAATCTGATATAATAAAAAAGACATAAGGTGAGCAATTAATATAAATTTTAGCAGCTTTCTACTTTGTAATGTATGGGGGTCTACAATGAAACAAAAGATCAGAGCGAATGGATTAATTGCGATTGATGTTTTTTTAGTAAATATATCGCTTGTTATTTCATACCTTTTAAGGTTTGACTTAAATTATAGAAATATACCGGAGCGCTTCACCGAACACCTGATAAAGCTTGCCCTCATTGCAACAATTGTCAAGCTTGTGACTTTTGCTTCGATGAGGCTTTACAACAGTTTGTGGAAATATGCCGGGATATATGAAGTGTTTATGGTGGTTGCCGCTTCATTTATCAGCAACTCAATAATGATAAGCTATGTTTTTTTATCCCAAGTACCTGTACCGAGAAGCATATTCTTAATATGCATTTTGACAGACATTGCCTTGGTTACGGGAGTGCGGTTTGCCTATAGGGTGTTTAGAAGAATTGTCAAGGGTGAAATGATTCGTTTTACCAACTCAAAAAGGGTGCTGATTGCCGGTGCCGGGGATGCCGGTGCAATAATTGTAAAGGAAATGAAGTCTCATCCGGGACTAAAGAGCACTCCGGTGGCGTTTGTCGATGATGATGTATATAAAATAGGGAAAAAATTGAGCGGAGTTCCCGTTGTTGGAGAAACAAAGGATATTTCAAAAATAATACAAAAGCTGCAGATAGACGAGGTTATTATTGCCATGCCGTCTGCCAGCCACAAAAAAATAAACGAAATATACGCCAGTTGTTCGAAAACGGACTGCAAGGTAAAGATACTTCCGTCGGTTTCACAGTTAATCGATGAATCTGTTGTCATGCAAAAAATAAGGGATGTCAATATAGAAGACCTTTTGGGCAGAGAGCCTGTAAACCTTGATATTGAAGAAGTTGGTGCATATTTAAAGGGACAGGTGGTAATGGTCACCGGAGGAGGAGGCTCAATCGGTTCGGAGCTGTGCAGACAGATAGCGGGCTTTTCTCCAAAGAGGCTTATTATTTTGGATAATTATGAAAATAATGCATATGACATACAAAATGAGCTGTTGTACAAATACCCGGATTTAAAGCTTGACACAGTGATTGCCAACATCAGAGAGAAGCAGAGGATGGAGAGCATATTCAGAAGATTTATGCCGGATGTTGTATTTCATGCTGCGGCTCACAAGCATGTTCCTCTAATGGAGAGTAATCCTACGGAGGCAATAAAAAACAATGTATTTGGCACCATGAATGTGGCAGAATGTGCCGACAAGTACGGGACTAAAAGGTTCGTACTCATATCCACGGACAAAGCTGTAAACCCTACAAATATTATGGGTGCGACAAAAAGAATTGCAGAAATGCTTATTCAGTCAATGAATGAAACCAGCAAAACTGAGTTTGTTGCAGTAAGATTCGGTAACGTACTTGGAAGCAACGGAAGTGTTATACCTTTGTTTAAAAAGCAAATTGAGATGGGAGGTCCGGTAACCGTTACCCATCCCGAAATAACCAGATTTTTTATGACAATTCCTGAGGCTGTGCAGTTGGTACTACAGGCAGGAGCAATGGCAAAGGGTGGAGAGATATTTGTACTTGATATGGGTGAGCCTGTGAAAATCAGTGATCTTGCAAGAAACCTCATAAAGCTTTCGGGTTTTGAGCCGGATGTGGATATAAAGATTGTGTATACGGGGTTAAGACCCGGCGAAAAGCTTTACGAAGAGCTTCTGCTTAGCGAAGAAGGACTTCAGGCAACCAAAAACAACAAGATATACATTGCAAAGCCTGTTCACATTGACCTTGCAATGCTTCAAAGGGAGCTGGATTGTCTTAGGGATATTATGGTGACGAATTCTGAAGGGATTTCGGAATATATCAAACTTATTGTACCTACGTACAAAAAGGTGGAGAACGGTAATTAGAATTTTGAAGGTATCTAACTTAATAAAACTAAAAATAGACGTTTGAAGTGACAAACGTCTATTTATTAAACACTGCGTGGTTTTATGTCATTTTTTAATTAATTGCATCTTGCAGCTTTATTTAGATGACTTAAGCTGAAAGCATAGGTTTTGTCCCTCTGGACAATTCTGTTGTAAAGGGACAGTATTTTGTCCAATCGCTGGCTATAGTGCAAAACTTCTTCATTCAAGAGATCAAAATTGTTTTTTTCGATTAAGTCGTTTAACCTGAGGTGCATCTTAGTTATGAGAATATACATTAACTCCTTGGACATGACATGCAACCTCCTTTGATATAGTTTTATTTTTCACTGGAAGAAAGCTACTAACATTAGAAGGAATAAGGACAACCATCTTATTTTATTATAGCACATATTGGAATAATATCAATATAATTTGTGTAATATTTTATAATATTTGAGGAAAAACAGGTTACAGGATATAAAAATTCAATTAATTGGGGGTATTGTCGTAAAATATATGTTCTTATTTTCGTTTTTAATGTTATAATGGAAGGTATGGTAGCTATAAAATCATTTATTCATAAAAGAAAGGAAGTGTGTTTTGTGAGCGCAAAAATCCTTGTTGTTGATGACGAAAAGAATATAGTTGATATCCTTAAATTTAATTTGACAAAAGAGGGTTTTTCCACGGTTGAGGCAAATGATGGCGAGCAGGCCATCGAACTTGCTTTAAGTGAAAAACCGGACCTAATACTTTTAGATATAATGCTTCCTAAAATGGACGGCTTTACTGTTTGCCGCAAATTGAGGGAAAGCGTATCTACTCCGATAATAATGATTACAGCAAAAGAAGAAGAAGTTGACAAGGTATTGGGCTTGGAGCTTGGAGCGGATGATTATATAACAAAGCCTTTCAGCACCAGGGAGCTGATGGCCAGGGTAAAGGCAAACCTAAGAAGAGTTGCTTCATCTGCGGAGGCTCAAAAGAAGCAAGCTAACTGTTTGAAGTTTGGAGAACTGGAAATAGATATTGAACATTATGAAGTAAGAAGGAACAATGAGGTAATTGAACTTACACTAAGAGAGTTTGAACTTGTTAAATTTCTGGCATTGCAGCAGGGACAGATATTTTCAAGGGAAAGCCTTTTGGAAAAGGTTTGGGGTTATGAGTACTACGGAGATGTCCGTACAGTGGATGTTACAGTAAGAAGAGTTAGAGAAAAAATTGAGAAGGATCCGAGCAATCCCTATTACATTATGACAAAAAGGGGAGTAGGATATTACTTTAACAAAATAAGTTAAAGTACAAAAAATGAGAAAATTTTGACTGTGCGAGGATGGGTATGGTTTTGAAGCGTTTGCAGTTTCTAAGGAGCCTTCAGTGGAGACTTGTGACAATTTTCATACTTTTGGCATTGGTGTTGGCAGTTTCGGCAAGTGTATCATTAAACTATTTTGTTGAATTGTTCTTTTATGATACATTTAAAGCAGGGATTGAGAATGGTTTTGAATATTGGGGTATTGATGAGAAAGATGAGCCGACAAAAGATCAAATTGTTTCGTACCTTACTGCCAATAACAAGGCGAACGCAATGTCCCTGTTTTTTATAAACAATTTCAGGACATTTACCATAATTGACAAAAACACCAATGAGATAATATATACTGATGTAAAAATGCCCTATAGGGAAACACTGAGGGAGGATATTATACAGTCAAGGAACTATCTTGCCGCATTGGCGGGGGATAAAGGAGATAAAGGAAAGTTAATAAGAATTGGAGATAAGGCCTTTTTTGATTATGCAAGGCGAATTGGCAATACGGATTATATTTTATACTTCAGATATGACCGGGAAGAATGGGCCGGAGCAATAGAGGCCTTTAATGATATAATAAAGCTGAGCTTTCTTATTGCGGTTATATTATCATTGATTTTCGGGTATGCTTTGTCAAAAACTATAACCGTTCCGATTGTCAATCTCATGCATAAAGCCAGGGAAATGGCGGCAGGAGATTTCGGACAGGTTATGGAGGTAAAATCCGACGATGAAATAGGAAAGCTTACGAAAGCTTTTAATTTTATGAGCAAGGAGCTTAAAAATACTTTAAATCAAATTTCCAGGGAAAAAAGCAAGATAGAGACTATTCTCAATTATATGACTGACGGTATAATTGCATTTAATATAAACGGAGAAGTAATTCATATAAATCCGGTGGCGAAAGCAATATTGGAGATTGATAAATTTGATTTTGATTTCAACGAATTTTCAAAGAGATATAATCTCGATGTTTCGATAGAAGAGGTTAAGTACCTTGAAATATACAATGCAAAAGAAGCCAGCATTAATATTGGAGAAAAATATGTCAAAATATATTTTGCTCTTTTTACTGACGAGGAAAATAATGCCGACGGTATAATTGCCGTGCTTCACGATATAACCGAACAGCAAAAGCTCGAGAACATGCGCAAAGAATTTGTTGCAAATGTGTCCCATGAACTGAGGACTCCTTTGACATCAATTAAGAGCTATGCAGAAACATTGCTGGACGGAGCTTTGGAAGAGAAGGAAATTGCGGAGAAATTCCTGGGAGTTATTAACTCGGAAGCCGACAGAATGACAAGACTTGTAAAAGATCTTCTTCAGCTTTCAAGGCTCGATAACAATCAAATGAAATGGGACATGCAGAAGATATCTTTTGAAGCCTTGGTAAAGAACTGCATAGAGAAGGTTAAGTTTGAGTCGACAGAGAAAAATCAAATACTGGAGTGCTTTACCATTGGTGAGATAATGGAGATTTTTGCCGACAGGGACCGCATTGAGCAGGTGGTTTTGAATATCCTTACCAATGCCATAAAGTATACTCCCGAAGGCGGTAAAATTACAGTTTATATTGGAAAGATGTACAGCGATGTTTATGTTAAGGTGATTGACTCAGGGATAGGAATTCCCAAGGAGGATATTGAGAGAATATTTGAAAGGTTTTACAGGACCGACAAGGCACGTTCGAGGGAAATGGGCGGTACGGGCCTTGGGCTTGCAATTGCAAAAGAAATCGTAGAGGCTCATAAAGGCACGATATCTGTCGCAAGTGAGCTGGGAAAGGGAACAGAGGTTACTGTAAAGCTGCCGGCATGTAATTGAATCTTAAATACAGTGTAATATTTTTGTAACAGTTATATAGTATAATTAAATTAGTATTAGGGGGGATAAAGTTTAATTTTGTCTTTATTTCTCTATTATGAGGTGTTTTTATGAAAAAAAAGATATTTGCGCTGTTTTTGATAGTTGTATTTTCAATAGGTATGTGCATGACGGTATTTGCCGACGAGAAAATTGATTTGATATCCGATAAAAAGACTGAGGATACAAAACAATTTCTTGTTACAATTACCCGTCCCGAAGGTGATGAAACTACCTTTAAAGAATCTTATGTAATTTGCGGCAATTCAGACAAACAGAATATAACAGTTAAACTTCTTATGTATAATGAAAAGACAGAACAGTTTGAGCCTTACATGAATCTAGATGGAGAAGATACTTGGACGATAGGAGCTTCGGGGTTCTTTATGAAAGAGATTGAGCTTCCGAAGAAAGGAGCAAACAAGGTAAGAATTGTGGCATACCAAGGAACGGCAAAGATGGACAAAGCGGAATTGGTTTTAGGAGAGAATTTGCAGGTAAACACATTTACCGTTACCTTACTGGACAGAAGTATCAGAGATGCAATTAAGAACGGATTTCTTAGAATTACAGATATGTTGGATAATTTATTCGGAGCATAAAGGTCTGGGATTTGAATGAAATGGTTTGGCCGTGAAAGAGTAAAGTTGTACATACTATTATTGTTGGTAATGACAAGTTTTATACAGGTAGGTATCCTTTGGTATTATCAAAATCGAGGAGTGCCTACTAATTTTTATGGGGATTTTTTTACAATGCACACAGCGAAACCGAGTATGACATCGGAGATGCTTTTAAGCCTTATAGAGTTGTGGTTTCCGAAGGATTTGAGAATCCCCATTGGGTGATTAAGGAAAATCATGAATATTATAAGCCGTTGTGGAATGATGCGAAAGCCTACATAAAATATCTTTTAACCGATAAAAGTGTCACATCCAAAGGGGAATACGGCAGGGAATTTTGGGGTGATGTGGTTTTAAAGAAATCTTTCGTCTTTGAGTTTAAGACCTGCATAAACTCTGAGCTTCTGGCGGCATTTCTTAATGAAAGCTGGGTATCGGGATTCAAATCCGAAGGTATCTATAAAATGGCAATCCTTCCATCGGAAAATATAAACAAGAATCTTACAATATATGTATTTGACGGTGACAAGGTAAATAAATATGTGGTTCCTTTTGTGACGAAGGGTTTGTCAATAAAAGACTATGACGATATTATTGCCAATCTCTACAAACAAGATATTGATGAGTACGGCGTTATAAAAGAATACGTGACAAACTATGTATATCAATATCTTAGCCCGGATGTTTTGATAGTTGCCCAGGGGCCAAAATTCAGAAATTACAAGAATCTTATTTGTGAGGTGCCTCAAAAAATAAGAGATATCCAGCCAAACAGCAGTCAGGACCTTAATGATATAGCCAAAACCGTCCTTGGAGAGAATGAGGATGATTACATAAGAAGTATTGATGTTTACAACAATACAATTGTGTTCCAAAATTTAAGCAGTATGTACAGAATTTACAAGGATGGCCTCTTGGAGTATAAATATCTCCATACAATTAACAACTACGAAAAAGGCAGTAAAGTTGAAGCTTTAAAGAGAGCGTTGGAGTTTATTAACCGCAGAGATAAGCTGGCGCCGGGTGTGGATATTTACTTATCGGGAATTGTGGAACACAGCAATTATTATACCTTTACTTTTGACTATAAATGCAATGATATAGCGGTTTCGTTTAATGAATATACGGTAAACAACAAGGATAAAAATAAACTGAACCATGCCATAACAGTGGATGTCAACAGCCAGAGGGTTTTGAGCTGCTACTGGATACTAAAAGAGTTTAAGTTGGGTAAGGACAACTTGATGCTGAATGTCAAGTTTGAAAGCCTGTTTGATGATATATTCACCCTGTATCAGGATATAAGCATAAAGGATTTTTCTGTAAAGGATATAAATATGTCATATGAGGTTAAATTCAGCATAAACAGTCAGAGTTTAGAGCCTGTCTGGATAGTTGAGACAATTGAGGGCAAACGGTATGTTGTACCAATGCAAAGGAAACCTCCGGAGGGAAAATAGATATGGACTGGGCTAGAGCAAAGAATATTTTTATAGTGCTGTTTTTTCTTTTGAATATTTTTTTGAGTATTATTCTTATATATACGTTAGATAGCGACAGCATCTCAAAGGATACGATTGATGATGCCCGGCAGGCGCTGGCGGAAAGAGGAGTCGCCATAACCTGCGAAATTCCGCATTTTAACGGAAGTATTGGAACACTAACTTATGACGACACAAGCTTTAACAGAGAAATTATAGTTAGGAATTTGACGGGAAGTAAGCAAAATGGGGAAAGTATACTGAGCACCCTTGATATAAAGGATGAAAGCAAAGAACTGATTTTTCCGGACGAGTATTCTTTTGCTTTTAGGGACAGTAACCCCGAAGGCCTTTCTGCGGGTTTAAAAACTGCAGAAGGCGTGCTGAGTTTTGTGTCTAATGTGCTTAGAGGGACGGGAATACCGGTGACGGATTATCATTTGGACATAATTGAAGAAAAAGAGGGGCAAAAAACTTATATTTTCAAGCAGAAATATAAGAACTTCTGGATTCATGAAAACTATATTGTTGTGGAGCTTGGCGATAAGGGTGTTACATATATCGAATTAAGATACCGGAAGATAGACAGCATAATTAACGGCAAAAAGGTCATGCCTGTGTACCAAGTACTTATACGGCACTATGATCGATAAAGAATATTACTATTACCAAAATTGATTTGGGTTTTAAAGAGCATAAAATGGATGACGGCAGCAGGGAGCTGGATGATATTCCTGTTTGGCGTATTGAGTATAAAGATAAAGGAGAGAGACAAAATAAGTTTTTTAAGGTATATGACGGAACGGAAATAGAATAAAAGTAAGGATAAAATAAATTATTAAAATTTATAGTATGCAAACAATGTAATTTAGTAGTATAATTGACTAGTAAGCTATAGAATTAGAAATTGATACAGTATACGGGTGGGGGCGTATTGGTTGGAAAAGTTTGTTATTGCGGGAGGAAGACCTCTTGAAGGTGAGGTCAGCATAAGCGGAGCGAAAAATTCTGTCGTTGCGGTTATTCCTGCGGCCATATTGGTCGACGGACAGTGCACGATAGAGAATATTCCAAACATCAGCGATGTAAAAACACTTATAAATATATTAAAAGACTTGGGAGCAGAGATTAATTTCGAAAACAACGATACTCTTTCAATAAATTCTCAGTATATAAAGTCCTACACTGCTACATATGACATGGTGAAAAGTTTAAGGGCTTCCTACTACTTGATGGGAGCACTTTTGGGCAGGTTTAAAAAAGCAGAGGTTTCGCTTCCGGGAGGATGCGATTTTGGATTTAGACCGATAGATCAGCATATTAAAGGATTTGAGGCATTAGGGGCAAAGGTTAATATAGATCACGGTGTTGTAAAGCTCGAAGCCGAAAAGTTGGTGGGCTGTCAGATATATATGGACGTGGTAAGCGTCGGGGCTACAATTAATATAATGCTCGCAGCTGTAAAAGCTGAGGGAACGACAATTATTGAGAATGCCTCTAAAGAGCCGCATGTTGTTGATGTGGCAAACTTCCTAAATGCGATGGGAGCCAACATAAAAGGTGCGGGAACCGATGTTATAAAGATAAAAGGTGTTGACGGTTTGCCGGGAGGAGCGTGCCATTCAATAATTCCCGACATGATAGAGGCCGGAACATTTATGGTTGCTGCAGCTGCCACCAGAGGAGATGTGACTGTCAGAAATATAATACCGAGACATATTGAGTCATTGAGCGCAAAGCTTGTTGAAATGAATGTAAAGATTCAGGAAGGCGGAGACTATGTAAGGGTTATAGGTGCTGATGAAATAGAAAAGGCAAATATTAAAACCCTCCCTTATCCGGGATTTCCAACCGATCTGCATCCGCCGACATCGGTTTTGCTTTGCCTGGCTAACGGAACAAGCACTGTAACCGAAGGAATTTGGGATTCGAGGTTTCAGTATGTGGATGAGTTAAAAAGAATGGGAGCAAAGATAAAGGTTGAGGGCAGAATGGCGGTTGTTGAAGGAGTTCCGAAGCTTACGGGTGCCCCGGTAAGGGCTACGGATTTGAGGGCAGGGGCTGCCATGGTAATAGCTGGACTTGTTGCAGAAGGTGTGACTGAGGTGTATAATATAAAGTACATAGATCGAGGTTATGAGAACCTTGAAGTAAAGCTAAAGAGTCTTGGTGCACAGATAACAAGAAAATAGCAGAGCGAACTAATAGTTAGGAGATTACAAATGATTAGATTTTGCAGCTTGTACAGCGGAAGCAGCGGCAACGCAGTTTTTCTGGCGGCCGGTAAGACTAAAATTTTGATTGATGCGGGACTTAGCGGTAAAAAAATTACAGAAGCGCTTGTTTCAATTGGCGAAAAGCCCACGGAATTAAGCGCTATTTTAGTGTCCCATGAACACAGTGACCATATTAGAGGTGCAGGCATAATTTCAAGAAAGTATGCCATTCCGATATATGCAAACGAAAATACATGGTCGGCTATGGAAAATCTCATAGGCCCTGTAAGTGTCAAGAACAAAATGTATTTTAACACGGGAAGAGAATTTGAAATAGGAAATGTGATTGTAAACCCCTTTCCCATACCCCATGATGCAGCGGAACCGGTGGGTTTTAACTTTTTTGTGGACAACAACAAGATTACAACAGCTACCGACATTGGACATATGAATAAAGAGCTTCTGGAATGTATTGAAGGAAGCGACCTTTTGCTTATAGAATCAAACCACGACATAGAAATGTTAAAGGTAGGGCCATACCCATGGCACCTCAAGAAGAGAATACTGGGGGATAGAGGGCATCTGTCCAATGAAATGGCAGGCAAGGTGGTGGCACATCTTGCTGAGAAGGGAACCAGGTGTTTTTTGTTGGGGCACTTAAGCAAGGAGAACAATTTCCCCGAGCTGGCTTATGAGACTGTGCGCAACATACTGAAAGAGAAGAATATAGATATAGAAAGGGATATAAGGCTTTCTGTAGCTTTAAGGGACAGAGCCGGCAAGGTAGTGGAAATTTGAAGCGGAGTAGCGTGAAGGCATGAAAATCACAATAATTGCAGTGGGAAAGATAAAGGAAAAGTATTTAAGAGAGGGTATAAACGAGTACAGCAAAAGGCTTTCCAGGTTTTGCAGCCTGGAAATAATTGAAGTTGATGACGAGCAGGCACCGGATAACCTTAGCAGCATGCAGGAGGAACAGGTTAAAAAGCGCGAGGCCGAAAGGATTGTTAAGAGGCTGAAAGAAGGCTCCACTCTTATTGTCTTGGACGTTGCGGCAGCAAACTGAGTTCTGAGGAATTGGCCCGCAAGATAGAGACATTTTTCATTTCAGGCAAATCCCATATCACTTTTGTAATCGGAGGGTCTTTGGGGATAGACAAAGAGCTTCTTAATATGGCTCATTTTAGGCTTTCCCTTTCGAATATGACATTTCCGCATCAGTTAACAAGACTGATACTTCTTGAACAGTTGTATAGAATGTTTAAAATTACCGGCTCAATAAAACAATAGAATATCTAATTCTCGGACATTTGTGATAAAATATTAATAAGTGAGACATCCATGATTCGGATTTAAGAATTGGGAATGGGGTGGTATTGGTGAATAAAAAAGATTTGTCTGAAAGAGATATATGCTCTAAATACATAACCCCCTCTTTGATAAATGCAGGATGGGATTTGGAAAGACAAATTAGGGAAGAAGTAACCTTTACTGACGGAAGAATTATAGTTAGAAAGAAAATGGTTACAAGAGGAGAGAGAAAAAGAGCGGACTATATACTGTATTATAAGTCAAATCTACCTCTTGCTGTTATAGAGGCAAAAGATAATAAGCATTTCGTTGGAGCCGGTATGCAGCAGGCATTGGAATATGCCCGGATACTGGATATTCCTTTTGTGTATTCGAGCAACGGAGATGCATTTTTAGAACATGACAGAACTATTCAAGAAGGTAAAAAAGAAAGAGAGATACCCCTTGACCAATTCCCGTTTCCGGAACAGCTTTGGGAAAGATATAAAAAAGCAAAAGGATTTAATCAAGAGGAAGAAGAAATTGTCACACAGGAATACTATTTTGAACAAGACGGAAAAACTCCAAGATATTATCAGCGTATTGCCATAAATAGAACGATAGAGGCCATTGCAAAAGGACAGAAACGTATTTTGCTTGTCATGGCTACCGGTACGGGGAAAACTTATACAGCCTTTCAAATAATCTATAGGCTTTGGAAGTCCAGAGCGAAAAAGAGAATTTTGTTTCTGGCCGATAGGAATATACTGGTAGACCAGACTATGGCCAATGATTTTAAATATTTTGGCGATAAAATGACCAAAATCACCAATAGAAAAATAGATAAAGCCCATGAAATATATCTGGCTCTGTATCAAGGAATTTCAGGTACAGAGGAGTTTAAAAACGTTTACAAGCAATTTTCCCAGGACTTCTTTGATTTAGTCATCATTGATGAGTGCCACAGGGGAAGTGCCAAAGAAGATTCTGCATGGAGAGAAATATTGGAATACTTTCATCCGGCTACTCAAATAGGGCTTACGGCCACTCCAAAGGAAACAAAGGATGTTTCTAATATAGAATACTTCGGTGAACCTATTTACACCTATTCATTAAAACAGGGGATCGAAGACGGTTTTCTTGCTCCATACAAGGTAATCAGAGTATTGCTGGACAGAGATGCTGAAGGGTATAGGCCGGAGAAAGGAAAGAGGGACAAGTACGGATTTGAAATTGAAGATAGAGAATACAATATAAAGGACTATGACAAAAACTTAGTTCTTGAAAAGAGAACAGAGGCTGTTGCCAAAAAAGTATCGGATTATCTTAAGAATAACAATTCAAGGTTTGCAAAGTCCATATTCTTCTGTGTAGACATTGAGCATGCCGAAAGAATGAGGCAGGCACTTGTCAATGAAAATTCAGACTTGGTAGTGGAGAATTCCAAATATGTTATGAGAATCACTGGGGATAACGAAGAAGGCAAGGCGGAATTGGACAACTTTATAGACCCTGCAAGTAAATACCCCGTTTTAGTTACAACCAGCAAGTTAATGACTACAGGCGTAGACGCCCAGACTTGTCAGTTTATAATTTTAGATGCTAATATAAATAGTATGATTGAATTCAAGCAGATTATTGGGAGAGGCACAAGAATAAGAGAGGATTACGGAAAGCAATATTTTACCATCATTGACTTTAGAGGGGTTACCAAATTATTTGCAGATCCGGACTTTGATGGAGACCCTGTGATTGTTAAAACTACTAATGGAGATATTCCTGTTGAAGAGGATGAAGAGGTTTCAGGCGGTGAAGGGGAATTCGAGGGAGAACACGAACCTGAAACAGGCAATGGAGAAGGTTTTCCTCCGGAAATTCCGGGCGGGGGGAGTATTAGTGAAACTCCGGCCAAGTACTATGTAAATGATGTTCCTGTAAAAGTAATACATGAAAGAGTTTATTACTATGACAAAGATGGTAAGCTAATAACCGAAACACTGATGGCTTATACCAAGAAAAACATTAGAAATGAATTTAAAACTTTGGATGAGTTCCTGGCAAAATGGAAAGAAACAGAGAGAAAAGAAGCCATTATAAAAGAATTGGAAGAGCGGGGAATACTTTTAGAGGAACTGAAAGATGAAGTGGGCAAAGATTTAGACCCCTTTGATTTAATTTGTCATGTAGCCTTTGATATGCCCCCTCTCACAAGGCAAGAAAGAGCAAATAATGTAAAGAAGCGAAACTACTTTACAAAGTATGGGGAAAGCGCAAGGGAGGTCTTGGAGGCACTTTTGGAAAAGTACGCTGATGAAGGAATTGAGAATATAGAAAACTTAGAAATACTTAAAGTGCCGGAGTTTAAAAAGTTCGGTTCGCCAATTGAAATAGTTAAAAGGTTTGGAGGAAAGAAGAAATATCTGGAAGCAATAAAAGAGTTACAAGAGGAAATATACACTGCTTAAGAATTAGAAAGGTGATGGATAAATGTCGATATCTGTGACTATTAAAGCTGTTCAGGATATTATGCGCCAAGATGCCGGCGTAGATGGAGATGCACAAAGGATATCACAACTTGTTTGGATGATATTTTTGAAAGTATTTGATGCAAAGGAAGAAGAATGGGAACTGATTGATGACGACTATACCCCTATTATTCCGGAAGGGTTGCGCTGGAGAGATTGGGCTGCGGATGATGAGGGTATTACAGGTGATGAACTTTTAGACTTTGTAAACAATAAACTTTTTAAAGAGCTAAAAGAAATGGAATTGGATGAAAACAGCAATCCAAGAGCTTTTATTGTAAAGGCTGTTTTTGAGGATTCTTATAATTA
This sequence comes from Acetivibrio straminisolvens JCM 21531, assembly GCF_000521465.1. Classification (GTDB taxonomy): domain Bacteria; phylum Bacillota; class Clostridia; order Acetivibrionales; family Acetivibrionaceae; genus Hungateiclostridium; species Hungateiclostridium straminisolvens. Next base: position 40,435 of record NZ_BAVR01000027.1, read on the forward strand.
TATGAAGTCCGGAACCCTAATGAGGCAGGTAATCAATAAATTAAATGAAATAGACTTTACAACTCAAAAGGACAGGCATCTATTTAATGATATCTATGAAAGCATATTAAGGGATTTGCAAAGTGCGGGAAATGCAGGAGAATACTATACTCCAAGGGCCGTAACTCAATTCATGGTGGACATGGTTAATCCGCAATTGGGAGAAAAGGTTTTGGACTTTGCCTGCGGGACGGGCGGATTTTTAGTATGCGCCTTAGAGCATTTGAAGAAGCAAGTAAAGAATATTGATGATGAAAAAACATTACAGGAAACAATACTGGGTATTGAAAAAAAGCCTTTACCTTATATGTTGGCAGTAACCAATTTGATTTTGCATGATATAGATAGTCCCAAAATAAGACATGATAACTCCTTGACCCGTAATGTAAGGGATTATAGGCCAATAGATAAGGTGGATATTATTGTGACTAATCCACCCTTTGGAGGTATTGAGGAAGATGGTATACAAGTAAATTTTCCGCAGCAATTTCAGACAAAGGAAACTGCTGACCTTTTTATGGTGTTATTAATGTATTTATTAAAGGATACGGGAAGAGCGGCAATTGTATTGCCTGACGGATTTCTCTTCGGTGAAGGTGTAAAGACTACAATTAAAGAGAAGTTGCTTGAGGAGTTTAATCTTCATACAATAGTGAGACTTCCTAATGGGGTATTTGCACCCTATACGGATATAAATACCAATCTTTTGTTTATGGAAAAAGGAAAATCCACGAAAGAGATTTGGTTCTTTGAGCATCCACTGCCGGAAGGATATAAGAAGTATACAAAGACAAAGCCAGTAAAATATGAAGAATTTGAACTGGAAAAACAGTGGTGGAATAACAGAGAAGAGAATGAATATGCTTGGAAGGTTGGTATTGAGGAAATAAAGAGCAGGAATTATAATCTAGATATAAAGAATCCAAATAATAAGGGAGCCGAGGTTGAATTAACTAAAGATGAAATTATAAATAGAATTGAATCAAATTTAGCGAAAGCACATGAATTACTAAATCTTATAAAAAGGAGTTTTTAGAATGAGTTGGAAAGAAGTTACAATAGGCTCCTTTTTGAAAGAAAGACCTGACAAAATAAAGCCTGATCAAGCAAATTCTTTAGGCCTAAAGCGAATTGAAAAGATAGATTTTTCGGGTAATATATATCTTTTAGAGAATACGAGCACAAAAACCAATATGATTATAGTTAAACCGGGAGATTTGGTAATATCAGGGATTAATGTTGCAAAAGGAGCATTGGCAGTATATGAAGGAACAGAAGATGTATTGGCTACAATACATTATTCTTCTTACGAATTTGATAAATCTATTATTGATATTGAATATTTAAAATGGTTTCTTACAAGTAATAAATTTATGAATGTTTTAAAGGAACAAGTTGGAGGGGGAATAAAAACAGAATTAAAACCAAAGAAGTTTCTGCCTCTAAAAATTAAGTTGCCTGATATTAATTTGCAAACAGAAATAGCAAAAAGAATTAATAATGTTTCTAATGAAATTGAATTACTAAAAGTAACAAATGAAAAAAATTATGAATTGATATCAAAACTTCGCCAAGCTATTCTTCAAGAAGCTGTACAGGGTAAACTCGTACCACAAGACCCTAATGATGAGCCAGCAAATGTTCTTTTAGAAAAAATAAAAGAAGAAAAAGAAAGGTTGATAAAGAAAGGCAAGATCAATAAAGAAAAGCCTCTGCCACCTATTACAGGAGATGAGATTCCCTATGAATTACCTAAGGGGTGGGAGTGGGTTAGATTGGGATGTATCGTAAATGTGAAATCAAGTAAGAGAATTTATGAGAGTGACTATAAAGCTTCTGGAATACCTTTTTTTCGTTCTAAAGAAATTGGAGAATTATCTCAAGGTAAGAATATTAGCTCAGAATATTATATATCTATTGATAAGTATAAAGAAATAAAGGATAAATATGGAACTCCTTTGAAAGGAGACTTATTATTAACCTCTGTGGGAAGTATCGGTAACACATGGATTTCTGATGGGAGAGAATTTTACTATAAAGATGGTAATGTAACTCAAATCGACAATAACAAGTTTTTAGATATGAAATATATTCAAAATTTCATAAAAAGCCCGTTATTTTTTAAGCAGGTAAACAGTTCTGTTTCCGGTACTGCTTATAATGCGCTTACAATCATAAAAATTAAAAACCTTATTTTTCCTTTGCCTCCGCTAAATGAGCAAAAACGCATTGTAGAAAAAGTAGATCATTTAATGGACTTGTGTGATAAACTAGAAAAGAACATTGAAGAGTCTAAAAAAGACAGCGAACTTTTAATGCAATCTGTTTTACATGAAGCATTTAACGAAGTATAACAAAAAGACTTTCAGGTTAATCTGAAAGTCTCCTTTTCACAGCATAACTAAATGCAAAATATTAGTGAGCCTACATTAAAAAAGTATACTTTTGCACACTTTTACTTAAACAATCTAACTAGGGTTATTTAGTCAAATAACCTTAAATACATTGGAATACAATCCTCAGTATATTCGCTGTATAAAGGGATATATTTTTCTAAAGTTTCAAAACCATTTCTCTTGTAAAATTTAAATCCCTCTTTTGTAGAATATAATACTATCATTTGAATTCCTAATATATTAAGTGAATAATTATATATATCGCCAATTAAAGAACCTAAAATCATATCACTCAAAATTTTATCGCCAAATTCTTCGCTATGATATACATAATCTTGATACACCTTGCTGACTGCAAACATCTTGATTTCTATAGCAGGAAATCCACGAATTTTCAATTCATCAATAGAATTCTTTTCTTTAATATCTTTAGTTTCCGAATAAATTATAGATGTAGCTGCTAATGTATAATATGCAATTAATTTATCTTTTTTATCATTTAATACTAAATAGGTAACCCCTTTACCTGAATTCATATCATTTAAAGCATCTTCTCTAATATATCTATCGATTTCATCATTACCGCAACGAAAATCGGTCAAGATATTTAAATAATCTTCACTTAGTAAGGAGATAGTATAAGGTAATTTTTTAAGCATCATTATCCCTTATGCAACCTGTATTTTCTCTTCTAAACATTGAAGATAATTTTCTGCATTCAGATAAAAATTCAGGCTTTATGATGTTTTTTTTACTATCTTCTAAAAACTCATTTGATTTATCTTTATCAATAATAATAGCTCTATCACAAGGTCTGGTTAACAATGCCATATTGTTACCTCCTCTCCTAAATACCCCTTTAAATTGCTTGGATAATTGGAAATTCTTGTCCATATTATACCACCTCTGATTAAAACATTCAACTAATATATTATGTTTAATCAAAGGTTTTAATACATTTGATGAATAATTTTACCATATAAATTATGACACATTATTGCTACTTAACATTATTATATCATGCTGAATTACCAATATCAATTCTTATACTCATCCAATGCAAAAAAATGGTAGTTGGCTATTTGATCTTATCCTTATATCAACAATGAATATTTCTTAATACTTTTTCTAATAGTTACTAAAAAGTGATATAATTATTCCGATAATCTACGCTACTGATAAGGATGAGAATATGAAAATTAGAATTATTAATACTGAGAAGATAAAAGACAAATATGTAAAAGATGCTGTGCAAGAATACACTAAGCGTTTAAGCGCATACTGCAAAATAGAATATGTAGAAACAAAAAATCCGGCAAAAGAAATATCCGATAAAACGTATGTGATTAAACTTAATAAAAACGGTGAACAACTTTCCTCAGAACAATTGGCGGAAAAAATTGAGCAGTTGGGAGTAAGCAGTAAAAGTCATATTACTATATTTTTAGGCGACGATGATATTGAAGCTGACTTTGAATTATCCATTTCTAAAATGGATATTGATATAAACATATTATTGATAATTATATGTGAGCAGATTTACAGGGCTTACCGTATTATCAACAATGCTCCATATCACAAATAAAGCGGTGCCTCAAGACTAAATGTTATATCATCATAACATGGTATCACACATTTTTTGAATATGATATAATAGAAAGTACAGCAAATGATAACAGGATAATTTTCCTGTTATTTTTTAGTCATGTATTCGGCAATGTATGATGAGCTATATACAAATAAACAGGCCGAGATTGAAAGAGGTTGGATATAATGCTGTATCTGGTTAAATTCTTTTATCAGACTTTTTTGCTCCCTCCGGGGTGTATAATTTTACTGCTGGCATTAGCTTCGTTTTGGCAGTATAGAAAGAAAACCCAAAAGTATACGAAGTTTTTTGTTATCATAGCCGTAATACTTTATGTGGTTTCTACTCCTATAATATGCGATAATTTAATCTGGTCCCTGGAGGGAAAATTCAAACCGCCTTCAGAACCAAACGGTGATGTTATTATTATGCTGGGGGGAGGAGCCTATGCGGATACTCCAAATGTAAATGGAAAGGGTCATCTTTCAAGCATAGCGTCAAATAGGCTGTTGACCTGTATACAGCTTTATCATAAACTGGATGTTCCTATAATTATTTCAGGGGGACAGATTCCCGGCCACACAAATTCTGAGGCTGAAATTGCAAAGAATATTTTGCTGGGATTGGGTATTCCCGAGGAAAAGATAATTGTTGAAAATAGGAGTTTAAATACTACTCAAAATGCAATTTATACAAAGGAGCTGATTGAAAAACACGGTTTTAATGAGCCGATACTGGTAACATCGGCATTTCACATGGAAAGAGCTGTAAGGCAATTCAGAAAAAATGAGGTGAATGTCACTCCCTATCCTACCGATTTTCAAACAAACAGCATAAGAAGAGTTACTTTTATGGATTTTGTTCCGTCAGCGGAAGCCTTACAAAAGTTTTATTTTTCCGTCAAAGAGTATGTTGGAATAGTTGCTTCAAAGTGGTATTAAAGTGGTATTAATGATAAAGACAGGATTGTTAAATGGATATTAAATAATGACGATAAATATTGCTGATAATAATTATTGAACATAGAATTTATTATCAATAAAAAAATAAAAGGAGGATTTGTTATGTTAAAACGCAGAATTATAGCAGTAGGAATGGCAATAGTTGTAGCAGGATTGTTGGTAGGGTGCAACAAGACTCAGGGTACTCCAACCAATACTGCAAAACAGTATAAGGACGGCACATATTATGCCGAAGCAGATGATTTTGATCAATCAGGATGGAAGGGTACAGTAAAGATTGAAGTAAAGGACGGAAAAATTGTTTCAGCAGACTGGAACGCAATTCACAAAGATGGCGGCGATGATAAAGATACCCAGTCGAAAAATGGCGAATACAAAATGGTAGAAAGAGGCGGTGCTAAAGCAGAATGGCATGAGCAAGCCGAAAAGGTTGAAGCCTACCTTGTAGAGACGCAGGACCCGTCAAATATAAAGTATAAGGACGAAGAAGGTCATACTGATGCAATATCCGGAGCGACAATTAAAGTAAAAGAGTTTTTCGATTTGGCAAAGAAAGCTTTAAAAGATGCAGAAAAATAGAGAAAACGCGTGCAATATTTTATAGCGGTTGAAAAGTTTCTATTTATGTTTTCGCTATAATATGTTATATTATTTATTGGACAATGATTTTAATTTTTTGTATTAAGTGGAGGGGGATCTGGTGAAAAAGTTATTAGTTTTATTGCTTTTGTTTTCTTTTCTTGTTGTAGGGTGTTCCGGTGACAGGAAGGAGAAAAAGCTTCAGGCCACTGAATTGACCGATAAGTATCAGATAGAAAGCGTGTCTGAAGAAAATACCTATGGGGATGTGCATACGGTATTTACTTATCCGGTAATAAAGGACCTGATTGACAAGAGAATTGAGGACAAGATTAATAGCACAATATCAGCAAGAATTGAAGATTACAGGAGCTTGGTCAGCGTTAGTGAGGAATTTGGACTTGAAGAAACTATGACTGTATGGTATGAAGTCCCATTCAGATCAAAAGAAAAACTTAGTATAAAATTCTATATTCAATCTCATATAAAACAAGAAGATTATACGGATATTACCATCGACACATATAATTTTGATCTGAACAGCGGTGAAGACATTCCATTGGCAGATCTATTTAAATTAAAAACATATAAAGATAAGCTGAATTCAATATTGCAGGTAAAGTTCAATGAGTTGGATGTTAAAACAAACAAACAATTTGCCGGTCTGGATGAAGATCAAGACTACTATTTGAAAGACGACAAGCTGGTAATATACTATCAGTCATTGATTTATACGGATGATGAACCCCTTGAGTTTGAAATACCTTTCGCTGATATAAGCGACATGCTCAAAGCTCCGATAAATTAATGACAATGCACAATAGGGTAAAATGAGAAATATTAAAAATATGATGACTACTTGCCTGACAAGTGGTCATCATATTTTTTACAAAGACTATATAATTTCATCAGAAAATATTTGACAATCAGGACTGCTTTCATGAAGTTGCCGTGAAAAACAACTATTCTTGAAGAGAATCATAGTAATAAAATAATGAACAAATCCCACTATGATTCCGGTAAGTGATATAATACTTTCAATAAGGAATTTAAAGTCCATTATTTTAAATGAATAAACGAAAACAGCCGTTAATAGTAAAAAGCATATTGATATTTTGATAGAAGCTTTCTTGATGGAAATATCCAAGAAATGGACAGCCAACCAAGACAGAATAAAATATGACGGCATAAAAATCAGCGTTCCGATATCTGTAAACATCAAGAATTCCATATTCGAATAATCGGGATAAAAATCAAAAAGGAGTTTACCGAAAACAGCTATTGACCCAATTATCCATAATAAATAAAAGACAGTAATAAGTTTTTTCAATTTAATATCACCTCATTGTTTTCATTATAAATTTTACCATTTCATTTGTCCACATAAAGTTTTTGGAAATCTAAAATAGAGCAATGCCGATTATTATTTTGTGCAATTTTACCTCTTGCTTTTAGAATAAATCCGTGGTATACTATTTAAGCGTTAAGTAACTGCTTGTATAATTGAATAGCATAATAGCCGTATATATGGAGAGATGGCTGAGTTGGTCTAAGGCGCACGACTGGAAATCGTGTGTACGTTAATAGCGTACCGAGGGTTCGAATCCCTCTCTCTCCGCCAGTACCAAGGGTTGCAGAGTTTTATCTGTAACCTGTTTTTATATCACAATACTTTTCATGTCAAAAATATGTCACAACTTATTTTCTATGATGTTACCATATATGTCTGATGTAATTGAAATACTGCTATGGCTGAGAATTTAAGAATACGGTTTTAAGTTTTACACCTTCATGCGGCATTAAGCCGGCAGCAGTATGGCGTAGAACATGAATGCCTATAAGGTTTAAGACTTACTCTATTTAAAACAACAGAAGCAGAATTTTTTGATAATGCTCATGATTCAATATTTGTGTTATAATAGAGTTAATGCAAGAAAAAAGAAAAATAGTAATTATAATTTTATAAGGGGAGGATTTATTATGAAGAAGCAACATTTGTTGACAATAGAAAGCGAAGACGCAGAAGATTTTAATAGAAAAGTCAATGCTTTTTTGACAAGTGGTTACAAAGTAACATCAACTCATATTCGAGGAGTTTATGTGGGTACTTGTGACGAAAGTAGTATTTATCT
>NZ_BAVR01000026.1 GCF_000521465.1 Acetivibrio straminisolvens JCM 21531
GCCAGTTGTTCTTAACTAATCAATTTCATATTGTATCTGATAAAAGAGTTTTACTAAACCTATATTTTAATAGGTTAGGTATAATATTCTTTTTTCAGGTCATTGTTAAGAACAACGGTATCATTGCAACCTTTTCGATTTTGCAAATTGAATTTTCGGAAGCCTTAACTGCACGGTGTTTTTATAGTTAATACGCAGGTGGTGCTCCTTCATACTGCTTACGGTTATGGCTGTTAGTATTTATGTAAATAAAAATAATTTAATAAAGGTTGTGAGTGGACGATTGTTCATTTGCAGCCTTTTTTATTTGGCCTCTTGGAATGAAATGAAAGAGGCAAAAGAGAAGGGGCTCGATGTCCCGAGCTTTTATTTATAACTGAAAGGAGGAGAAGCCAATGTTTAATAAATAGTTTTTGATTGAATAGCAAAAATATTTGATAAAATCAAATTACTATGATGGGGTGAAATTATGCAAATTTCTTTTAACAATAGAAACGACAAAGAATATCAATTTATGCTTAATAATTTGCTGAAGGATATTTTCCTTGATTTTCAATTTTGGTATGATTTAAATCTCTGGAATGAAATTTACGAAAGCTATTCTATTGTCGAAAATGGTGAAATAGTCTCAAATATCTGTGTTTTTAAGACACAAATATTATTTAATAAAAAACAATATCCTGCTCTATCCGTTGGAGCTGTTGCGACAAAAAAGGAATACAGAGGCAGAGGGTTGTCCCGGTTATTAATGGAGCATATTATTAAAAAATACGATAATGTTCCAATGTATTTATCGGCAAATGACAGCGTATTAGATTTTTATCCGAAGTTTGGCTTTAAACGTGTGTACGAAAAACTGCCGGTTTGTGAGTGTGTGATAAATAATGATGTCATGGCGAATAAACTTGGCTATGACGATCCTAAGGTTTGGGACTATGTTTATAAACGCGTGAATTTTTCGCAAAAACTTGATTGCTTAAATTCTTCGAGCATAAATATTTTTCATATATACTGGGGATACCTTAAGGATTATATTTACGAACTTCCGGAGATTGATACTATGGTTATCGCAGAGCAAAAAGGGGAGACCCTTAAACTCATTGGGGTTTTCTCAATGAAAGATATTAGTTTCTCGGACTTGGTTAAATATCTGCCGTTTGCCAATGTAAAAAAGATTGAATTTGGTTTTATGCCTTATTGGTCTGATGTAAATTACATAATGAAAGAATATGAAAAGGCCCCGTTGTTTGTTAGAGGATTGCGCTGCGATTTGGGCGATTTTAAGTTCCCGGAATTGTCTATAACATAGTGGTAAATTTTCAAATGAAACGTAATCCATTGCAAAATTAATCTTTTTGCATAACTTTTCAGGCTCTTTATTTTCAAATATGGAGCCCTTTCTTTTGTTGATATCAGGCTTGGAAATATGTATCAGTCAGTTTTCCGGTTTACAAACCAAGAGTCATTTAACAGTTCATTCCAACAGACTTTTGCATTGCTAAACTTTAATGTAAACATACCAAAATCATTTCTATATTTATCTGATGTTGTTCCATGAAACTCATATAAAAAGTATTGCTCATTTTGTGACTTCCATTTACTTTGTAATACCAAAAATTCCATTGCCAAATCTATAATATCGACTGGTCTTTTAACAGAATCTTGCTCAACAATTATATGCATTTTTTTAATATTATTTGTATCAAACAAAATGCTTTCAATTACCTCAAAACCTTCAAATATCAATGCTGCATTACCGGTGCATTTAGCATTAGGGTAATTATTGAGCGGATGCTCGGGAAAAACATCTATATGATCAAACTCAAAAATTAGACTTGAATCTGAAATTGTAACATTATCAATAATACAATCATGAAGGTATATATATTCCAAAGTGTTTTCAGAAATAAATTTATAATCCATGCTTGAAGTTCCTGTTGAAAACGAATTAGTTTGCTTAATTAATATTATTATATCATTAATTTGCAAATGTTGTAAGAAAAAATTATAGCTATGCAAAATTCTTCTGTGCCGGAAGAATAATCACACATTCTGTGACAGTATCATAAAAATTTTTCCTAAATTATAAAATGGTTGTTGTATATTTATACAAATTTATGTATAATTATTCATATAACTTCAAAAGGGAGTGAAGACAAATGGCGGTAGATTATAATGCAATATCACAAATATATGATAATGTAAGGGCAGAAAACAAAAGCATTGTGGATTTATTCATTGAAGAGGTCAAAATTACAAACAGAACAAGGATTTTGGATTTTGGATGTGGGACCGGAAATTACGCTAATATGCTGCAAAGACTTACAAGGGCAAAAGTTTACGGTATTGAACCTTCCGACGGTATGAGGGAAAAAGCAATTGCCAAAAACGTGAATATCACTGTTGTAAAAGGTGACCATAAAAACATACCTTTTGAGGATAGCTACTTTGACTTTGTTTACATGACGGATGTTATTCATCATATTCCCGATATTGAGATGATGTTTAAAGAAATCGGAAGGGTATTGAAAAGCGGTGGAAGTCTGTGCATAGCAACTCAGTCCCATGAACAAATCGACAACAGATTTTACGTAAAATATTTTCCGTCTACGGCAATAGTTGATAAAAGAAGGTATCCTGATATTGATGAAATTATAAGTAAAGCTCAAGGACAATCCTTTGAACATATAAAAAATGCTATTATTGGTGAGGGTGTAGAAGTTGCAGTAACCGCCGATTTTGTTAAACTTGTAAAAAATAAAGGTTTTTCAATGTTTCATCTGATATCTGATGATGAGTATAATGTGGGCTTAAAGCAATTAGAAGCTGATGTATTGACTGGCAGCTTAGAATTAAAGACTTCCGGAGAAACGTTAATATGGTTAAAAAAGAAGTGACTCCTATGAGGGGAGGAATACATTGCTTTCAGTATGTGCTGAAAATGATGGTAGAATAATTGGCCATGGCAAGGTTAATGCCGATAAAAGGAAATGAAAATATTTATTGAAAATTTGCGTCCGTTTGAGAGCTAAATGTAGAACATGGCTCAGTTATGATACAATATATTTAAAGCTGCTTGTAACAATTTGCTTTTTGATTTGCAAAAATAAAAGTGTAATGAAAGCGGGGAAAACTAATGCCTATCAATGTATTATTCACCAATTTATAAAAGACTTTGAAGGCTTTTTGGAGCAGTATGCAAGTCATTATCCGCTATTCGGAAGAGTTTGGTATCATGCAATTCCTTTTCTCTCAAATGATATTGTTGATAAATATGCAAAAGAATTTATTGACGGCATTAAGGAGAATGGGAGCATCGTTAACCCTTACCCAAACTTGCCTAAATGGGACTCAATTTTAACATTGGATGGGTTAATGATTTTAAAGAAGCATAAAAGAATTTGATGCAATCAAATATGCCATAGATTAAGTAACGCCCGCCCGCAACAGTCTAATACCTGCTGCAAGCGGGCGTTTATCTCAGCTTTTATGAATTTACAACTTCATTATATGCCCATTCAAGCCATTGGCACAATATTTCCAAGTCGGATTTTTCAACGGTTGCGCCGCACCATATTCTAAGCCCTACAGGAGCTTCTTTATAGGAAGAAATGTCATAAGCCACTTTTTCCTCGGCAAGCAAGTTAACAAGCTTTTTGATTTTATCCTCCGGCAGGTCCACGCTCAAGCACACACTTGTATTGGAACGAATGGCCTTGTCTTTTGCAAGGAAACTTATCCATGGATGCTGCTCAACAAAGTTTTCGATTACCTTTAAGTTTTCCTCGCTCTTGGCAATAAGCTTTTCAAGCCCGCCTATGGATTCTACCCATCTGAGAGCTTCCAGATAATCTTCATTACACAGCATGGATGGTGTGTTTATTGTAGAGCCTTCAAAAATAGTTTCATCAAGTTTGCCTTTCTTTTTCATTCTGAATACCTTAGGAAGCGGCCATGATGGTGAATAGGACTCTATTCTTTCCACTGCTCTTGGGGACAATATCAGCATTCCGTGAGCAGCTTCACCGCCCAATACCTTTTGCCATGAGAAGGTTGCAGCATCAACTTTGTTCCATGGAATATCCATTGCAAAAACAGCGGAAGTTGCGTCACAGAGGGTCAAGCCCTTTCTGTCGTCCGGAATCCAGTCTCCGTTTGGAACTTTGACTCCGCTTGTTGTTCCGTTCCATGTGAATACTACATCGTTGTCAAAATTGACTTTGCTGACATCGGGGAACTCACCGTAATCAGCGGAAATTATATTGACATTTTCCAGTTTAAGCTCTTTAGTAATATCATTTGCCCAGCCTTTTCCGAAAGATTCAAAGCAAATTACGTCAACACCTCTTTCTCCGAGGACATTCCACATAAGCATTTCAAAAGCTCCGGTGTCGGATCCGGGTACTATACCGACTCTGTAATCGTCAGGGAGCTTGAGAATTTCTTTTGTTTTCGCAATGGACTCATAAAGCTTTGCTTTTCCAAGCTTACTTCTGTGGGACCTTCCAAGGGGTGCATCCTTAAGGGATTCGATTGAATACCCGGGATGTTGGCACATGGTCCAGATGAAAAACATGGATTTAAAGGTTTTTTGGTTGGTTTCATTTTATTCTCTCCTCACTTTATTTTGGTTTGATTTCGTGTAATGATTAAATCAAATATATAATAAAAAACTCTCAACCCTGATAATAATCAGGGACGAGAGATATTTATCCGCGGTGCCACCCAAATTAGCCGGATCTAAAATCCAGCTCACTCTTATGCACAATAACCGGTGCAACGGTTTGATTCATCATCAACGCCTCAGGGGTGGAATCAACGAGCCTCTGGTTGATTTGCACCAAACACCAACTCTCTAATGCAGAGTACTTGTTACTTTCCCCGTCACGGGCTTAAAATATTAAACTATCAAATTATTAGTTTTCAGTTTTACTATATTTTATTATATTTTGTTCTGCAATGCAATAGGGTATGTTAAAATTTTAACTGAATTTCATAATTTATAATATTTGAAAGAAGTAATTAGAGATTTTAAGGGGTTCAAGCGTTATATCAATTAAAGCATAGTTTTGCAGCTTGACATAATTTTTTTATTTCCATACAATAATAAATAGTACACTTTCACTTTCTTATTATGTTCTTACATAATCAGGTTATTCTGTTTAGATTAGTTTTGTTCTTTATTTGTTTCAAAGGCAATTTTCAATATTTTATTTTAGAAGTTCGGCAATTTAGCAAAAAATTCTATTTACTTTTCATCAATTTAGTAAACAGTTTTAATATCTAAGGAGCGTGCAGTAAATGGACAAAGTGAAGGGCTTATTGAAAAACATTTCAGATTTCAATCTGTTGGTGACATGGATACTGGCGGTCTTCAGCGCAATAATGGTCATATGTGATTTAGCTGTCTTATTGGGATGGCTGAGACTGGAAGTTGCTGTATTCAGGGTGGCTTTTTTTGCTGTTCATGTAACAATTGGTGTTTTTGTGGCGGTGTTTCTGGTAAGATTGAGCAAATTTATATTATACAATTCTCAGGAATTGAAGCAAAAGGAAGAAGCCTATAACAATCTGATGTCTGCTGCTCAAGGCATTTCAAAAGCAACAAATGAGTTGGTTAGCTCGGTGAAAGATGTATTTGGAATGTCTAAACAGGCATTGGAAACGAGTAAATTGATTGCATCAAGTGCCGAAGGTGTTGACATGGGTTCGAAGGAAACTTTGAACTTTATTAATGAGGCTACAAAGGCTGCTGTCAGCATATCGGAGGATTTGGACAAGATAGCCAGCGAGTATGTTTTCGTATCAAGCATTTCCCAGCAACTAAAAATAATGACTGAAGACAGCAAATCGTCAATGAAAAAGGCCATGGATGAGATTAGGATTATTAGTGAGAATACCACTAAGACCAAAAATACCATTTACAGCCTGAAAGAAAGAACGAGTAAAATTGAAAAGGTGGTTGAGGTAATTACCGGAATTGCCAATGACACAAGCCTTCTCTCACTAAATGCTTCGATAGAGTCAGCTAAGGCAGGCGAATACGGAAAAGGTTTTGCTGTGGTGGCAAGTGAGGTAAAAAAACTGGCTGAGCAATCCCACAGGTCAGCTCAGGAAATTTCCCAGATGATAAAGGGGATTCTTGCAGATACGGACCTGGCGGTTAATGACATAGATACAACTTCCGAACTGGTTTCAAAAAGTATGGAAGTAATCAATAACTCTGCCAACACGTTTGAAATGATATCCGTAGCCAGTGAAGAAGTGAATGACAAGATACAGGGTGTTACGGACCTCACGCAAGGTGTGGCAAAAACGGTGATAATATTGTTCAGATAATTAAAAGTATACAGGATATAAATACAAAGAGTCTTGCCGAACTAAGCGCTATGGTTGAATCGGCTGAAAACCAATCTGTTTCTCTAGAGCAGATAACTGGTTTATTGCAGAATATTGAGCTGCTTTCAAAAGAGTTGATGGAAATTTATGGAGGTAGCGGCTTGTAAGGAAGTCTTTTGTTCGATAAAAAAATATTGCTTTTCGCTTGATATTCCAAAAGACATATAGTAATCTTCTCGTAGGAAGAAATTCTGTATGTCTTTTTGTATTGTTATATTAACCTTGTTTTCAAGGCATGATAAAATTATATTATTCTGCTATGGGGAGAGAGTGCTTTGAAAAATGTTTTAATATCGTCATTAAATAAACTGGTTTTTGCCGTTTCATGTATTTACTTTCTTTTAATTGTGGTATTTATTTTGGATTCCGACTTAGTACGATTGTCTCGGAATCTTCGCGGAATAAAGTCTTGGTTGTGTTGTTTTTGGTGACGGCGGGAGTAGTGGGATGTGGAGCATTATGGTTCGTAAAAAAAGCTTTAAATTTACATATTCTGAATAATGAAGGTTTAAGGGTACTGTTTATTGTTCTTATGTCCCTTATTACAAGGCTTGTATTAATCAATATTGTGGACATTACTCCCAACAGCGATTTTGAGCTGTATCATACTTTGGCGCAAGCATTTTCGAAGGGAGAAGGAGCAGGAGGCAAATACGTAGCTCTTTTTCCCCACACTTTTGGCTATCCCTTTATACTTGGGATGGTGTATCGGGTTTTTTCACCGGACAAATATTTTGCTTTGCTTTTGAATATCTTATTTGAAGCGGTGACAGGGATTCTTATATATTTCCTTGGAAAAATGATTTCAAACTGGAAGGTCGGTTTTTTTGCCGCCATTATATGGCTATATGGCCCTCTCATGTGTTTTACTCTTCAATTGTTTGTACAGAGCCGTTATACACATTGTTAATGGTTCTCATGATATTTGCTTATTTTAAGATGTCGCACAAAAACACAGGTCTATTGCATTCTTGCGGTATTTACCTTTTGATTGGTGTTTTATGTGCTGCAGCCAATGCAGTTCGCCCCATGGGCACCCTGCTTATTATCGTTTTGGGAATATCTGAGGTTGTAAGGGTAATTAGGAGCAGGGAAGGGGAAAAACTTAACTTTACAGGATTTGTACCTTTTGCCGCTTTCTTAATTGCGTATTTCTCTTTTGTCAATCTAACAGGTATGTACATTTCCCATAAGATTGGCTACAAGGCGGCGAAGAACCCTATAGGTTTCAGTACCTATGTCGGAACCAATATTAATAGCGGGGGAGCATGGAACCCGGGCGATGCCGGTGTGTTCTTGGACTTAATGAAACAGGAGCCTTTTGATGCCCAGAAAGTTCATGACCGGCTAATTGACATGACAATTCAAAGGGTTAAGAGTCAAGGAACCGATAATTTGAAGCTTATATTTGACAAAAATAAGACCATGTGGGGAAGAGATGATGAAGTGGTAACTTATATGATTTACGGAAGCGGTGAGGAAGCTTCGTCGTTATTAAATGTTAAAGGCCGTGAATGGCCGTTGAGATATATTTGCAACTTTTATTACTGCATGATTGTTATATTGGCTTTTAAAGGTCTTCTGGGCCAATACAGGAAAGAGGTCAGCCCAATTGTTATGGCACTACTGCTGCTGTTTCTGGGAATAGGTGCGCTGCATACAGTTGTTGAGGTGCATGGCAGGTATCACTATTCAGCCATGGTGGTTTTCTCCATACTTGCCGGAACGAATTATTTGGAAAAATATATATAAAAAAATATACAGGTTGCTCCGATAAGTTATATAAGCTGTGCAGCAAAATTTAATTTAAGGAGTGACCTATTCTATGCTTAAAAATATGGCTATTAGGACGAAACTATTAACAATTGTATCCATTACGGTAGCAGCACTTCTAATAGTTACAATTCTGTCTTTGGTTACAATTAATGGCATTTTTAACAAAGTAAAGACCAGTATTTTTGATGAGCTTTTTTGGTCGATGTCCATGATTTTAAATGCTGACAGAGATATGTACCAAGCATATGTGGCAATATTGGAAATTGCCAATTTACAAGAAAACAGTGAAGAATATGATAAATCACTTCAGGATTATGAAGAAAATATAGAGCAGGTTAAACAGCGAATGACGGATACAAAAGGCATGATAGAAAAAAATAGGGAGATTTGGTCAGGAACTAGAGACAGCGAGAATGGAAGAACTATTTTTGAGTTTTTTGTGTCTTTTGAAAGAAATTTTAGCGAATGGATTGCAGAAAGCAACAAAGCGATTGAAACCAAGGCCATATCCCATGTCTGGGACGAGAAATTTGAAGCAGCCAGGAATGATATAGACAAAATGGGAGAGTTGATTGAGCTTAATGCAAACAATCAAATTTCTTTAATTGAAGAGACTAAAAATAATATGATTGTGCAGGTAATAATAATTGATATTTTGGCTCTGGTTTTGGCACTGGCAATTTCATTTATCTTCTTAAAAATTATTGCAAATTCTCTTGGTCAATTGAGTAAGGCAGCCGGAAAGATAGCTTTGGGTGATATAGATATTGAGTTGGATATTACTTCTAAAGATGAAATCGGAAAGTTGGCCGGCGATTTTAAAATAATGGCCGACAGCATAAAAGAGAAGGCAGAGGCTGCCGAGAAAATTTCAAAAGGTTATCTTGATACCGACATAAGAGTTAGGTCCGATAAGGATATTTTATCAAAAAGCATGAAATCTATTATTGAAAATCTAAAACATCTTGTAGATGAAACGGGAGTCCTCACAAAAGCTGCTTCCGAAGGACAGTTGAAGACAAGAGGGAAGGCAGAGAAATTTGAAGGAGGCTACCGGGATATAATTGAAGGAATTAACAGTACCCTTGATGCTGTAAGTGAACCTATTTTGGAGATTCAGGAGGTTCTGAAGGAAGTGTCCGCAGGACACTTAAATGTAAGAGTAAAAGGGGATTATAAAGGAGACTATGCGGAACTTAAGAATGCCTTAAATAATACTGTTGACACACTGCGTTCGTATATTGAAGAAATATCCCGGGTGCTTACGGAAATGTCCAAAGGAAATCTGGATGTAGCTTGTCGCATAACTATCTGGGAGACTTTGTGCATATACATGAAGCCTTGAACACCATTATTACATCATTGAATGTTATGATTAATGAAATCACTGTTGCAGCCGGACAGGTGGCGGCAGGTTCAAGGCAGGTGTCGGATTCCAGCCAGGTTCTGTCCCAGGGGGCTGCTGAACAGGCGAGCACTATTGAAGAATTGACAGTTTCACTTGAAGAAATCGCCAGACAGACAAAGCAAAATGCAGCTAATGCAAGCGACGCAGATAAGCTGGCTTTGACTGCAAAGAACAACGCTATAGAGGGCAACAAGAAAATGTCTGAGATGCTAAAAGCTATGCACGACATAAATGACGCATCAAATAACATATCGAGAATAATCAAGGTCATTGATGATATTGCATTCCAGACTAACATTCTTGCGCTTAATGCTGCCGTTGAGGCTGCAAGGGCAGGGCAGTACGGAAAGGGATTTGCGGTTGTTGCAGAGGAAGTAAGGAATCTTGCGGCAAGAAGCGCAAATGCAGCAAAGGAGACTACACAGCTTATAGAAGGTTCCATTCATACAGTTGATGCCGGAATGAAAATTGCAGCAGATACGGCGAATGCTTTAAACACTATAGTCGAAGAAGTCACAAAAGCGGCTTCGCTGGTACAGGATATATCTGTAGCTTCCAATGAACAGGCTACCGGCATTGCGCAAATAAATCAGGGCGTTTCCCAGGTTTCCCAAGTTATACAGACGAATTCTGCCACAGCTCAAGAAAGTGCTGCAGCAAGCCAGGAATTGTCAAGTCAGGCAGAAGTGCTAAAAGAAATGGTAAAAAAATTCAGGCTTAAAACGGTCACAAACATGCCGGTACATGGAGAAATAGACCCTGAAGTTATAAAGTATATGGAAGATGTTCTGGAGAAAAAGGAAAAAGGAAGCAAAAAGAAGGATAAAAGAAATGCCCAAAAGGATTTTAAAATTGAGCTTGATAATGAGGATTTCGGAAAATATTAAAAAGATAAATCAAAAGTAGATAAAATGAGTGCCTACCGAAGTTGACATAAAAAATATTCGGGCGTAGAATTGGTATGTAATAAAATTAGTACTGGAGAATAGAAAATGCAAAATGAAACGGCATCAATAAAAAAATAAGTGTCTTTGCACTTACTTGGCCAATATTTATTGAAACACTCCTAAGAACGATGCTGGGCAATGTAGATACCTTTATGTTGAGTGCTTATTCCGACGATGCGTGGCAGCAGTTGGGGTTGTAAATCAAATAAGTTATGTACTTATTATGCTGTACAGCGTTGTTTCGGCAGGAACTACGGTGCTTATATCTCAGTATCTGGGAGCAAAAAAGAAAAAAGAAGCTTCAGTGGTAGCTGTAACTTCGGTTGCAGTCAGTTTGCTGTTAGGCTTGTGTGCTGGGTTTGTTGTATATTTCTCCAGAAGGCAGATGCTTATGTTTCTTAATATCCCCTCAGAGCTTATGGGATATGCCATGACGTTTTTAGGAATTGTGGGGGGATTATCCTTTACACAGGCGATGATAGCAACTTTGTCGGCAATAATCAGAAGCTATGGCAATACCAGAATTACCATGTACATTTCAATCGGTATGAATATCCTAAATATTATTGGAAACAGCATTTTCTTATATGGATTGTTAGGTGCACCCAAGATGGGGGTTGCCGGTGTGGCTATTGCAACTGTAATAAGTCAGGCTGTCGGCGTTGTTGTAATGCTGATTGTAATGATGACAGGCTCAATGCAAAATTTTCTTTCCGAGACCTTGTACCGGTACCGTGGGAGATTTTAGGAGGTATATTAAAAATCGGCCTCCCTTCGGCGGCTGAAGGAATTGCTTATCATGGGTCCCAGCTTACCATTACCCGCATTATAACGGTATTGGGTACGGCTGCTCTTACAACCAGAGTGTATACTCTAAATCTTATGCAATTTGTAATGGTTTTTTCTATAGCTGTCGGACAGGGAACGCAGATTGCTGTTGGACATCTTGTTGGGGCAGGCGACAATGAAAAGGCATACAAGACATGTATTAGAAGCCTGAAATACGCTATAGCAGTTGCTGTTGCCATAGCCGGGGTATTTGCGTTCTTTTCGGAGCAGTTGCTGGGAATCTTTACAGATGACCGGGCAATAATTGAAATGGGAAGTAGTCTTCTGCTTATTGCAATTATTCTAGAACCGGGCAGGGTATTCAACATTGTTATAATAAACGCGCTGAGAGCTGCGGGCGACGCCAGGTTTCCTGTTATTATGGGCATTATATCCATGTGGGGAATAGGAGTGGTATTGTCATACTTTTTGGGTGTAGCTTGCGGCTTGGGATTGATTGGTGTGTGGATAGCCTTTGCCGGTGACGAATGGTTTAGAGGAATTGCCATGCTTCTTCGCTGGAGATCTCGCATTTGGTACAAAATGGCGTTTGTAAAAAACCAAAACATCGAAATGACGGCGTAAATTTGACCGGTATCTCTTTTAAAAAAAGAGCTGCGAAAAGACATCAGGGTTCTTTTCACAGCTTTTTTAATTGGAATTACATTCAAATTGATAATGTAAACCTTCATAAATTTGCTATTTCTTTATAAACATTTGAGTCCAATAAAGTCTTCCGTTTGCTCCTTTTGCAAGTCCGACTCCTATCTCAGAGAAAGAGGGGCTTAGTATGTTGTTTCTATGTCCGGGGGAATTCATCCATGCGTTCATAACTTCCGCCGGTGTTCTCTGACCCATTGCAATGTTTTCACCTGCAGCGGTGTATTTTATTCCGAAGTTTTCCATCATTCTAAAGGGAGAACCGTAAGTAGGAGAAGTGTGTGAAAAATAGCCCTTGTCCACCATGTCTTGGGATTTGTATCTTGCCACCCTTGAAAGCTGCCAATTTGCCTTTAATGCCGGAAGTCCTTTTTTGGCCCTTTCAACATTGACCAGCCTTATGACTTCATTTTCCTGCGCTTTTATATCATCTATACTCGGAATATTAATCTTTTGTCCGGGATAAATGAGGGCAGGATTTTTAATTTTAGGATTTGCTGCAATTATTTCACTGATGCCTATTTGATATTTTGCAGCAATTTTCCACAAGGTATCTCCGGATTTAACAGTATAAACCTGTGTTTGAGCAAACACATTGCTTGTAAATATTAAAACAAAAAGGAATACCAATAAACTTTTTCTTTTCATAAAAACATCACCTCATGTAATATTTTAATAACATTGCTAGGTTTTTATGTTATAAATATTATGTAAATAATACCAGGTTTACCTTGCAATAAAGTAAATAATATAATAATATTGCAGTTGAAGCCTTTGTTGGTGTTCGGAAAATGCAAGAAGAGAAACATGCGGGTGAATGGAATGAAGACAAACCAGGTCATAGAGGTGGCATTAAAAGCAGGGGAGATACTGCTTACAGGCGGTGCAGAGATATACAGGGTTGAGGATACTGTGATAAGGATTTGCAAGAGCTATAATGTTGAGGCTGAATGCTTTGTACTTCCAACGGGAATATTCATAACTGTAATGGACAGTGAAGGAAATCCCATATCCATTGTAAGGAGAATCAGAAAGAGAACTGTAAATTTGGAGAAGGTGGAAAAAATAAATTCTTTTTCTAGAAGCCTTCAAAACAATCCTCTTTCTTATAGGGAAGCTATGACGGGTATAAATAGCATTATGGGCTTGGAGGGTTATAGTTATGCCTTAAAGCTTCTTGTGGCGGGAATTACTCCTTTTGTATATGCTCTGCTTTTTAAGGGAACGGCCAAGGAGGCGTGTGCATCCTTTCTGATAGGGATTGTTATTTATGCCATAAAAGAAAAAATCACCAGGGCAGGGGTGTTTGAATTCTTTGAGTATTTTATCTCCGGGCTGGCGGCGGGTATTTTAAGTGTTCTTACGATAAAATTGTATCCTTTGGCAGATTTATACAGAATTATTATTGCATCCATTATAATTCTTCTTCCGGGCCTTGCAATAACCAATGCTATAAAGGATGCCCTTTATGGAGATATTGTGTCCAGTATGTTCAGACTCACAGAAGCTGTTTTTGTTGCCGCTGCAGTGGGTGTCGGAGTGGCATTGGCTTTGACCATAGGTTTGCGTTGGATTTGAATGGAGGAGGTGATGCAGAATGATAGAGATTTTTTTGGCGTTTATAGGAAGTATTTGTCCTGGAGTAATATACAATGTTGAAAAAAGAAATCTGATGTGGGTTGGCTACTGCGGCATGCTGGGATGGATAGCATACCGTGCATTTAACGAGATTACCGGAAGCCTTGTACTTGCATCATTTTTTGGTGCAGTTGTTGTGGGTATCTACAGTGAAAGTGTGGCAAGACTGTTAAAGCACCTGCCACAGTATTTTCAGTACCGGGAATTATTCCTCTGGTGCCGGGAATAGCTGCGTACAACACGATACAACATATTGCGGAAAATGAATTATACGAGGCTGCAAGCAAGGGAATCGAGACAATGTCCGGTGCCGGAGCAATTGCTTTTGGAATTTTGCTTGCATCGGCAGTTTTTCGATTATCGAAAAGTTGAAAAAAAACCGAATCCTACTTGAAATAACTGATTGCTTGGCAGAATTCGGCATGCATTGACTTGTTTTTCTATAATGATATTAAATGTGCATCATATGTTATTCAATAAAATAGCAAGAGAAATACAAGTATGAAAAACAGTATTACTGCTGCTTCGTTGAGCGAATAAAAATATTGCTTCTTGTCTATTGCGCAAGCTGAGACAGTTCCGGTTGCTTTTCGCAGGTTTTCCTTCTCATCTAAAACTTTCCCGGTTTCTAATGCTTCCAAGTTATTTTTTTCAGTCACTTTATTACCTCCTTTTGAAACGCTCAAAAGTGATGCCGTGATATATTATATTCATTGGATACTGTATTGTTACATTTATTCCATTAAACAACTTATTTCTTTATGGACTTCGGAAGTAAGTTTCATTAAATTGCGTAATATCACCTTGCATTCCGAGTTGTCGTTTTTTATCTTTGATTTTGCCACTGCACTGAAAAAATAAATCATATTAAGGCTTTCAGTTAATAAAAACAGTGCCTCATATTTTGTGAAATATTCTGAGCCAATGTCCTCGTTAATGGACAATTTCACGAAATCATAATCCTCAATAAGTCCGGCAAGATGTTTTTGCATAGAGTAAATATTTTTTCGTGTATTTCCGGGAAGGTATTGTTTGGCGTGCTTATAGCTCTTTTGCAGATTTGGGAGCAGAAAATTGTAAATATAATTTCCCATATCTTTAAAATGAAGCATTTCCAATTGATATATAGAATCTACCCTTGCAATATCCCAATCAAGACTTAAATTACTCTGACTATGCAATTGTATCACTCCTTTTAGTTCTATAATTATTACTTTAATTATTACTTTGAAGTATTTATAAGTCATTACAAAATATTATATTGGAATTTGAATAAATATGACCTCAGAATTTGCATGGAGTTAAGAATTAGCAAAAATGTATTGAATGAAGTGCTAACAAAATAATTATATATTATTTCTTGACAAAAATCAACAAAAATATTGGAATTATATTCTTTTTGTTGATATTTAGCTTCTTTAGGCAACTTTAAGACGGGCCAATCTTGACACGAACATAAGTTTTGATGTAAGCTGAATCATAGGGCACATCGGTAATTCCAAGAATAATAATAGGAGTGACACAAAGGTTATGTCAAAGGAAAAGCAGAAAAAGGCTGAAAAATATGGAAACGACAGTATTAAATCTCTAAAGGGCGCCGACAGGGTCAGACTGCGTCCGGCAGTTATATTTGGCTCAGATGGTATCGAAGGCTGCCAGCATTCGGTTTTTGAAATACTGTCCAACTCAATAGACGAGGCCAGGGAAGGCTTTGGCAAAGTGATTGAGGTTACGAGATACAAGGATTATTCTGTTATGATAAAGGACTATGGCCGGGGAATACCGCTGGATTATAATGAAAGCGAGAAACGTTACAATTGGGAACTGGTATTTTGCGAGCTTTATGCAGGCGGAAAATACAAGAATAATTCCGGTGAAAACTATGAATTCAGCCTTGGACTGAATGGGCTGGGAAGCTGTGCGACTCAATACAGCTCTGAGTATATGGATGTCACGGTTTTTAGAGATGGTATGAGATATGATCTGCATTTTGAAAAAGGTGAAAATATCGGAGGGCTTAAAAAGCAAAAATGCGACTATGAAAGCACGGGAACCATTATTAAATGGAGACCGGACCTTGAGGTGTTTACGGATATAAATATACCTCTTGAATACTATACCGAAGTGCTAAAAAAGCAGGCCGTTGTTAATGCCGGTTTAAAATTTAAATTATATGATGAAGAGTCGGGGCAGGTTTTTGAATATTGCTACGAAAACGGTATTGTGGACTATGTAAAGGAGATTTCAGGGGATAAAGGATTTACAGATATTCAGTATTATGAG
Organism: Acetivibrio straminisolvens JCM 21531; assembly: GCF_000521465.1. Lineage (GTDB taxonomy): Bacteria > Bacillota > Clostridia > Acetivibrionales > Acetivibrionaceae > Hungateiclostridium > Hungateiclostridium straminisolvens. The sequence goes on from NZ_BAVR01000026.1 coordinate 15,940, forward strand.
ACAACTACAAGGGGAAGGGACCGGGAGGATAAGCCCGAGTACAAGGTAAAAATGCAAATAGCTTTTTGCTTCAACAACGAAGTAAATCTCCTTGAGTACTATCACAATTCCAGCTTTTTGGAGCATGGCGGCGCTCCCGATAAAGCAGTAAAAAATGCATTTGTTTATGAGATAGACAAATGTCTTAAGGCTCAAGGAAAATACAACAAGGATGAGTCCAGGATTACATTTCAGGATATACAGGACAGCCTTATACTTGTGACAAACTCCTTTTCCACCATTACAAGTTATGAGAACCAGACGAAGAAATCAATTACCAATAAATTCATTCAAGAGGCAATGACCGAGTTTTTAAAAGAAAAGCTTGAAGTTTATTTCATAGAAAGCAAAATGGAATGTACCAAGGTTTTGGAACAAGTGCTGGTGAACAAGAGAAGCAGGGAGACCGCCGAAAAAACCAGAATCAATATAAAAAAGAAGCTTAGCGGGAATGTCGATATTTCAAACAGGGTAAAAAAGTTTGTAGACTGCAGAAGCAAAGATGTTAATAAAAGAGAGATTTATATTGTGGAAGGAGACTCTGCTTTAGGCTCTTGTAAACTCGGACGAGATGCTGAGTTTCAGGCTATAATACCGGTCAGAGGTAAGATTTTAAACTGCCTTAAGGCGGACTATGACAGCATATTTAAAAACGAAATTATTGTTGACCTCCTAAAGGTGTTGGGATGCGGTGTTGAGATTAAGTCAAAGCACAATAAGGAGCTGAGTACGTTTGATCTTAGCAATCTTCGATGGAGTAAGATTATTATATGTACCGATGCCGATGTGGACGGTTACCAGATAAGGACCCTTATACTGGCAATGCTTTACAGACTGGTTCCGACTCTGATACAGGTTGGGAAAGTATTTATTGCAGAGTCGCCGTTGTTTGAGATAAGGACGAAGGATAAAACGTATTTTGCTTATACGGACAAGGAAAAAAATGAAATCGTTTCAAAGCTCAAGGGAAAATACACTATAATGCGTTCAAAAGGACTTGGTGAGAACGAGCCTGAAATGATGTGGCAGACAACCATGAATCCGGAAACAAGAAGGCTTATTCAGGTGGTTCCTGACGATATTAAGAAAACGGAAGAGTTTTTTGATCTTCTTCTTGGAGATAACCTTGCTGGAAGAAAATTGTATATTGAAGAAAATGGATATAAGTATCTTGATATGATAGATGTAAGCTAATATTATTTGAATTGCTGAAATGGCGGACAGCTAAGTATATATAAATAGTGGAAAGGTGAAGTAATGATATGCCTTCAAACAATTTGATTGAGCAGAAAATAGTTGATACTCTTGAAAAAAATTATATGCCTTACGCGATGAGCGTAATTGTTTCAAGGGCAATACCGGAGATAGACGGACTTAAGCCGTCCCATAGAAAGCTGCTGTATACAATGTATAAAATGGGCCTGTTGACCGGCGAAAAAACCAAATCGGCAAATGTGGTGGGTCAGACCATGAAGCTTAATCCCCATGGCGATATGGCAATTTATGAGACCCTCGTGAGGCTGACCCGCGGCAACAATGCTCTGCTGCTTCCCTATGTGGATTCTAAGGGTAACTTCGGAAAACATTATTCGAGAGATATGAAATTTGCTGCACCGCGATATACCGAGGTAAAGCTTGATAAAATATGTGAAGAGCTTTTTAAAGATATTGACAAGGATACGGTGGACTTTGTCGACAACTACGATGGGACAATGAAAGAGCCGAGACTTCTTCCGAGTACTTACCCCAACATTTTAGTGAATGCAAACCATGGTATTGCTGTAGGTATGACAAGTAGCATATGCAGCTTTAATCTTATAGAGGTATGCAATGCCGCTATTGAGTTTATTAAGGACGAAAATGCGGATATTCTCAAAGTTTTGAAAGCTCCTGATTTTCCTTCCGGAGGACAACTGATATTCAAAGAGAGGGAAATGAGGGAGATTTACGAAAAAGGCAGGGGCAGCTTCAAGCTCCGGGCAAAATATAGGTATGATAAAGCAAACAGTTGCATAGAAATATATGAGATACCTTATACTACAACAGTTGAGGCCATCATAGATTCCATTGTAGATCTTGTAAAGAGCAATAAAATTCGGGATATTTCCGATGTAAGGGACGAGACGGATCTAAACGGCCTTAAAATAGCGTTGGATGTAAAGAAGAATACAGATCCCAATACGCTCATGAATAAGCTGTACAAATTTACGCCCATTGAGGACAGCTTTAGCTGCAACTTTAACGTACTGATTAACGGCCGTCCTATAGTTTTGGGAGTCAAGGGAATTCTCAGAGAATGGGTCAGCTTTAGGATGGAGTGTATTAAAAGACAAACCCTTTTCGATATAGATAAAAAAACTCAGAAACTTCATATTCTCCTTGGTTTGGAAAAGATTTTATTGGATATTGACAAGGCCATTAAAATCATTAGAAATACTGAAGAAGATGCAATGGTAGTTCCCAACCTGATGAGGGGTTTTGAAATAGATCAGGTTCAGGCTGAGTTTGTTGCGGAAATAAAGCTTAGAAACCTAAACAAGGAGTATATTTTAAAACGTGTTAGCGAGATTGAGAGCCTGAAAAAGGAAATTGCAGAGCTTAACGAACTATACGGCAGCGAGAAAAAAATTAAGAAGGTTATTATAAAGCAACTGGAGGAGATTGCAAAGAAGTACGGTAAACAAAGGTGCACGGAAATTATCATGGAGGAACATATCGAAGAGATAACCCAGGAGCATTTGATTGAAGATTACAACTTAAAGCTGTTCCTCACAAAGCAAAACTATTTAAAGAAGATTCCTCTTACATCATTAAGAAGCAGTCCCGAACATAAGCTAAAAGAGGATGACTTTATAATCCAGGAGCTGGAAAGTCACAACAAGGCAGACCTTCTGTTGTTTTCAAATAAACAGACTGTGTACAAAATGAAGATATATGAAATTGAAGACTGTAAAGCAAGTAGTTTGGGAGAGTTTCTTTCAAATGTTCTTAACCTTGAAGAGGGTGAGGAGATTATTCATATGGTTGCCACGGATGACTACAAGGGTTATATGATTTTTGCCTTTGAAAATGGTAAGGTGGCAAAAATAGAGCTTGAAAGCTATGCAACCAAAACAAACAGAAAGAAGCTTGCCAATGCATATAATGGCTTGTCAAAGCTGGTTTATATCGGGCATATAACGGAGGATGAAGAGCTGGTAGCCTTTAGCAGTTTAAACAAAGTTCTTATTTTCAATACTTCCGGCATAAATCCGAAAACCACGAGAGACTCCCAAGGGGTTCAGGTGTTAAAGTCAAAAAAAGGAAGTGTGATGACTTGTATTAAGAAAATAAACGAGGTTTCTTTTACAGACCCAGATTATTACAGGACAAGGAATATTCCTGCAATAGGTTGTTACCTTAAAGATGAAGATGTTGAGGACAATCAGATAAAACTTGAATTGTAAAAAAAAGTAACAGTAAAATCATTTCGGAAGTTATTGCGTTCATCATGTTATTTTGGTAATATATATAGCGTAATACAGCTTTAATTAAATAGTTCAAAAGTTGTATTATTGTAAAAAAGTCTGTCAACAGACTGGGCTTTTGCAGAATACCAATTATTCACAAAAGGAGAGGGTCAAATGTATAAAAATCAAGTGAGATCACCTGGATTAGTTATCGTTCTATCAATAGTAACCTGCGGTATTTATGCTTGGTATTGGATTTATAAGATGTCTGAAGAACTGCAGAATGCTACAGGCAAGTCATCGGTGAGTCCCGGTACGGAAATCTTGTTGTGTATTGTAACTTGTGGTATTTACGCGATTTATTGGTATTATAAATATGGAAAGTTGATTGCTGAAGCTCAGGAACAGGCAGGATTAAGGGTTGAAGATAATTCTGTATTGTATCTGTTGCTTGCAATTTTCGGTTTGGGTATTGTAAACATGGCTCTTATGCAGTCAGCTGCAAATAAAATATGGGAGCAGGATCTAATATAAGAAGTGGGATTGTGTCTTTTTAAGAATTTTTTTGGCCTTCCCTGTCCGGGATGCGGAATGACGAGGGCATATTTAAGTTTGTTAAAATTCGATTTGGCGTCAGCTTTTTATTATCATCCTCTGTTTCTGCTTCCTGCTATATTGGCCATAATTGTTATTTTCAAAAACAATAAATATTTTATGCGCCTGTATAAAAACAATCTTCTATGGGGCTGTATCTTGGCAGTGTTTATTCTTGTGTGGATTGTCAGATTTGTGCTGTTTTTTCCCGACACTCCGCCGATGGATTACAATTCAAAAGCTTTGATACCGCAACTCTTGAGATTGTTTGGCGTATACTGAATTCATACAAAAATAATTTTACTTATAAAAAGAAGCCACAAAAGTACATATTTGTGGTTTCTTTTATTTGGCCTCTTCGAATGAAATGAAAGAGGTAAAAGCGAAAGGACTCGATGTCCCGAGTTTTTATTACTCTCCAAACATATGTTTGAATGTATATGTAACTGTGGTATAATAAAGTGAAATAACCTTACCAACAGAATTGAGGTGCATGTTTATATGCATAAATTTAAGCTTGTATCCGATTACAAACCCTGCGGGGATCAGCCTGAGGCTATAGATAGCTGGTAGAAGGAATTAACAGGGGATGCAGAGGGCAGACTCTTCTGGGGGTGACCGGGTCCGGTAAAACGTTTACTATGGCCAATGTTATTGAAAGGGTTCAGAAGCCCACCCTTGTCATTGCCCACAACAAAACTCTTGCGGCACAGCTTTGCAGTGAGTTTAAGGAGTTTTTCCCGGAAAACTGTGTCGAGTATTTTGTAAGCTATTATGATTATTATCAGCCGGAGGCTTACATTCCTTCCACCGATACCTATATTGAAAAGGATTCATCAATGAACGATGAGATTGACAAGCTGAGACACTCGGCTACTGCTGCATTGTTTGAACGAAGGGACGTTATAATAGTTGCCAGTGTCTCATGTATCTACGGTTTGGGAGACCCGGAGGATTATACTGATTTGATGCTTTCGCTGCGTCCGGGCATGATAAAGGACAGGGATGAAATAATTAGGAAACTGGTGGATATTCAATACGAAAGAAATGAAATCGATTTCAAGAGAGGAAAATTTAGAGTTCGAGGCGATACCCTTGAGATATTTCCGGCTTCATCCTCCGATAAAGTGGTGAGAGTGGAGTTTTTCGGCGAAGAAATTGATAGAATTACCGAGATTGATTCTCTGACCGGGGAGATAACGGGAGTATGTTCTCATGTTGCTATTTTTCCGGCTTCCCACTATGCTACGACAAGGACAAAAATGGAAAGAGCCATAGTGTCAATTGAACAGGAACTTGAGGAGAGGGTTAAGGAATTGAAGTCGGAAGGAAAGCTCCTTGAGGCGCAAAGACTTGAACAGAGGACTAGATATGACCTTGAAATGATGCAGGAGGTAGGATTTTGTCAAGGCATAGAGAATTATTCGAGGCATATAAGCGGAAGAGCTCCGGGAAGTCCTCCTTTCACCCTTATTGATTATTTTCCCGATGACTATTTGATGATAATTGATGAATCCCATGTAACCGTTCCTCAAATTGGAGCTATGTACAATGGCGACCGCTCGAGAAAGGAATCCCTTGTGGAATACGGATTCAGGCTTCCTTCTGCTTTTGACAACAGACCGCTGAAGTTTGTGGAGTTTGAGAAAAAAATTAACCAGGTCATATTTGTCAGTGCTACACCGGCAAAGTATGAAAAGGAGAACTCTGAGCAGATAGTGGAGCAAATAATAAGACCTACAGGACTACTTGATCCCGAAGTGGTTGTGAAGCCTGTAAAAGGACAGATTGACGACCTGATTGGGAGATAAGTGAAAGAGTTCAAAAGAATCAGCGTGTTATGGTTACCACTCTTACAAAAAAGATGGCCGAGGATCTGACGGATTACTTAAAGGAGCTTGATTTTAAAGTTCAGTATTTGCATTCTGATATTGACACCATTGAAAGAATGGAAATAATACGAAATCTTAGACTTGGAGTATTCGATGTTCTGATAGGTATTAATTTGTTGAGGGAAGGGCTGGATATTCCGGAAGTATCCCTTGTGGCTATTTTGGATGCCGACAAAGAAGGATTCCTTCGTTCGGAGACCTCATTGATTCAGACCATAGGAAGAGCGGCCAGAAATGTTGAGGGAAAGGTTATAATGTATGCCGATAACATTACGGATTCAATGAGAAGGGCCATTGACGAGACCAATAGAAGAAGAAAAATTCAATCGGAATACAACCTAAAGCATGGAATTACGCCGAAGAGTGTACAAAAGGGAATTAGGGATGTAATTGAAATTACAAAGGTTGCGGAAGAGGATGCCAAGTACTTTATCCGTGGTGATGAGGATTCGATGGATAAGGATGAGATTTTGGAAATAATAGAAAAATTGGACAATGAAATGAAGGCAGCGGCAGCGGAACTTCAATTTGAGCGGGCTGCAGAGCTTAGGGATAAAATTGCCGAACTAAAGAAAAAGATAGAGTCTTAGGAAGAAAATAAAATAGTAAGATTAAAATAAAGATTTTGCTTTATTATATAATAAGCTCAGAACCCAAAACTGGTTTCTGAGCTTTGTCAATTAGTCCAGTACGTATACTACTACTTCCTGCAACCCAAATTTCATTGCATTGTTGTATACTGTTGACTCGCCGGGTTTGTCTTCGCCAAAGAAAATATCTATTTTATTGCCCTTGATAAGGCTTCCGGTATCTTCAGCTATGTATATTCCGTCAAGATGGCTGTATGCCACGGGAAAAGATATGTATACCCTGGTCCCCAGCGGTATGACGGATGGATCTACGGCAACAGTTCTGCCAACAGTAGCACGGGCTCCCGAGGCTGTGATTCCATACGCAGGATGTTCCCGGGTTTTGCCGCAGCTTTTGTATGAGAGATCGTAGGCTGTGGCTGTCATATTAATTATCCTTTTGCACTGGGGCATAATGTCTGCAACTTCAACTTTTGTGCGTGTAAACTTGGTTTCGGTGGCCTTTACTTCAGTTGCAGAAGCCGATTTAACCATTTTTGACCTTGAAACAGGTACACTTTGAGTTTTTGAGAGGCTTTCATCAGTTATATTTTTCTTGATTTCAGTCAAGGAAACATCCATGGTATTGATAGCCGAAACAGGCATGGAAATTCCCTCAGTTTTGCAAGGCACGCTCTCTTTGCCGAGGCTTGACAGTTTTGTGCTGCTTGGGGATATCCAAGTGGAACTTTTGAAATTCTGCACGTTGTTGGCTGCTTTTTCAGTGATTGAGTTGAGGACGTTGTTGCCGGCGCAGGTAAGTAGAAAAGTCATTACAGACCCTGCTGCTATCAGTTTCAGATCCAGATCCTTATTACTCAGAATCGACTGGCTGCAGTCTTTGACCCGCTCAAGAACAGAAGCCGACTTGGAAGATAAAACTGCTGAATCTACTTTTCTTAGTATTTCATCGAGAATTTCAGGATAGTTAAGTTTTAAATGTGCCGCATTCATGAGAATTTCTTCGAGAACTTCAGGATAGTTCAGACTTTGAATCTCTTCCTCTTGAAAATACTCTGACAGATATTCCTTGCTGCTGCTCTGAACCCTGTTGAGATCCGGGCAATTAAAAATATTGCCTGCTGTATTTCCCATAATAATCCCCCCCGTCTTAAGAGCACTTTTCTGCAAGCACGTTGTCTATCTTTATATTGTTATCTATATATTCTATTAAAAAAAATGTTTGGCATATTCATATAAACTGTATAAATAGCATTAAGGATATGCAGACTTATACATCAGCAAATGTCTGGGATAAAAATGCAAATTGTATTTTAATATTTATATTATAATACAAAAAGGCATCCTTTCATAGCACAAAAGATAAAAAATATGGAAATTAATTTACATTTGTTTATAGAGAAGGTCCTATTGTATAATTGCCATTGAATAATATAGCTGTTTAAGCCCGGATAAAAGTGGATAAATATTTATAAAAAAGTTCGAACAAATGTTTGAAAACTGAAGTTTATCTGGTATAATAATAGCTGTTTATTGAAGTGCAAAGCAGAAACCTAATTAAAATTAAAATAGAGCAGGTGTTGGTATGAAAAAAGATTATATTATTGTTAAGGGTGCCAGAGAGCACAATTTGAAAAATATAGATGTTAAGATTCCCAGGGACAAGTTTGTTGTCATTACCGGATTGAGCGGTTCGGGAAAATCATCCCTTGCTTTTGATACGATATATGCAGAAGGGCAGAGACGCTATGTAGAGTCATTGTCCTCATATGCAAGGCAGTTCTTAGGACAAATGGAAAAGCCGGATATAGATTACATTGACGGTTTGTCGCCGGCTATAGCGATAGATCAGAAGACCACAAGCCGCAATCCCCGTTCCACTGTCGGTACGGTTACGGAGATATATGACTATTTAAGGCTCCTTTTTGCAAGGATAGGAACTCCCCACTGTTACTCTTGCGGAAGGGAAATTTCCCAGCAGACAGTGGACCAAATGGTGGATAAGATTATGGAGCTTGAGGAAGGCACACGAATTCAGCTTCTTGCTCCTGTAGTAAGGGGAAGAAAAGGTGAGTATCACAAGCTGATAGAAGATATAAAGAAGGATGGCTATGTCAGGATAAGAGTAGATGGAGAAGTAGTGGATGTAAATGAACCGATAAACCTTGACAAAAACAAAAAGCACAGTATTGAAATTGTGGTGGACAGGCTGATTGTAAGACCGGGAATTCAAAAAAGGCTTACGGATTCCATTGAGACTGTACTGCGTCTTAGCAGCGGTATACTTGTAGTTGATGTTATAGGCGAAAAAGAGATGCTTTTAAGTCAGAATTTTGCCTGCACTGAGTGTAACGTGAGTATGGAGGAAATAACGCCCAGAATGTTTTCCTTCAACAATCCTTACGGTGCTTGCCCCGAATGTACCGGATTGGGCTCTCTTATGAGAATAGACCCTGATCTTGTAATACCGGATAAGAAACTTTCCTTGGCCCAGGGAGCTGTCAGGGCCTCGGGGTGGAATATAGCAAATGATGAAAGCTATGCCAGAATGTATATAGATGCCCTTGCAAAGCACTATAATTTTAGCGTGGATACTCCTGTAGAAGAGCTTCCGCCTCATATTCTTAATATTATACTCTACGGCACTAACGGGAGAAGATTAAAATAGATTATGAAAGAGAAGATCAGAAAGGCTCCTTCATGTCAAGTTTCCAGGGAATTATAAGCAGCATGGAAAGAAGATACAAAGAGACAACTTCGGAGGCAATGAAGCAGTACTATGAGAGCTTTATGAGCAATATACTTTGTCCTGAGTGTAAAGGAGCAAGACTGAAAAAAGAAAGTCTTGCCGTTACCGTAGGCGGTAAAAATATATATGAGGTTTGCTCCATGGCTGTTGGAGAATCGAAAGAGTTTTTTGCCAATCTCGACCTTACGGAAAGACAGAAACTTATTGCCCGTCAAATACTCAAAGAATTAAATGCACGATTGGGATTTCTGGTTGATGTAGGTCTTGATTATCTCACGCTTTCAAGGGCGGCAGGAACGCTGTCCGGAGGTGAAGCTCAGAGAATCAGGCTTGCTACGCAAATCGGCTCCGGGCTTATGGGGGTAATATACATCCTTGATGAGCCCAGTATCGGCCTTCACCAGAGGGATAACGACAAGCTTCTAAAGAGCCTCAAGAAGATGAGGGATTTGGGAAACACTTTGGTGGTTGTAGAGCATGATGAGGATACAATGTATGCATCGGATTATATAATTGATTTGGGACCGGGAGCGGGAAGCCACGGAGGAGAAATAGTTGCCGAAGGTACCGTGGAAGAAATTAAGCAAAATCCCAACTCCATAACGGGACAGTATCTTAGCGGCAGGAAGAAGATTGAAATACCTAAAGAGAGACGAAAACCCAACGGGAAATGGCTGCAAATTATAGGAGCCAGAGAGAATAATCTAAAAAATATAGATGTAAATATACCTCTGGGGGTATTTACGTGCATTACAGGGGTTTCGGGATCCGGAAAGAGTTCTCTGATAAATGAAATTTTGTACAAGTGCTTGGCCAATGAACTCAACGGAGCAAATCAGAAGCCGGGAGAGCATGATTTGTTAAAAGGGATTGAGTATCTTGACAAGGTTATTGATATCGATCAATCCCCCATTGGCCGCACACCGAGGTCCAATCCTGCAACATATACGGGTGTGTTTGATTTTATAAGAGAAATATTTGCCAGCACAACCGAGGCTAAAACCCGGGGATACAAGTCAGGACGTTTCAGCTTTAATATAAAGGGCGGCCGATGCGAAGCTTGCTCGGGTGACGGTATTAACAAGATTGAAATGCACTTTTTACCGGACATTTATGTCCCCTGTGAGGTTTGCAAAGGCAAACGCTACAACAGGGAGACCCTTGAAGTAAGATACAAGGGAAAGAATATTGCTGAAGTTTTGGACATGACCGTTGAAGAGGCTTTGGAGTTTTTTAAGAATGTACCGAGGATACAAAGGAAAATTGAAACATTGTATGATGTTGGTCTTGGTTATATCAAATTGGGGCAGTCATCCACCACACTATCCGGAGGAGAGGCGCAGCGGGTGAAGCTTGCCACGGAGCTTTCCAAAAGGAGTACGGGAAAAACAATGTATATACTGGACGAGCCTACTACAGGGCTTCATATTGCTGATGTGCACAGGCTTGTAGGCATACTTCACAGACTGGTGGATGCAGGTAATTCCGTAGTTGTTATTGAACATAACCTTGACGTTATTAAGACTGCCGATTATATTATTGATTTGGGACCTGAGGGTGGCAGCGGCGGAGGTCTGATTGTTGCCCAGGGAACGCCGGAAGAAATAGCAAAGATTGAAAGTTCTTATACAGGATACTTTTTGAAAAAGGTTTTGCCATTTTAAGTTGCTGCTTAATATTTTTTGTGTTTATGTTTGATTAAGATGACGATATACTATTTAAAACGCAGATATTTCCATTTACAGCAGGGTAAATTTAATTTTTAATCGAGATGGGTATTATGGGCAATGGAATATTGTTAGACCAAATGCATAAATATGTGTTATACTTGAAACATAATAATTTTATGCAATAGACGTGGACAATCCACAATTTAATTATGAGTATTATAATTTTTTGAAGAGTAGTAATATATTTTTACTGAATAATTAGCCGGAAGGCGGTTTAGTTCCGTTTTGTGTTTCGAGAAAAGTGAAAGGGATGGTTATGGCTATGATGATGTGCTCAATTTGCAAAGAAAATTTGGCAGTTGTTTTTATTACCAAGATAGTAAACGGCAAGCAAACCCAAGAAGGCTTGTGTTTTTCATGTGCGAAAAAACAAGGAATTCAGCCTATAAATCAAATATTGGAGCAAACCGGTATATCCGATGAGGAAATAGATGATTTGAACAAACAGGTGGGAAGCTTTTTTGAAGATATGGATTTTTCCAGTATGAATGATACTGAGGCGGGTCCGAATTCTGCCAATCCGTTTTTAAACCTGATTAACAAGTCATTGAACAGGACGATGGATAGTATGGGCATTAAAGGGACAAAAGAAGAAACGGAATCCGACAGCAAGGCAGAACGGGAAGATAAGGACAAAAGCAATACAAGGACTAAGACTCAGGATAAAAAGGCTCCAAAAAAGAAAAAGTACCTTGACACTTACGGGACAAATCTGATTACCAAGGCAAAAGAGGGAAAGATAGACCGTGTCATTGGGAGAAACCGTGAGATTGAAAGGGTAATTCAGATATTGAACAGGAGAAATAAAAACAATCCTGTTCTAATTGGTGAACCCGGTGTAGGTAAAACTGCAATTGCAGAGGGTCTTGCTGTGAGAATCATAAACAGAGATGTTCCGGCAAAACTTTTTAACGCTGAGGTCTATGTACTTGATCTTACAAGCATAGTAGCCGGTACTCAGTTCAGAGGCCAGTTTGAAAACAGAATGAAGGGTATCATAGAGGAATGTAAGAGTCTGGGAAATATAATACTGGTTATAGATGAAATCCATAATATTATGGGGGCAGGAGAGGCCGAAGGTGCCATGAATGCTGCCAACATTTTAAAACCTGCTCTTGCAAAGGGTGAAATACAGGTTATAGGTGCTACCACCCTTGACGAATACAGAAAACATATTGAAAAGGATTCCGCATTGGAAAGAAGATTTCAGCCGGTACTGGTAGATGAACCTACCGTTGAGGAGACCATAGAGATATTGCAGGGTATAAAGGATTATTATGAAAGCTATCACAGGGTTAAAATATCCGATGAGGTAATACGGGCAGCAGCAGTTCTCTCTGAAAGGTATATTACGGATAGATTTCTTCCTGATAAAGCGATAGATGTACTGGATGAGGCGGGTTCAAGAGCCAATATTAAAAATGTTGCCCTTTTGGAATATGAAGCTTTAAAAGAGGAACTGAGAAAGGTACAGGAAGAGAAGGAAAATGCTGTTTCTGCAGATTCCATTGAGGACTATCAGAAAGCAGCTGACCTTAAGGTTAGGGAGTGCAAGCTTCTTCAGCAGATAAAAGAAATTGAGCATAAGAACAAGGATATGGAGTTGACTGTCGACGATATAGCATATGTTATAGAGTCCTGGACTAAGATTCCGGTTCAAAGGCTTACTGAAGTTGAAGCCAAAAAGCTTCTCAATCTTGAAGAAAGGCTTCATAATAGAGTCATTGGACAACACCAAGCTGTAAGCAGTGTTGCAAAGGCCATCAGGAGGAGCAGGGCCGACTTTAAAAAGAGAAAAAAACCGGCTTCATTTATCTTTGTAGGTCCTACCGGTGTGGGTAAGACGGAGTTGGTGAGGGCGCTGGCAGTAGAGCTGTTTGAAAGTGAAGAAGCGCTTATCAGGCTGGATATGTCCGAGTATATGGAAAAGCATACGGTATCCAAACTTATTGGTGCACCTCCGGGATATGTGGGCTATGATGAAGGCGGCCAGCTTACCGAAAAAGTAAGGAGAAAGCCTTATTCGGTAATACTTTTGGACGAAATTGAAAAAGCGCATCCGGATGTGTTCAATATGCTGCTTCAAATTCTTGAGGACGGCAGGGCAACGGACAGTCATGGAAGAACCGTAAGTTTTGAAAATACGGTATTGATAATGACATCCAATGCAGGAACCAGTCTTAAGGCTAGCAGTATAGGTTTTGCAAACGACAACTATATTGCTATGGAGAATAAAATTAAAGAAGTCTTGAAGGAGACATTCAGACCGGAGTTCTTGAACAGGATAGATGAGATTATAGTGTTTAATGAGCTTACCAGGGATGAACTTAAGCAGATAGTTGATTTGATGCTCAAAGATGTTGTAGAAGAAGTGGAAAGCAAGAAAATGAGCATCAAATTCGAAGATGGAGTCCGGGAGTTTGTTCTTGAAAAGGGCTATGACCCTAAATACGGGGCAAGACCTCTTAGAAGGACAATACAAAAGTACATTGAGGATGAACTTACCGAGATGTATCTTAAAGGGATGTTTGCAGAAGGAAGCAATATTGTAGTTGGCGTTAGGGATGGAAATATTGCATTTAATGTAGAAAGTCCGGCAGAAGAACCAACAGAAGGACCGGCAGTGGATACCGAAGGCCCAACGCTAGATAGTTCGAACGCGTAAAGATTCTTTTGGATAATAACATAAAAAGCATTTACTTTAGGCAGCCAAGTAAATGCTTTTTTATATTGTATAAGAATTGAGTATGAAAAAATGTGTTGAGCTTACTATTATTATATCAAGAAAAGCTCTGTAGGATTATTAAATTACTGTTAAATTTTTTAACAATCACCAAATACAAACTGCTTTATAGTAAGCAAATTCAGAATGCTTGCTCAAGCATTCATTATTATGATAAAATCGTTATTATTTAGAATATAAATGTATGAAGGTGGGGAATACATATTGCAAATAGACATTAAAAGAGCAATAATACATGTTTTGGATAAAGAGTCTAGTGAACCTATGTTGAATGAATTTGAGCTTGATATTGACGGAGATATCCGCTATTTCCTTGAAAAGCATATATCAAAGTCCCTAAGTGACGATGAGTCAAGGAAGGCAGTCTTTAAAAGCGGTAGAAATATCATTAAAGAAGTATGCCAAAGGGTTTTTTCGGACAACGATTATTTTATAGAGGGTTCAAAGGAAATAGCAAGGCAGCTTTTTAAGGCTATGAAGACTAATAGCAGTATTTCGTCCACGGATTTGGTAATTTGCATATACGAAGATGAGAATGAAGAGAATGTGGCAATTCTAAAAATGGATTATACCGTTTCCTTTATACATGAGGTGGAGTTGGTCGACAACAAATTTAAAATATCTATTAGGAAGCAGGATATTAGCCTGCCGGGAGTAAATCAAAGAATTCAGAAATGTGCTTTTATAAGAGCGACGCAGGAAGCAGGGGATTACGATTTGATTATATTGGATAATCAAATAAGCAAAAAGAATCAAGAGGAGCCGATAGCACAGTTTTTTCTTGAGACATTTTTGGGGGCGGATTTGGTTCTGGACAGTAAAACCTGTACCCGGATTTTTAAAAAGGAAACAGAGAACTGGATACGCAATAAAGCAAAAGAAGGGGAGACTTCTCTGGAAATCGTCCGGGAGTTTGTGAATGATGCAATACGCAATGAGGATGAAATAGATTTGGACTCTTTCTCCAGCAAGGTGTTTTCCAACAAGGTTGAGCTTAGAGATGAGTATGTAAATACTATGAAGGAAAAGGGACTTACCAGTGACAAATTTGAAGTCGATAAAGAGTGGGTGGAGAGAAAGCTTAGCAAAATCAGGCTCAAAACCGAGAGTGATATAGAAGTGGTCATTGATTATGAACAGTATAATGACAGAGAAAAGTTTGAAATTGTAAAAAATCCTGACGGTACTAGAAATATAATTATTAAAAATATTATAAGTCTAATGGAAAAATAAAAGTTAATAAACTTAGGCTAATCAAATGACAAATGTCAATAACATAAAACTATTGCCAATTAAATTATGGGATAAGCAAGGGGGTACTTCCGTGAATCGCATATTTTTGCAATTCGGGTCCGGTCTTGGCCCAATGTCTCGTAGTCTTCCGATTGCTCTGGCTTTGGCTGAGGCCAGGTATGAAATAAAATATTTGGGTTATGATATGGCCAAAACCCATATGAAAAAAGCCGGTATAGAAGAACTATGCAGTGATTTTGGTATAAGCGACATTAAAAAGGGAAGTCCCAACCCTCAATGGAGCACGGCAGATGAATTCTGGTCCATGATAGGATATGGCAATATGCCGTGGGTTGAGCGAAAAGTTGATGAATTAATAAGTTTATTAAAAGAGTTTTCCCCTGATTACATATTATCCGATTTGGGTATTTTAGCTTGTATTGCATCTAGAATAATGGGGATTCCGTTAATTGCAATAAATCAGAGTTGTTATCATCCGAATGTTAAATTAAAATGGTGGGAAGATAATTATAAATTTGAAAATTATAAATCTGAAGACAGCCTTTTATATAAATTGAATGCATATCTAAAGAAAAAGGGCGCTCCGCAATTAAATACATTTACGGAGATATTTACAGGCAATCTCACAATTATTCCAAGTTTCTATGATTTTGACCCTATACAGGATGTTAAAAAATATAACACCCATTATGTAGGCCCGGTTTTGTATATTCCAAAGGAAACTGCTTCCGAAAGGGTTTTAAAGCTTTTTTGATGCCAAAAAGCCCATAATCTTTTGCTATACAGCCAGGTTCTATGATAATGTGGGGGAAAGCGGAAAGGTAATTTTCGATAATATGATTAAAATTGCCGATAAATTAGATGCTTCCATTATTATTTCGACAGGCAATAAAAAAGATGAATTGCTTGCTTTGGATATTGCATCGAAAGAAATAAAAAACGGCAAAGTTAGCATAGTTGATTACGTTCCTTTGGATGTAGCCTATAAAAAGTCTGATTTGATAATACATCATGGCGGTCATGGGAGTTGTCTTGCGCAATTTTACTATGGCGTTCCGTCAGTTATAATACCTACTCATACCGAACGTGAATACAATGCAAGAATGTGTGAAAAATTGCATGTGGGCAAAATGGTATCGAGAATAAATCTGAATAGTTCAAATTTGAAGGATAGCATAGATGATGTGTTGAATAATATTACTTACAAGAAAAGTGTTTGCGATTGGAAAGAGAAAGTATTTAATGATTTTAATAACCTTGATAAAGTAGTGAAGTTGATTGATTCATTATAATTTCACACCCATGTAAAATCCTGACCTCAATATATTTTCTTGCCATACTGCATTTTCCTCTCTATTACCCATTGTAACAGATGAGGTTACATAAAAATGCTGAAAATTTTCCTTTAAGTAGTTTACATGTAAACCCCTCAAAAAATAACTTTGTGCGTACAAGTATTAAAGGAGTGAAAAAGCTTGCATGGGTTGTTTATAAACAAAAAGAAGAATGTTATTGATACTAGCTCTACGGCGCTTGTTATTAAAAAGATTCAAAACGGGGACATAAGACTTAAGGAAGAGTTTATTAAAGACAATGTTCCGTACATTATAAGAACGATTTCAAATATACTTGGGATAGTGGTGGATGACAGGAACAGTGAAGAATTCAGCATTGGACTTGCGGCTTTTAATGAAGCTATTGACAGATATGATTCCGAAAAAAACGGCAATTTTTATACATATTCTTTTATGGTTATCAAAAGCAGGTTATTCGATTTTATAAGAAGAAACAAGAAACACAGTAATGTTTTGCCTTTTTCGTATATTGAACAATCGACTCGGGTAGAAGAAAGATTATTGACATGTGATTCAAGCGGGCAATTCGAAAAAATTGAGGTAAGGCAGGAGCTTACCAGCTTTGAAAAAAACTTAAAGGAATTCGGAATTTCACTGGAAGACTTGGTATTATCCTCTCCGAAACATAGGGATTCAAGGCTCTTATCAATAAAAATCGCCAGGATAATTGCTGATAATGACGACATATTCAAAAAATTGGCCGAGAAGAAATACATACCCATGAAAGAGATATTAAAGCTAATAAAGGTAAACCACAAGACGATCCAGAGAAACAGGAAATTCATAATTGCTGTTAGCCTGATTCTACGAAGCAATTTATATGATCTTAAGGAGTATGTACAGGGCTTCGAAAGGGAGGGAAAGTATAATGGATAACATAGGAGTAATCATTAAAATAGAAGGAAACGAAGCCATTGTAATGACGGACGATTGCTCTTTCAAGAAAGTTCAAAAGAAAAATGGAATGTATCTGGGTCAAAAAATACTTGTACCCAACGATGAGGTGGTACGGAGCGAAAATAAAGGAATAAAGAAGGCTATGGCTGCCATCGCAGGTATAGCTGCAGTGTTTTTGGTAGTCTTATCATTAATGTGGGTTAATACTCTAAGCAATATATATGCGTATATTGATGTTGATATAAACCCCAGCTTAAACTTTACGATTGACCGAAATGGAAAGGTAAAGGCATTAGACCCGTTAAATGATGAAGCTCGGGAAATAATTCGTGGTGTCGAATTTAAAGATATGTTGTTTACAGAAGCACTTGCACAGGTTATAGAGCTTTCAAAAGTCCAGGGTATTATAGATGAGAATAAAACCAATTATGTATTGATTTGCGCTGCTTTAAACGATAGTTATAATACTAAAGATAAATCTTTGGCAGAATCTGAACTTGAAGATTTCTTGGGCAGTATAAGGGAAGATATTGAGAAAGCCTATGGCAGTACTATACGTCCGGAAACTGTAAAGGTACCGTTTGAGTACAGGACAATGGCAAAGGAAAATAATATTTCCATGGGAAGGTATCTGACTTACCGGAAGTTGGAGGATAGGGGAGCGGATTTATCGATAGAAGAATTAAAATCATTTGAGATTGATGAGATATTAAAACAGTACAATATGGATTTTGATGAATTGCTCGAGACTGAATATTCGGAAGCGCCGGATAAGGCTGAACCAACCGGTGAAAGTTCCGCTGCGCCGACAGTAAATGTGTCAGCATCTCCCGTAACAACATTAGAAGTAGTGGCTACGCCAACAAATACGCCCGCAATATCGCCAAGGCCTTCAATAGCACCTACGGAGAACTCAACACCAATATTAACGCCAATATCAACACCAAAATCAACGCAAACACCGATACCGACATTGAAAGATAAATATACCGTTGATGAGCCAACGCCCGTGCCAACAGCCAAGAACGGAACCGGTAGCGGGCTTAGGGAGAGTATTACAATAATATGGATTTGTCCCTTTTCCAATTTGTCAGAATTGACCCTTGTATAAACTTTGACTGGGGTGAAGGCACCCCGGACCAATCTATTCAAAAGGATACTTATTCTATAAGGTGGACAGGCAAGGTTGAACCTAGGTACTCTGAAACATACACATTTTATACCAATACTGATGACGGTGTGAGATTATGGGTAAACGGTGTCTTGCTTATTGATGAATGGAAAAGCCAGTCGGCTACTGAATACAGCGGTCAAATTGACCTTGAGGCAGGAAAGAAATATGATATTAAAATGGAGTATTACCAGCATGTGCGGGCTGCTTCGGCAAAGCTCATGTGGTCAAGCAAGAGCCAGGAAAAAGAGATAATACCTTCAAGTCAACTATATCCTTCTGACGGTCCGTTACCTCAAAAGGCTGTAAATGGTTTGAATGCAGAGTATTATGGGGATATGGAATTAAAAGACCAAAGATTTGACAGAATAGATGAAGCTATAAATTTTGACTGGGGAAGAGAGTATCCTGTTAGTGACTTGAAGAATGGAAGATTTTCGGTAAGATGGGTGGGAAAAATAGACGCCAGGTATACCGAAGAGTATACATTCTATACTCTTTCCGATGATGGAGTAAGAGTATGGATAAACAATGTGTTGATTATAGACAACTGGCAAAAGCAAGATAGTGAAGTTGAAAGCAGCGGAAAAATTGAATTAAAGTCCGGTAGACAGTATGATATTAAAATCGAGTATTATAACTATGGAGGACCTGCATCCCTGAAACTTCTATGGTCCAGTAATAGGCAAAAGAAAGAGGTAGTGCCTAAGAAAAACTTATATGCCAATTAGTATTAATTTGCTGTTTATAGAGGACGGATACTGCAATTTGCGGTATCCGCCCCATTTTAACATCAACCATTTCCTAGTTTTTCCTCATACTTTTTCATAATGAGGTTGTATAATGACTTGTTTACTTTACCGGTAACTTTAATATTATTATCCTTTTGGAATTTTATTACACTTTTTTTAAGATTGTCTTGAAATTTACCGCTGGGCCAGTCATGAAAATATCCCAGTTTTTTTAGAGCCTTTTGAACCTTTTGGACATCGGAACCCACATCTCCGCTTTTAAGCTCCTT
Organism: Acetivibrio straminisolvens JCM 21531; assembly: GCF_000521465.1. Taxonomy (GTDB): domain Bacteria; phylum Bacillota; class Clostridia; order Acetivibrionales; family Acetivibrionaceae; genus Hungateiclostridium; species Hungateiclostridium straminisolvens. Next base: position 35,424 of record NZ_BAVR01000026.1, read on the forward strand.
GAAAGGTCTGTTTTTTTGGACAATAGTAACTGTTGTACCGTGAGGGATAGTATCATACAACTCTTTTGCGCTTTTATTATGCATTCGGATACAGCCATGGGATGCATTTTGCTTGCCGACGCACCATGGATATTTGGTTCCGTGTATTCCGTATTGCCCCCAGGGTACGTTAAGACCCATCCATGAACCTCCAAAGCTGCCTCCCCAATCGGATTTGCTTATTACTTTCCAAGTACCTTCGGGAGAAGGAGTTTCAGGCTTTCCACCCGATACAGTAGGTTTTTAGCAGCACTCCGTCTTTGTATAAATAGAGTTTAAGTTCGTCAAGATTTATGTATATGTAGTAACCTTTTGTGACCACGCTGGTATCTTCAGTTTCTTCCGGCATATCATCTATGCTTACATCAAGCAAGTTTTCGGAAGGATGAAAGTCATCCAGAATCAATATATTTTCCCATACATTATAGGATAAAAATATAATAAGCATTAATACTGCTAGTAAAAACACATTTTTTTTCTTCAAGTACATCACCATATATTATGCTAACTGCTAAATTATATGAATTACACTACTTGGACTATAATAACGGGCTAAAAAAACCGATAAATAAATGGAGTGAAATATTAAGAAAAGGTTGTGTATTATATGATAAAAATGTTAAAATTCAATTTGATATAACTTCTCAGGAGGAAAAAGTATGTCAGATGCTATTAAGGAGCAGATAGTAAAAGTATCAAAGTTAATGTACGACAAGGGTATGGTAAATGCCTTTGCCGGCAACTTATCCGTTCGGGACGGCGAAAACATTTATATTACCCCTAGCGGTATATGCAAAGGTTTTTTAAAGGAAGACATGATTGTAAAAACAGACATGAACGGGAATGTGTTGGAAGGAATGTACAGGCCTTCTTCCGAAATAAAGCTCCATTTGCATGCATATAGAAAAAGGAAAGATGTATATTCTGTGGTACATGCTCATCCCCCTTATACTACTGCGTATGCAGTTGCCAACAAGCCTATTGAATCAAAAGCGTGTGCTGAAATGGTTATTTTCTTTGAAAAGATACCGCTTGCAGCATATGGGACTCCCTCGACGGATGAAATATTTAGCGGAGTAGAAGAATATATTAATGAATACGATGTTATTCTTCTTGCCAATCATGGGATAGTATCTGTCGGAAGAGATGTTTTTGATGCCTATTTTAAGCTTGAAGCAGCAGAGGACATAGCTAAAACCTTGATATTGTCGCGGCTTCTCGGGGGAGAAAAGGACCTGCCGGAGAGCAAACTGAAGGAACTTGATGCTATGAGAAAAAGAAGCGGAAATTGAGTATACTAGTATTATATTTTTGCGATACTTATTTTTAATTCATTTTAGAGCATATCAATAAGTAAGTCCGCAGTTTAAAAAATTAAAAACAGGAGTTGGTAGTATGGGTATGTTTGCTGAGTTGATAACCAAATCGGATCCGGCAGGATTGGTAATTATGTTTTGTATACTTGCAGTCTTTGTATTCTCCCTAATCATAAATTTGCTTACCCGCAGGAAGTATATTGCGATTTATAATGATTTGGAGAAAACTTGCAGCAGTAAAAACGAGAAGTTTAAAACCCATCTTTTGAATAAAATAGTCGAAACATATAAAAATGTTTCTTTGGGCAACTATAATGATGTTAATACCCGAGCAATAATTGAAAACTGTTTCAATACGCAATTAAGACCGTTGCTGGTGTGTGAAAAACTCGTTAAGCATACAGTTTTAATACTCATCACTTTAGGACTTTTGGGTACATTTTTGGGTCTGAGTCTTGCAGTTAATAACTTTGCTGAGTTTTTTAATGCCATTATGCAATCCAATGCCGTATCGGATCCCGCCTTTTCCGGAAATTTTCTTAAAGACCTGTTGCCTTTTGGTAATGGAATTGGAGGTGCCTTTGCTGCAAGTTTCTTTGGCATAACATGTGCTATATTATTTACTTTGGTTAATATAGTACTAAATGCCGAGGAAGCTCGTAAAGCATTGGTGGTGCGTATTGAAGAATATCTCGACAATACTGTGTCTAGTGTGGTTGCAAAGGATAAGGAAACAGAATACGCCATGATGAACAGGATACTTAAAGAAACCTTTGTTGAGTTTGGTGAGAGAATAGAAAAATCTTTTCAGCAAACGGTTGATACTTTCGGACAAAAACTTACCACTGTAGCAATGGAAGTAAATATCACCTCAAACACCTTGGACAATACTGTGGAGAAATTTGACCGCGCACTTAAAGAATTTGCCGAAAATATTAAGGATTTCACAGTGTTTAACGACAACCTCAGGAATAACGTTGAAAAAATGGATGAAAGCTTTGTAAAGGTTGCAGAGGCGCTTAAGGATACATCAAATATAATTAAGGATACATCAGAGATAATTGCCGATAACCGCAATTCTGTTGATGATTTTTCAAAGAATATTAAGAGTGCGGCTGAGGAAATAACCGCTTACAACAGTAAGATAGTTCAAGATGTCGGCAATATTGTGGAAGAAGTAAAAGTTTCCGTTTCGTCCATAAGGGAGCTTGGGGAAGCTATAAGGGATGACCTTGTTGTAAGGACAGAACAGTTGAAAGATTATCAGGAGAAATTTAGCAGCTTAACATCCAAACTTAGTGAAGAAATTAATCTTTTGGGACAGAAGACAGCAGAAGCTTTTTCGAGTACTCTAGATGAAAACAGCCACGTGGTTACGGAGAAGGTTGTCAGTTACGTGGATAATGCTATGAAGGGAATTATGGAAGTTATGGATGAATTTAAAGAAAATGAAAAGATTTTTGCGAAGACAATAGTTATGCTTCCGGAGCAAATCACTGCATATAACGAAACCGCTGCGGCACAGATGAACAAACAGCTTGACGAGGTAAAGAGACTGTTTAGAAAGTTTGAATGATTGGATTTGCCCATGAATCTTTTTCGGAAACGGATAAAATGTTGAATGCCGAATAGGTGATAAATATGAGAGAGAACTTAGATAAAAATAGAATTGACATTAGAATATCAAAGTATGAGAAGTATGTTAAAAAGCATCCTAAGAAGGCTTATGGATATTATTGTCTCGGTAATTTATATATGGCGGCCGGCAAATACAAGCTTGCAGGGAAGTATTTTAAGAAGTCTCTTGCGGTTGATGGCAATTATATTTTTGCAGTTATAGGTTTGATAGAGGCTTATGTATTCGGACGCAAATTTATGAAAGCTGTCAATTTGTTCAGCAAGAATCGCCAGAAAATCATAGACAAATATGTTTACAGGGTTAAGCTGGTACGGGCAGTAAGTTCTTTCTATAGTAAAGCCGAACTGTTTAAAACCGAAACAAAAGATTTTTTATCTATGCTTTATTTGAAATATACCATGCAGAATATTAAGAAGTTGGTAAACAGTGAGGCAAATAATATTGTTTTAAAGCTTATTTTATGCATGAATTATTTAAATTCCGGAGAAAAAAGCTTCTATATTATTCAGCTCTTCAAGACATGTATCTATTGGGACGGACTGGAGGATACTTTCAGATGGGCGCTCATTAAACGATTGGAGGAAATGGGAGAGAAGCTCTACTATGATATCAACATTGCAAGAAAGTTTTCAACAATTCCCGATGTAAATTGTACTGACGAATATGTTGACTTGATTTTCAGCTCGGCGCTGGACAAAGGGAATGGCGGCAAGATAGCAGATATTTATGATATTGCCGGCAAATACAATAAAATATATCTCCCCGTTTAATGTGGAGATATGTCCAATGGAGCAGGGAGAACTCATTTTACGACCCATCGGTTTATGACTGCTGCAAGAAGCTTATGAATATGGGATGGATGGATAATGTTATAGCAAATACAATGATCAACTTTAAGGAGAAGAATGCTGTAAAGCTTGGGGATGAAACCGAAAGAGCTTTGAGACTTTTTGGCTACATGAAGTAAACGTGTGTTATTCCCCTGCTTTTTGCTTAATTCTTTCCACTATGTCAAGATGCTCCTGTTTGCCCAATACCTCTTCCGGGTCAACAGGGCTTTCTTTGTTTTCAAGTATATTTCTTTCAAGCTTAACCGTTAAGATTCTCCGTAAGGATTCATTAAGTCTTTCTTCTGTTATTTCACCGTTTTTTACTGCTTCAAGAATGCCGTTGTAGGCTTTATCCAGTGAGTCAGGCATGAGAATAATGTCTGCTCCGGCCTTAAATGCCATGACTGCAGCTTCTGAAGAAGACCAGTAGTTGCTGATTGCTTTCATTTCCATTGCATCGGTTATGATGAGCTTTTGGTGCTTGAGTTTATTTCTCAAAAGTCCTGTAAGAATTTCATCGGATAAAGTTGCAGGCAGATTATCATCGGTAATGTTGGGCAGCATAATATGTGCCGTCATTACGCCATCGGCACCCGACAGAATGCCTTTTTCAAAGGGTATCAGTTCTATCTGCCTAAGTCTTTCAATGTCATGATTTATTACCACTTGACCAAGGTGCGAATCGTAAGATGTGTCACCATGACCGGGAAAGTGCTTTAGCACTGTGCAAACATTATGTTCCTGCATACCCCTTGTCATTTCCTGTACCATTGCGGCAACTTTGTAAGGGTCGGAGCCGAAAGCCCTGTCTCCGATAACAGGATTATCAGGATTGGTATTCACATCGGCCACCGGCGCAAAATTCATGTTAAAGCCAAGAGCGGATAACTCCGCACCCAGTATCTTACCTGCCTGATACGCAAGCACCGAGTCATTGGCAAGACCTATTGTGTATGCAGAAGGTATCTTGGTAGAATGCATCTTCTCGTTGTTTCCAATCCTTGATATCCGTCCGCCTTCTTCATCAACAGCAATGAACATGGGAATCTTGCTTATTTCCTGCATATCCTGAATTAGTTTTCGAGTCTGGGATATGGTGTCTATATTTTCACTGAACAGTATTACACCGCCGGGATTGAATTTTTGAATTTGCTGTTTTGCAGAACTGCTCAGTACTTTTAGGGGTTGTGATAACTTGCCTTTTCTAAAAGCTACAATGAAAATCTGTCCGACCTTTTCTTCTAAGGCCATGGAATTTATCAATTCATCACTATTTTTGATTGCTGCTCATAAACATCATCCTTAGCGGGTAGAGGAGTTGGGGAAGGGGATATAGTTGATGTTGGCTGCGGGCTATTGGCCGGTGCCGGATTGCCGGTATTGCCATTGCAGCCTACATAAGCCAAACTTAGCAGTAAAGTCAATATTAGAATGTTGATTCTTTTTATCATTATACCACATCCCGGCAAATTTCTATATTTGTATTATACCAATTATTATACGGATTTATCAAATTATTTGCAGCATCTACAGTATTGAGAGAATTAATGAAACTTTTTGCTTATTTTTTTAAGATAAAACTTTACATAGTTTTGCATATAAAATATAATTAATATTGTCACTTTTATCGTTAGATTACTTATAAAGGAATAGACGAAAAGTCTTTCTTAAGTATAAGTACTATTAAAAAAATAAAGATATTAATAAGCCATTTCTACGATACATTTCTTATACTATGCATTTAATACTTGTTTTGGCGGATTATATCTTTTAAGGGGAGGTTTCCATGAAAAAGAAGTTTACAAAATTATTTATTGGTGTTTTTTGTCTATTAATTGTCCTGACAAACGGAGTAGTTCCATATTGGGCGGATGCACAGAATACCGGTTACAAAATTTCAGGATATGTGGAGCCGGATTTTGAGCATTATAAACATGAATTAAAATCGGGTTTTTTGGTGGAACTGGTTGGGTATGAGAAAAGTGTTCTGTCAGATTCAAAGGGTTATTTCGAAATAAAGGATATTCCTTCGAATCCTTCAGGATATACTGTGAAAATAAGTAAGGACAATTATCTATGCAGGTTAATTGACGTTCAAGTAACATCTGACATTCAGTTGGGCATCGAGAACGAACCGGTAACAATGTGGGCTGGAGATATAAATGTTGACGGATTTCAGGACAATGCAATTAATATGATAGACATCTTACAATTTTTCCCGTGTTTTAACACCATGCCGGAAGACGAAGCCTTCAAAGCAGATTTGGATATCAACAAAGATGGCACAATAAATATGGAAGACGTTATGATAGTTGCAAAGCATTTTAATACGGCTCCGTCAGATTATCCCGATGTTCCGGTTATAAAAAAGGACGATGCAGAGTTTGTATTTAAGATTAAAACAACAAAAAATAGAGAAGTATACCAATTTCCCATTGCACCTGTTAGAGGAGAACCAAATATTGTTGTGGACTGGGGAGACGGTACAACAAGCAGAATAGACAGTTATTTAGAAAGAACACATATATATGAATCACCGGATACATATACAATAAAGGTAATTTCGTTTGATAATATGCCCCTGTTTTTTAACGGTGATTTAAAACTGGTTGAGGTCGTTACACCTCTTCCGGACATAGGAGCTACCAGCTTTTTTGCTTTCTTTTATGGTTGTCTGAATTTGACGAAAATCCCCGATGGCTTATTTGACAACAATGTTAATGCGACAGACTTTGGAGCATGTTTTAATAGTTGTGCTAGCCTGACGGAAATCCCTGCAGGACTGTTTGCCAAAAATATTAATGCTACCAGCTTCTATGCCTGTTTTCTATCTTGCGAAAGCTTAACCGAAATTCCCGAAGGATTGTTTGACAATAATATTAATGTCACTCAATTTGATGCATGCTTTGACGGGTGTAAAAACTTGACAGGCACGGCACCTGCTTTGTGGTCCCGATCAAATGTTACAAAATCATCTTCTTGTTTTAGAGATTGCACCAAGCTATCCAACTATGATGAGATTCCGGATAGCTGGAAATAATATTTATGTCTTGTTGCAATTACGAAAGTTTCTGTAAAATACCTTGACATACGGTGAGGTTTTAATTATTATGTTCTTAAGATTAATTAAAAGCTAAAAGCAATGAACAGGAGGAGTAAGCAGCAACGGCTTAATAGAGAGGGGAAATCGGCGGCTGAAAGTTTCCCTTAAGTATCGAGTTGCTGAAGGTAGCCTGGGAGTTCTGGAGTTGAAAGGATGAAGCTTTTTGCCCATCTTAGTAGGCTTCAGCGGTACAGAGCCGTTATTTCGAAGCTTTATAGGGACATTTATGTCTATATAAAGGCTGAGAAGCCCATAAGTTATGGGAATATTGGTGGTAACGCGGAGATAGAGTCTTTCGTCCAATTCTTGGATGAAAGGCTTTTTTAGTATAGCATTGTGAATTTTGTCAAGGAGAGAGCTGTATATGATGATTTTCTTAAAAATATTGATGTTGTTGTCTCTTGTATCCGGTTTTGCTACTGTGTTTGCAGCAAAGGCTATTGTTGAAAAATTTAATCTTAAGGAAAAAGCAAAGTGTGATTTTGAAAACGAGATAACTGAAGAAGAACTTGAGAAATATAAATTCGATAAAGCAGTGCTCAGTGTGAAAATGACTGGGATGCTGATAGCACTTCCCGGTTTGATATTGTTACTAATTATTTACAGATAGATTAATAGTTAATTCTAAATAAGCGAGTGGAGGTTTTTGTATGTGTGAAAAAAAGAATATTGCTAAAACATATGACCCAAAACAGGTTGAAGACAGATTATATGCGGAGTGGATGGAGAAAGGCTATTTTCATGCCGAAATAGACAAAGAAAAAAAGCCTTTTACCATTGTTATTCCGCCGCCAAACATTACAGGACAGCTTCATATGGGGCATGCTTTGGATGAAACTCTTCAGGACATCCTTATAAGATGGAAGAGAATGCAAGGATTTTGTACCCTTTGGCTTCCGGGTACTGACCATGCCAGCATAGCAACAGAAGCAAAAATAGTTGAGGCTATGGCAAAAGAAGGCATTACAAAAGAGGACATTGGAAGAGAGAAGTTCTTGGAAAGGGCCTGGGACTGGAAAAAGCATTACGGAGGAAGGATTGTTGAGCAGCTTAAAAAGCTTGGAAGCTCTTGTGACTGGGACAGGGAAAGGTTCACTATGGATGAAGGTCTTTCAAGGGCTGTAATAGAGGTTTTTGTAAGGCTTTACAAGAAAGGCCTTATATACAGAGGCGAAAGAATCATAAACTGGTGCCCGAAGTGTAATACTTCCATATCCGATGCGGAGGTTGAATACGAAGAAAAAGCAGGACATTTCTGGCATATAAAATATCCTGTCAAGGACAGTAATGAGTTTGTTGTTGTTGCCACCACAAGGCCTGAAACCATGCTGGGTGATACTGCTGTTGCCGTACATCCCGATGATGAAAGATATAAGCATCTTATAGGCAAAACGGTTGTTCTTCCTCTCATGAACAGGGAGATACCGGTTGTTGCCGACGAGTATGTTGAAAAGGATTTCGGAACGGGAGTTGTTAAAATAACCCCTGCTCATGACCCCAACGACTTTGAAGTAGGACTTAGGCACAACCTTCCTCAGATAAGGGTTATGAATGATGACGCAACAATGAATGAACTGGCCGGACAGTATAAAGGTATGGACAGATATGAAGCCAGAAAGCAGATTATAAAAGATTTGGAAGAACTGGGCCTGTTATTTAAGATTGAAGACCACACTCATAATGTGGGTACCTGCTATAGATGTTCCACAGTAATTGAGCCTTTAATCTCAAAACAGTGGTTTGTTAAGATGAAGCCTTTGGCAGAACCTGCTATAGAAGTGGTTAAAAACGGAACAATCAAATTTGTGCCGGAAAGATTCTCGAAAATATACTTCAACTGGATGGAAAACATTCAGGATTGGTGTATCTCAAGGCAGCTTTGGTGGGGACACAGAATACCGGCATATTACTGTCAGGAATGCGGCTTCATGATGGTGGAAAATGAAATGCCCGATGTTTGTCCGAAGTGCGGAAGCTCCAGAATAGAGCAGGATCCGGATACCCTTGATACATGGTTCAGCTCGGCATTGTGGCCTTTCTCAACCCTCGGATGGCCGGATGAAACAGAGGACTTGAAATATTTCTACCCAACCGATGTTCTTGTTACAGGATACGATATTATATTCTTCTGGGTTGCAAGAATGATATTCTCGGGATTGGAGCATATGGGTAAAGAGCCCTTCAGACATGTGTTTATACACGGTATTGTAAGGGATGCGCTGGGAAGAAAGATGAGTAAATCCTTGGGTAACGGTATTGATCCTCTTGAAATAATTGACAAGTACGGCACCGATGCTTTGAGGTTTGCTCTTACGATTGGAACTTCTCCGGGAAATGATTTGAGATTCTCCGATGAAAAGGTTGAATCCAGCAGAAACTTCGCAAACAAGATTTGGAACGCATCAAGATTTGTACTGATGAATTTTGATGACAACCTTGATTTTTCAAAGGTTGATTCCGGTAAATTTACTACTTCCGATAAATGGATACTCAGCAGAGTAAACAGTCTGACCAAGGAAGTTACCGAAAACATGGATAAATATGAGTTGGGTATAGCTTTGCAGAAAGTGTATGAATTTATTTGGGAGGAGTTCTGTGACTGGTATATCGAGCTTGTAAAACCGAGACTTTATGATAAAGATGATGAAACAAGGCTGGAAGCCCAATATGTTTTAAACTATGTTTTAGGTACTGCAATGAAGCTGTTGCACCCGTATATGCCGTTTATTACTGAGGAGATTTACCGTCACTTGGTTGTAGATGATGAAAGCATCATGATTTCACAATGGCCGGTTTACAGGGTTGATTATAATTTCCCTGAGGAAGAAAAGAAGATGAGGCTTATCATGGATGCTATAAAGAATATTAGAAATATCCGTGCAGAGATGAACGTTCCTCCTTCAAGAAAGGCAAAAACCATATTTGTTGCACCCAATAGCAGCGAACAGGAAACATTGAAGGAAGGGGCAGTATTCTTTGAAAGGCTTGCTTCAAGTTCGGAGGTTGTGATACAAGCCGACAAGTCGGGTATTCCTTCCAATGCCGTAGCTTCGATATTGGCTGGGGTAGAAATATTCCTTCCGCTGGAAGACCTCATTGACATTGAGAAAGAAATTGAAAGGCTTGAGAAGGAACTTTGCAACCTTCAAAAAGAATTGGACAGGGTAAACAGCAAGCTGGCAAATGAAGGATTTATCTCAAAGGCACCGCCAAAAGTGGTTGAGGAAGAGAAGAGCAAGAAGGAAAAATATCAGGAAATGTATGAAAAAGTAGCGGAAAGAACTAAAAGGATTAAAAAAATAATAGTTAATGAATATATATAAATAATATTCAAGGTGATTTTATGAAAAACGGTTTTTATAGAGTAGGAGCAGCCGTACCCAAATTGAAAGTAGGGGGTTGTCGATACAATTCCGATGAAATAATCACACTTGTTAGAGAAGGAGAAAAGGCAGGTATACAAATACTGGTTTTTCCTGAGCTCTCGATAACGGGATATACATGTGGTGATTTGTTTCACCAAGAGACTTTGCTTACCGATGTAAAGGAGCAACTGGGAAGGATTCTGGAGGAGACAAAAAACTCCTCCTGTGTATCCTTGCTTGGTATGCCGTTAAGTATTGACAATCAGCTTTTTAACTGCGCTGTTGCAATCCAAAAAGGGAAAATACTTGGCGTTGTTCCAAAGACATATGTCCCCAACTACAGCGAGTTTTACGAGCAGAGATGGTTTGCTTCCGGCAGGAATGCATTAAGCGATGCAATTATGCTTTGCGGGCAGGAGGTACCCTTTGGAGATGATTTGCTTTTTGAGGACGAAAAAGGGGAAATGTGCTTTGGAATTGAGATTTGCGAAGATTTGTGGGTTCCTGTTCCTCCAAGTTCTTTTCAGGCAATGGCCGGTGCGTTGATTATTTTTAATCTGTCTGCCAGCAATGAAATCGTAGGCAAGTATGAATATAGAAAAGAATTGGTTAGACAGCAGTCGGCAAGATGTATAGCAGGCTATGTTTATACATCTTCAGGAGTGAATGAATCCACCACGGATGTGGTCTTCGGAGGCCACGCAATGATCTGCGAATACGGGAATATGCTCAGTGAGTCTGAGAGATTTTCATGTGATGAACAGCTTATTTTTTCCGAGATTGATATCATGAAGCTGATGAATGACAGAAGGAAAAACACCAGCTTTATGGAGCTTTGGAAGGATAACGGCAAGAAGTTTCGAAAGGTGAAGTTTGAGATTGAGGAATTTGAAGCGGAAGACATAACTAGATATGTGGCACCCCATCCTTTGTACCTTCGAATGAAAACAGCCGTGACCAAAGATGCAGTGAGATTTTGCCATTCAAACGTCTGCTTTGGCAAAAAGAATAAGACATACCGGGCTTGAGCGTGCCGTTATAGGTGTGTCTGGAGGTCTTGATTCCACACTGGCACTTTTGGTAACTGCTAAAGCCTTTGATTTGCTTGATATTCCGAGGAAGAATATTTTGGCGATTACCATGCCGGGATTTGGAACTACCGATGTGACATATACCAATGCCATGGAGTTTATGAAGTCCATGGACGTGGAAATTAGGGAAATTAATATAAAAGATGCATGCCTGCAGCATTTTAAGGATATAGGTCACGATCCTGCCATACATGACGTGACTTATGAGAATGTTCAGGCAAGGGAACGTACGCAGATATTAATGGATATTGCCAATAAAGAAGGCGGGCTTGTAATCGGAACCGGCGACCTTTCAGAGCTGGCATTGGGCTGGTGCACCTATAATGGGGACCATATGTCCATGTATGCGGTAAACGCCAGTATTCCCAAGACATTGGTGAGCTTTCTCGTAAAATGGGTTGCAGACAATATGCTGGAAAGCAAAGCAAAGGAAGTACTGTATAGAATACTTAACACACCCATATCTCCGGAACTTCTTCCTCCCGATGCAAAGGTGAAATCAACCAAAAAACGGAGGACATTATAGGGCCATATGAGCTTCATGATTTCTTCATGTATCACATGTTAAGGTACGGCGCAGCACCGGGAAAGATATTGATTCTTGCAAAGAAAGCTTTTGAGGGCAAATACTCGGAAGATGCAATAAAGAAATGGTTAAAGGTGTTTGTAAAACGGTTCTTTAGTCAGCAATTTAAAAGGTCATGTTTACCTGACGGCCCGAAGGTAGGTTCAATCAGTCTTTCACCTAGGGAGATTGGCGTATGCCCAGCGACGCCGTTGCAGACTCATGGCTGTCTGAATTGGAAGAACAGTAATAATAAAAGCTCGGGACATCGAGTCCCTTCGCTTTTGCCTCTTTCATTTCATTCCAAGAGGCCAAATAAAATAAGAGGGTTTATCGCCCTCTTATTGTTTTATCCTGCTGTGATGAAAGGTTAAACTACATCTTTAAATTTAGCGTTAAGAAAATTAATATCTCTGTATGCAATATTAACTTCCGCTTTCTTTTTTTCTTGGATTTTTTTCATTCTCATAAGGTGTAATACCCTTAAGCCTGCTATAGCTCCGACAGTTCCTGTTATTACTCCGATAAACAGTCCTATCAGAATTCCAAGACATAAGGTTAAAATAGAATTCATATAATACCACCATTTATCATTAGTATATTTTTGTGTAAAAATTAATTAAACATTCCTAAGATAAACTTTATAATATTTTGATTATAAAATCAATTCCGATTTTATAGGAAAAAAAGCAATTATGACAAAAATGCTATAAAAATGTAGAATTATGGCTGGTTTTCTTATACTTCAGGCCAAAAATGTATATTAAACCAGCTTTGGAGCAATTATAAATAAGGGAATAGAA
>NZ_BAVR01000025.1 GCF_000521465.1 Acetivibrio straminisolvens JCM 21531
TTAATCAGATCAAATTTCGTTGAAGAGGTACTTCCAGTAAAACAAGGATTGAAACGCTTTACAAATGTTGCGAAGGCGCTATTTGAACTTAAGTTGAAGAGGTACTTCCAGTAAAACAAGGATTGAAACCAAGACTTGCTGGGGCAATAAATAAAACCCCTGGTGATTGAAGAGGTACTTCCAGTAAAACAAGGATTGAAACTTAACTATTAATCTAATAGCACTAATTTTATATTTTGTTGAAGAGGTACTTCCAGTAAAACAAGGTTGGAACATAATTATAGCTCTATTATTAAACATAAACGTTAAAGAGGAGCCTATGGCAAATCAAATATTAAGACACCTTAAGCCACCACAACAACTAACCTTGTGAGGAGGTACAAAATGAAGCTGATTTTGAATACACCCGGGCTTTACCTTTGCAAAAGGGGAGAATGCTTTCAGATTCAGAGCGAAAATGAAAAAAGAGAAATAGCTGCAACCAAAGTCGACCAAATAATGATTACTACTCATGCAGCTCTTACAACGGATGCAATTGAGTTAGCTCTTGAATATAATATTGACATAATATTTTTAAAAAGTACGGGACAACCAATGGGGCGCGTATGGCATTCTAAGCTCGGAAGCATCAGTACAATTCGAAGAAAGCAGTTATTCCTCCAGGATAGTCCCTTTGGCCTTCAACTTGTAAAAGAGTGGATCTTAGAAAAGATGGATAATCAAATACGGCTGCTAAAAAAATTGGAGGTTAACCGCAGAGATGATGAAAAACGCGCAATAATTAAAGATGCTTTGGAAAAGATTGAAAAGCAAAAAACTAACATTATGTCGATTAATCATAATGAAACAATAAACAATGTAAGAAACATGCTTCTCGGCTATGAAGGAACTGCCGGAAGAGTATATTTTGAAACTCTTGGCAAGTTGATTCCGGAAAAATATGCTTTTGAGGTGAGAAGCCGAAATCCCGCCAAAGATCCTTTCAATTGTATGCTCAACTATTCCTACGGTATTTTATATTCCAGTGTTGAAAAAGCCTGCATAATTGCAGGGTTGGATCCATATATAGGTATCATGCATACCGACAATTATAATAAAAAGGCCCTTGTATATGATATGGTTGAGATGTACAGAGGCTATATGGATGAAATAGTTTTCCGGCTGTTTAGCACAAAGAAAATTCAGGATGATTTTTTTGACAATGTTGAAGATGGCTTCTACCTAAATAAAGAAGGAAAGCAGTTACTAATATCCGAGTATAACAAAGAATTGGAAGTTAAAATGAATTACAGGGGAAGAAGAATAGAGTTTGCCAACATTATTCAGTATGACTGCCATCAGATTGCAAACCGCATACTGAAGGAGAATATGCTATGTTGACATGGGTAATTTATGATATTGTCTCCAATAAGACAAGAAACAACATAATAAAGAAGTGTAAAAATGCCGGACTTTACCGTGTGCAAAAAAGTGTATTTCTCGGTGACCTTGAGAGCAATAAGTTTGACGAACTTAAATTGGTGCTTGACAGCATAATAGACAAGGAAGTCGATTCTGTTTATGTGTTTACAATGAGCAAGGCTGAGCTGAATAAAGCAGGTTTGTTGGGACAGGCATTTGACAAGGAGTTGGTAACTGATGAAATCATCTCAAAGTTTTTTTAATGAGAACCAATGCTATATCACACCTTCAGACATGATTGAATTCCTTTACTGCAAGAGATATATTTATTATATGAAATGCCTTGGAATTGACCAGAATGAGGAAAAACGGTTTAAAGTTATGATGGGAAGAGAAATACATAAAAAGAGAGGAGAGCAGAACAAGAATTACTTGCCGAAGAAAATTGGTTCGATGGGTAAAATGATAGGAGTAAACTTGGTTTCTGAAAAGTATGGAATAAGGGGAAGTGCAGACGAAGTCCATACGCTTGCGGATGGAACAATGGCACCATTGGATTATAAATTTGCTACATATGATGAAAGACTTTTCAAGACCTATAAGAATCAGCTTGTCATGTATGCAATAATGATAGAAGAAACTTTTGGCAAAAAAGTTCATAAGGGATATTTAGTGTATTGCAGGGAAGAAAACAGACTGGTGGAAGTTTGCGTGACAGATGAAGATAAGGACAAAATTTGTCAATATATAGATGAATACAGAAAGGTCTTGGATGGATATTATCCTGAAGCAACAAAGCAAAAAAGTAAATGCCTAGATTGTTGCTATAAAAATATTTGCATAAAAATATAAAGGAAGGAACAGAACCCGAAAGATATACAAAGAAGAGGAATATAACCACGTCAAAAATGATACATACATAAAAACGACATGGAGGACTGATATGAAAAAAGCATTAGTATTTGGGGGAAGTATTTTTGTTGGAAAGGCAATAGCAGAGAAGCTCCTGGAAATGGGATATGCGGTATATGTGTTAAATCGCGGAAATCACTCCAACCCAAAGGGGACAATACATTTAAAAGCAGACAGAAACAGTTTGGAAGAGGTTTCTAATGTATGTAAAGGAATTAATTTTGATATTGTTGCGGATTGTTCCGCGTATACTCCCAATCAAACAAAAATCGCTATTCAAGCAATTAATCATAATATAAAACATTATATACATATTAGCAGTGCAGCAGTATATATTGATGAAAATATTTATCCGTATACTGAGGAGAGTAAACGCGGCACATGTCCTGTATGGGGCGATTATTCAACGAATAAATATTTGTGCGAAGAAGTATTGTTTAAAGAGTATAAAGAAAATGGATTTCCCGTTACAATTTTAAGACCGTTTTATTTATACGGCCCTGAAACAATCTGGATAGAGAAACTTATGTAATAAGAAGATTGCTTACAGGAAATCAAATAATTGTTCCCGGAAGGGGTCTTCCGTTAATACAATTCGGATATATTGATGATTTATGTTCTGCCATCCGGCTTATTTGCGAGAATAATATTTGCTTCGGAAAGGCTTATAACATTTCCGGAAAAGAACACATATCGCTTAAAGGCTGGGTTGAGATTTGTGCGAAAGTATTAAATGTCGAACCGAAGATTGTTTTGGTGGATACGAGCAGTACCGGCTTTAAAGCAAGAGAGTGGTTCCCGTTTCGTGATGTGACTATGATAGGAAACTGCGATCGAATAAAACAAGACATTGGATTTGAACCTCAATATACGTTTGAGCAAGGAATGAAAAAAATTGTTGAATTTATTGATTTGAACCGGCTCATAGATGGGTTTGAAATTAGTGATATAGAGAAAAGCATTTTAAGCAAATTATCATAATTGCTCGTAGAAGATAGGAAATTACAAATCGTATATTGAAGGGAATGTGGGAATATACAATATTTGTATCAAAAAATAAATAGATAAAAATAAAAAGCCACTGCGAAAAAGTATCGCAATGGCTTTTTTGCATCTTATAAAGTAACTAGTTACCGTAATAATACCTAAAGGTAAAGTTTATTTGATCCTGTTCGATAACGTTAACGAGCATGCCCTGCTTGAAAACTTCCAATTCAAGATTCTTTGAGTCGGCTTCATATGTAGTATAAAGTCTGTAATACATTTTATTGTCATAAACAAAAGATGCTTCAACAGTGTCACATCCCAATACCGAACCGTAGTTTTCCTGAACAACTCTATTTAAATAATCGATTTTATCCTCCTTGCTCAATGCTCTAAAGAGATTCAAATTCTCTTCACTTTTGGCAACAAAAATCATTTTTGCTTCGTTAGGCTCAATGCCGTAAGGTTCGGGAAACATACCGTCTATCGGAAGTATGTCGAGGGATGCATCCAATTTTTCAATAATGGCTTCTCTTGAAAGTCCGGTGTTATTTGTGTTTTCTTCCTGAGAAGCAACATAAACGGTTTTGGTATCATGGTCCCAGTCCACATCGGCACCAAAGGATTCCGATACAAATCTCACCGGTACAAGAGTTCGGCCGTTGACTATTTTGCCTGGTACATCAAGGGTCACTTCTTTTCCGTTTACAAGGGCTGTTTTCGAGCCTATTTGAAGTGAAAGTGAAGTGTTACCCAATTGGCCTTTTACAGTTTTGGTAGAATCTATCCATTCTATAGATGCCCCCAAAGCTTCGAATACTATTCTCAAAGGCAGAAGAACTCTTCCTTCCTCAATAGTAGGAGGAACATCGAATTCCATAAATTTTCCGTCTACATAAACACCTACTCCTGTCAATGCCTTGAAAGTACTTGAATTTCTAATATTATCAAAGTCTTTGTCATTTATTGCTAGAACTTTATATCTGGGTGCCAATTGAATGGCTTTTTTAAGATTAACGAGGGCCTCATCTGTTCTTCCCCAAAAAGAATATACGCATGCAGTATTGTAAAAGGCTCCTGCATTATAAGGGTCAAGTTCAATTGTTTTTTTTAGGCACTCCATTGCTTCGTTAATGTTGTTTACATTAAATTGGAGGTCGCTTAACGTGATATAGAAGGATAATTCCTTCGGATTGTTCTTTATTCCGAGTTTGTAGCATTCGATAGCTTCGTAGATTCTATTCATTTCAAGCAAGGCGCCTGCTTTGAATACATATAAGGGTATATGGTTTGGTGATGCAGCAATTCCTTGGTCAAAAGTACTTAGCATTTCGTCTTTTTTGTTGAGCTCTGAATAAATAAATGCTTTTCTTATGTATCCATCTCCATAGGAAGGGGAAATGGATAATGCTTGTTCGATAGCATTTAAAGCTTCCTGATATTTTTTCTGGTATTGCAATATTTCAGCTTTTAAGCAATATAATTCCGGTTCGGGTTGAATGTTAATAGCTTTGTTGCAATAATCAAGTGCCAAGTCATAATTATCCTGGGCAATAGCACTGTAGGCTTTTATAGCATAATGGTCTGCTTCGGCAGAATTTGAGCTGTTGGCCAAAACCGGTATACCGGAACCAAGGATTGATATAGTAATGCAGATAACTAATAGGATTTTGATACTGAAGGCAATTTTCTTTTTCATTTCTTTCCCTCCAAAATTATTTTGCGGTAATGAATGAAAATTATTATAACATATTTCATAAAAACTTGTATTATATTGAATGATAAAATTACCGCAAAATATTAATTTATTCTCATTCGTAAATTACTTTTGTTGTTGGAATATAGTTGCATTTTTTGGCTTCTTTGGTATGATATTAATATGGACTAGTGTAACGCAGGAAATAAGCATGTTAGACTTCACACCTATACCGTTAAAGTGCTATTGAATTGTATGAGATTTGTGTAAATAGTATTAGTGCCAAAAATCCGGGATGATTATTTATGAATAAAGTTGTGTTTTGAAGAGGATTATTTGATTACCAACCTATATTTTAGCATGGAATTAAAAGTAGATAGTGTTCTAAGAAAACAAGACTTTAGCTATTTTAAAAATTTGGGCGAGGTGTTGTAAATGATACCGGCAGAATGAATGACGTGGTATGGGGAAATGTACTATGGCTTTGGCAATGATTGCATATATGTCCATAATGACTAAAATTGTGTGGTGATGGCAAATGAAGAGATGCATATTTCTTTTATTTATTTTACTGAGTGTAGCAATTGGTAATGTGTATGCCGATGAAACCGGAAAGAATGTGTTGAATTTTAGAAAGATTAATAAAGAACATAAAACATATTTTTGTGCGGTTGGCATTTCGGCAAACTCTTTAGGCGACGTTGCTATAGGATTTAGTGATGATTATATTAATGTCTATGATAAACATGGCAATTTTAAATATTCCTTTGCTTTTAAAGTGGATGGCAGTTATTTGTTTGAGTTTGATAATCAAAACAATATTATAATTTTTACGGCTAGAGACGGTATGCGTTATTATTTTAGCGCTGACGCAAAATTAATAAGGACAGAAAAAATCTCTGATCCGGTTGAAAGAGAACGCTATTATGAAAATCATTCAAACAAAAGAAATTTAGATGTTGATGGGATTAGTTACTCGATGAGACAGGCCTTTGGTATATGAAATTTATAAAAACAGATGCTGATGGTAATGAATTGGTAATATATGAAACCGGTTCACAGTACATCTTTAAGATATTGATTGCATTAATAATTCTGGCATTAGTCGCGTTAGTAATATGCGGATTAATTAAGACTATATCAACAGAAATGAAGAAGTATATGGAAACGTAAAACTGAATATCGAAAGCTTTAGGATGGCATTGATGCGAAGTTTTAAGTATAATGTGGTTGTATAATAAAGTTAATGTATAATTTAGTAACAAAACGGAATTCAAAAATAACTTAAAAATTGCAGGGGGAATTGATCTGTGAAGAAAATAGCGTTGGTATTGGCAATAATGAGCGTTTTAATGATGTTGACATCTTTTGCGGGTGCAGTAGAATTACCGCTAAGGGTGGAGGTAAACGGTGAAAGATTGTATTTTCCGGATGAACAGCCGTTTATTGATTCAAATGGAAGAACTCAAACACCGGCAAGATTTATAGCGGAGAAGTTGGGAGCAAATGTGACCTGGGATGGCAAAGAGCAGAAGGCAGTATTTGAGAAAGGCAACAAGAAACTTGTTTTGCATATAGGGAAAACAGAGTATGAATTAAACGGCGAAAAGAAGAAAATGGATACAGCTGCATTGTTGATATCGGGAAGGACTTTTGTACCTGCAAGATATGTGGCAGAGGCATTTGATGCTGTAGTAAGTTGGGATCCGGATATAAGGACTGTATACATAAATACGAATGTTAAACCGGCTGATAAGAGGGAAGGGACTGAGATAGTAGCTGGATTTGAGGTGCCTTTGGATACTAATTTGATTGCAATAGAGGAAGAATGGGGAGGTAGGACAGAAGCTTGTTTTGAAGTAAATTTACTAAGAGCAGATGTAGAAGGGCAGCTGAAAGATTTAAGACAAATACTTTTGCAAAGTGTGATAGTAGCACAGTGGATCAGGTTATAGCTTATGTTTCGCAGAAGAAGGAAAGAACATATTATTTACCTGATAAATACATATATGACAATAAAAGTGGAAGATATATATGGATAAAGGAATCATTTTTAGAAGATATCAATGTATTTTACTGTGCTGAAGATTTTTAAAGTGAAGTATAAAAATAAAGTGTATTTTTATGTAAATTAAGTGTTCTTATGCTGATTATGCAAGTTATATTTGCTCGAAATATATATGAGTTAAATATAGAAATTACGCAAAGAAAAATTTGAAAACCTCAAGATAAGATTGAAATAGGGTTTAAGGTAAAATATAATTGAATAATAAAGAATTATATAATTGAGTAAAAAGCTAGATTAATTATACAAGGGAGGAGTTTATTAATGAAGAAAATAGCGTTGGTATTGGCAATAATGAGCGTTTTAATGATGTTGACATCTATTGCGGGTGCAGTAGAATTACCGCTAAGGGTAGAGGTAAACGGTGAAAGATTGTATTTTCCGGATGAACAGCCGTTTATTGATTCAAATGGAAGGACTCAAACACCGGCAAGATTTATAGCGGAGAAGTTGGGAGCAAATGTGACCTGGGATGGCAAAGAGCAGAAGGCAGTATTTGAGAAAGGCAGCAAGAAACTTGTTTTGTATATAGGGAAAACAGAGTATGAATTAAACGGTGAAAAGAAGAAAATGGATACAGCTGCATTGTTGATATCGGGAAGGACTTTTGTACCTGCAAGATATGTGGCAGAGGCATTTGATGCTGTAGTAAGTTGGGATCCGGATATAAGGACTGTATACATAAATACCAATGTTAAACCGGCTGATAAGAAAGAAGGAATTGAGATAGTAGCAGGATTTGAGGTGCCTTTGGATACTAATTTGATTGCTGTAGAGGAAGACTGGGGCGGAAAAACAGAGGCTTGTTTTGAGATTAATTTGTTACGAGCAGATGTAGAAGGGCAATTGGAAGATTTAAGACAAATACTTTTGCAAAAATGTGATAGAAGTACAGTTGATGAAGTTATTGCTTATGTTTCACAGAAAAAAGAACGGAAATATTATTTGCCTGAAAAATATATATATGACAGTAAAAGTAGAAGGTATATTTGGATAAGTGAGTCCTTTATGGAGGATATATCTATATTTTACTGCTCTGCTACCTATAAACGGAGTAACGATTGAGAGGTATAAAAGAATGAAACGAATCAATAGTATTTTGATTGTTTTAATATTAATTTTGCAAATTTTTTTTATTAACGAAATTTATGCAAATGCAATTTTGTTGGAAAAAGAGGTATTAGATTCCTTGGCGAAAGCAAACCAATTTATGGTAGATAAATACAACTATGTAGGCGATTATTTTGATGAAAAATCATATTATAAAGAAAGACCATTAAATAAAAAATTAGCTGTTAGTGGCAATGAGTTAAAAGCATTCCAAGGGTTACCTATTTTTGTATATGGCTCTATAGAAGAAGGAGCTAATGAAGGTACAAAGTATGGAAATGATAGAAGAGTAAAAGATTCAGATGGTGATTACAGAGCTCTTGGATTCTCTTATATTGATGAGCCGTATCCCAATCCGGATTTTGACATCGATGAAATTA
Organism: Acetivibrio straminisolvens JCM 21531; assembly: GCF_000521465.1. Classification (GTDB taxonomy): domain Bacteria; phylum Bacillota; class Clostridia; order Acetivibrionales; family Acetivibrionaceae; genus Hungateiclostridium; species Hungateiclostridium straminisolvens. The sequence continues at coordinate 8,549 of NZ_BAVR01000025.1, forward strand.
CTTATGTACGTAGATGGATTAGAGAACCATGGGAGCTGCCTGATAGCGATGTGAAGGGGATTACTAAGGAATTGTCGCCAGATGATCCTAGAGATACACATAAAAACCAATATCTAGAGTATGAACCGGATAAATTTGCATCAACGTATAGTGTTATTAGACAATGGGTAAAAAACTCAAAAACCTTTTTACCCTATATGGTTGAAAAAAATACAGGCAACCGCAAATTCTTCAACAGATGTATTGAGGGACCGTTGCCCCCGGGCATAGCAGAAAATCCTGAGGACTACATATATATAATTCAACCCCCAACATATGAATCCTGGGGTGTTGGAATAGCATTCTATTATTACGGCGGAACCGGACCGGATAATATGAGTAAGCCAAACTATTATTCATACTACCAGTATTTTAGGTACAAACCTTTTATTTTGCTGGCGGATGACATTATGCCGTTATTTGAAACAATGCAATCAAGTGCTGTACCTGGCACTCAAGTGCAGATATCAGTAAAAATAGATTCAACTTTTGACAAGGTCTTAGAAAACGTGACGTATAAATGGGAGATTACATCCGGCGGCAAACCGATTGAAAATGTGATATATCTGGGGAAAAATACAGTGGATGTTGGTACTGTTAATTTGGCAGCCGATAAAACATTTAGTAATATGAAAGTAGAAGAGACATGCGGAGAAGAAGGAGAAGAAGCTGAAGAAAAAACAGAGGTAATGGGAGCTCCTGTACTCTATGCAAGCTTTACAATGCCTGAGGGAGATGTTGACATACGTTTTGAAGTGAATACAGACGAAAGCGTCAAAGAGTATAACGGTATCCATGAATCTGAGAACAGAAAAATATATGAAAGAGATTATTCAAATAATGTTATCACAAGAACGATTAAGGCTGTTAAACCAATAAATACAACAGGAGAAGCTACACTGGACTATAACGTATTAAGTAAAAAGATAAATATACCTTTACCTGACAAGAATGGTATGACTGCAGAATTGGATTTGGGTAATGGATGGCTGGTTAGCAATGTGAGCGGTAAAATAAATGTAACAAATGAGACTCCAAGATTATATAATCCGTTTGAAGTTACAGGAAATATAATACCGAGTGGAACACGTCGGGACAAAATTACCTTGAATCCTGAGTTCAGTACAACAATACACAGAAAAGATGTTACGTATGATTCGGCAACAGGACTTTATGACAATCCGGAAGAGAAAAAGTATCTTGACGGACCGGCAATGAAGGCAAAAACAGGGACTGTAAAAGCTGAAGGTACGGCAAATGCAACACGCAGATATTATTGTGGAGGATGTAAGTGGATTCCAAATAATTCTGAGGATAGCACGGATGGTACTTGGGAGTGTCCGGGACATAATGAGGATATTTCAGCTACATTTGGACATGTTACGGACCAAAGGGCAATTACGGCGAAAATATATAATGGAATGGAGTTTGTTCCACAAAAGAAGTATTTGGATGAAATAAGATCCAATACTACAAACAGCCTTTCAAAAGAAATGTTCTGGACTAGTGAGCCGTATAAGTTTAATGTGGTAAGGTGGATGGCTCATGAAAATGAAATGGGTGAACTATATGGTTGGACTGCTGTACCTGGCCGATATCAAAGAATTTTTACTCAGCAGGATAAGGCTGAAATTAAATGGGGTACTGTAAGGACAATGCAAATGGACTATGAAAAGAGCAGAGAAGCGGCAAGAAACAGAAATTATAACAAAGAAAGCTATGACAAAGCAGTTTTCGCATCGGACGAGAGCTTGAAAAGCTATCGTTATCCTATAAAGTCAGGATATTATTTCAATCCAACCGGCACTTATACATTTGAAGTAAAGACAGAAATATATAAGCCTGAAATGAAACCTACTGCCGAGCACAGAGACATTGTACAGAGCTTGATTGATTCTTTTAGATATGAGTCAAATTTGATTTATATCGATAATAACAATAGGGCAGTTAATATTCAAAATCAACCTGTGCCGGTATATGGAGGAAAACTATCGAGTGTTCCTGTTGCACTTACAGCAAAAGATCCTACCGGGGTCAATGATGCTATGCTTTTATATACAGAAAAGGAAATTGCTGTACCGGTATATGAGAAATTAGAACATAGCCAAGAAAGCGGAAAATATACTGATCCTCGATTGCTGGCAATCCTTGAAGGATATAGCGAGTCGGGAACGCAATCAAGTAAAGATAAATATAAATATCGGGAGTATATTAAAGATGGTCAAAGCATGTATAAAATAACAGAAACAACAAAGGTGACTATAAAAATTAATCCTGATAATGTTCGGTTATATACCAACCCATATATGCCTGATGGAAACTATGTTGTAAGGGTATATTTTGACAATATTAACCTTGCACGAAGCGGAAATGAATACAAAAAGCTTGGCGAGCTAAAAGGAATTGAGAATCTTGACAGAATAGAAATCACTGTTAAAGGTTCGATATTTGATGATATAAGTTGATTTTATACTGTGCTAAACAGACAGGAATGAACAAGAGGCTGACAGATATTTTGCCGAGCAAAAGGGAATTTGATTGTCGGTCTCTTTTATTTTATCACAAAGAGAGTACGGTGATTTCATATTCAAAAATAGCTGAAAGAATAAATAAAACCGGAGTTAGAGAGTTTATTGATTTTAAAAATTGCTGATGGTATAATTTACATAATTGATATCGAATCGGTTTTGAAAGTAGAGGGCTGAAGATAAATATGCAGATAAAGATAACACCGGAGCAGATGACAAGGGTAGCAGGCAAGGTGAAAGAAATATCAAAGGAATTTGATGATATTGCGCTGGAAATAAAAAGGATAACAAGCTCCATTGATTGGGAGCTTAGAAGTAAAGAGGGAATAGATTGGAAAGTATCGAGGGCACAAGATGCAGCAAGAAAGATAGCCAAGGGATTGGATGGAATGTCCCAAGACCTTATAATGGCAAGAGACAAAATGATAGATGCTGACAATAAAGCCTCGGCCACGGCGAGAAAGATGAAGACTGCAAGCTTTAAAAGTTTAGTTGCTTCTGTGGTATTGAGAAAAGGTATATCTTCAGCCATACGTGCAGGCTATTCATTATGGAACCGGCTTGTAGGCCCCGGAACTGCAAACTGCCCGAATACGTTTGCGGGAGACCCTGTAAACGTAGTATCGGGAAATTTTTATTTAACAAGAAGAGATATAACCATACCTTCGAGGGGTATGAGTCTTGAGATAACCAGATATTACAACTCCATGGACAATACGGAAGGTATATTCGGAAAAGGCTGGAGAATAGATTATGAAACATGCCTAAATAAGAAGGAAGACAGTGAGGACATAATAGTAGTGTACCCGGAAGGGAACATAAGGGTATTTGAGCATACCGGTACGGGAAGTTTCAAATCTCCCAAGGGTGTATACGACACACTTTTTAAGACCGAGGACGATATATACATATTAAAGGTTCAAAAAGGAATTACATACAAGTATGACCACGCGGGGAGCCTTATATCAATTTCCGACTCAAACGGTAACGAGATACAGTTTAAGTACAACCGGGAGGGCCTGCTGTCTTCCGTGGTGTCACCCGGCGGAAAGCTTTTGATGTTTTCCTATGAAGGCAGCAAAGTTAGCTGTATAACTGACCACACAGACAGGAAAATAAGGTACAAATACGACGAAAAAGGAAACCTCACGCAGGTGATATACAGACGGGGGAAAAATAAATCTATGCCTATGATGACATAGGACTAATTTCAATAACCGACCAGAACGGCAACACCTATGTCCAAAACACCTATGATGAAAGCGGCAGAGTGGTAAAGCAGCTTGATCATGAAAACAATGAGTTAATTATAGAATATAATGAAGAGAATCATGAAAACACCTTCAAATGGATAAAGAGCGGTATAACCCGTGTATATAAATACAATTCGGACATGCTCCTTACGGAAGTAAGATATGATGACGGAAGCGTGCAAAGATATACCTATGATGAAAACCTTAACAGGAACAGCGAGACCGACAGAAACGGCAACACAACATATAAAAAATACGATGATAAAGGTAATTTAATAGAAATAATTGCACCTAAGCCCTTCAGCTTCAAAACAAAATATAGCTACAATGAGGATAACAAACTGATAAAAGCAATTTCACCGGGCGGTGGAGAGGCGGCCTTTGAATATGATGAAAAGGGCAACCTCTTAAAACGTATCATAAAAACCGGAAGCAAAAGCTATTCGGAGTGGTCATATAGTTATGACGAGTACGGAAGAATGACAGCCTCAAAGGATGCGGAGAACAATACAACAAGCTTTGAGTACGGAGAAGATGATGTAAATAAACCGACCTTAATAAAGGATGCGGTAGGAAATACATTCAAATACGAATTTGACAAAGTAGGCCGGGTAACAGCAATAACTACAAGCTATGGCACAGCGAGACTAGAATACAATGACTGTGACCGTATAACCCACATAACCGATACAGAAGGAAATACCACAAGACTTAGCTACGACAAAGCCGGAAACATGACAGGCATTATAGCAGCGAAGCAATACGCAGAAAAAGGCACGGACGGAGCAGGGTATGCCTTTAAATATGATGCAATGGATAAGCTAATAAAGACCATAGATCCGTTGGGCAATGTCTTCTCGGTAAAATATGACGAAAACGGCAACAAGATAAAAGAAATCAACCCGAACTATTACAACCACACGGAAGATGACGGCGTAGGAATAGAATACAAATATGACACCAACCACAGAAGAGTGAAAACAATATTCCCGGATGGAAGTATGTCTAGGATAAAGTATGACCCACAGGGTAATATAGTAAAGACTATATCCTGGAAGGACTACGATAAGACTTTGGATGACGGTCCGGGTATGAGGTACACCTATGATGAAATGAACAGGCTTACATCAATAATAGACCCTGATGGAAACGTCATCAAGAAATACATATACGACGAAGACGGAAGAATAGTAAAGGAGATAGATGCGAAAGGCTACATTAGTGCAGATAATGACGAAGAGCGGTGGGGGACAATATATAAGTACAACCTTGCCGGCTGGCTTGTCGAGAAGAGGACACCATTACAGCGGAAAGACGGAGAAGTATGCTATAACATAATAGAATATGTGCATGACAGAAACGGAAGAGTAGTGCAGGAGAAAAAATCTCCGGAGTATGTGACAAAGACAGGATATCCGAAGAAATGGAACATAATAAACTACAAATACGACCCGAAGGGAAATCTGATAGAAGTAGCCGACAGCCTTGGAGCATCTGTAACCTTTGAATATGACTGTTTTGGCAAAAGGACTTTGGAGAAAATCAAGATAAATGATAAAAAACAAAGGGTAACCCGGTATGAATATAACGGTATGGGAAAACCGGTAAAAGTAATACGGGAATTGGATGGAGAAGACCTTTCCGGCTTTAGTGACGAGAAAGTTTTAGCCGAGACATTATGCAAATACGACCAAAACGGCAACCTTGTCGAAGTAATATCTCCGGAAGGCTATCTGACTGTGTTCAAATATGACGATGCCAACAGGAGAATAAAAAGCACATTGTATCAGCCGCAGAACGGGGTAAAACTAACCGGTAGTGCGTACTGTGCCCTTTTAAACACAAGAGCTAGAAGCATAAGTTATGAGTATGACCGTGCAGGTAATCTCATAAAGCAGATTTTGCCTAATGGAGGCATTATAATAAACGAGTATGATGAAATGAACAGAAAGATAAGGGTCACCGATCCTGACGGAAACACCGCCAGGGTTTTCTACGACAATTCGGGAAATGTGGTAAAATACGTTGATCCGGAGAACTATGACCCTAAGAAAGATGACGGAGCGGGCACTACATACCTTTATGACTCGATGAACCGTCTCATTGAGATAACAAATGCAGCAGGAATAGTAGTCGAAAAGAATATATACAATACCGCAGGAGAAATAATCAAGAGGATTGACTCAACAGGCTATAAATCAGCAGATAATGACAATGACAGATACGGAGTGGAATTTGGTTATGACCTGGCAAAACGTTTAGTGGATATAACAACTCCGGAAGCAAAGCTCCAAGAAAAAAAGAGCCAGCAATATACCTATGATGCGGAAGGAAACATAACCGGAATAGTTGACGGAAACGGAAACAGCACAAAGTACACTCTGGATTTGTGGGGGAAAATAACAAGCATCACAGAGCCCGACGGAACCAACATAAAATACGGTTACGACTATGCAGGAAACCTCATATCCAGCACCGACGGCAAAGGGAACACCACCCGGTACACATACAACAGCTTAAACCTCCTGTCTGAGATAATAGACCCGGATGGAAGGAAAATAACCTTTAAATACGACAGACAGGGAAGAATGGTGCAAAGGATAGGAAAGGACGGACGCAGCACATATTACACCTACAACGCGGACAATAATGTTACCAGCCGTTGGGAAGAAGAAGGACAGTTGGAAAAATACGAGTATAATATTGACGGAAGCCTAGCCGCATCAATAAGCGGTACCACTATACATACTTATACATATACCTTGGGAGGAAGACTAAAAAGCAAGGCAACAAATGGCCAAAAGGTACTCGAATATGACTACAATAAAAACGGACTTATATCCAGACTCACCGATATAAGCGGAACTCCGGTGGAGTATACATATGATATGCTGGGAAGGGTAACTGCGGTATCGAACGGAGATAAAATTTCCGCAAAATACGAATACAATATTGACAACACCATATCCCGGATACTGTACGGAAGCGGAGTATCTGCAAAATATGAATACAACCTGGATAAGAATATAACCAGGCTCTTAAATATAGATCCGTCAGGCAAAGAAATGTTTACGTACAGATATGCCTATGACGGGAACGGAAACCGGATTTTGAAGGAAGAAAACGAGAAAGTTACAGCCTACAGCTATGATGCATTAAACCGCTTACAGGAAGTAATATATCCGGGGAATATAAAAGAGAGATTTACCTATGATGCCAACGGCAACAGGCTTAGAAGAGAATTTGGAGACATACTGGAGCAGTATGAGTATGATAATTGCAATAGATTAATCCAAAGGCTTAAAAACGGACTCAATAACAGAGTATGAGTATGACGAAAGAGGAAATCTGATAAGAGAGAAAGAAGGTGGGTTAAGCAAATTATACAGCTATGACGGATTTAACAGATTGATACGTGTCCAAAACCCCGACGGAACATATATGGAAAACATATATGATGCGGAGAATTTGAGATCGATATCGATAGAAAACGGAAGATACAACAGGTATGTATACAGCGGAAGAAACATAGCATGCGAGGTGGACGAGGATTGGGGATTGAAGGACAGGATAGTCCGGGGCCATACGATATTGCAGAAGGAAGATAGCAACAAAGGTATCTACTATTATATCCACAATGCCCATGGAGACATTACTGCGCTTACCGACGGAAGAGGGGAGGTGGTAAACAGCTACAGCTATGACGCTTTCGGTAATATGTTAGAAAGTGTTGAAAAAGTAGACAACAGATTCAAGTATTCGGGAGAAGTGCATGACCCTGTGACAGGCCAATATTACTTGAGGGCAAGGTACTATAACCCAAGTGTAGGAAGGTTTATGCAGGAAGACACCTTCCGAGGCGACGGACTTAACTTATATACCTATGTTGCCAACAATCCGATAAAATACATTGACCCAACCGGACACTGTAAAGAGGGGGTCGGCTTTAATGATGTAATTAGCGATATTTTAGGTGGCAATTCGGATGGTATTATCAAAAAAATTCCGGGGTTAAATTGGATTTTAGACTATTTTAATAATGAAGGAATAGAGAAAATTGGCAATATTGAATCTGAATTTTTAACGGATGAATATTTTTATGAGTTAAATGCTTTATATAGCAAGGTTAAAAAAGAGAATAGTAAGTGGTGGGATATCTTTGGCAATGGAAAAAAAGCTGCGGCAGAAGCAGTAATAAATCGAATGATGGATGATTTGGAGGCAAATCCTGATGCTTTAGTAGATAATCCAAACTATAAGCTATTCTTTGATACCTTTGACAAAAATATCAGGCAATTAGATAGTATTACAGAACGGATGCATTACTTTAGAAATACATTGAATTCTTATAGCGGAGCGCCTACTGACTTGGATGATATGATAGACATGGCTGCTGGGGGAGAATGGAAATTGTTTTCAACCATAGGAACTGCATATCATAGATATGATTATGGTGATATTGACGGAGCTCTAAACGTTAAGTTTGTATCTGCAGATGGCAGATTTGAAGCTGTTTATAATACAGGTACCGGTAAGATAGTTACAGACCCAGCCAATATGGGTACTTATAACTATGTTCCGGGCTCGATAACCGGATTCTTTAAGCATGATAAATATGATGTGAAACCTTTTGAAAAGTGGGGGAATACTTCAGAGCTTTCATATAAAGATATCATGAATCTGCAATCGGGACACATGACTATAAAAGCACAAGTAAATTATTTTGTTGTAAAAAATTTAATAGAAATTAGAAAAACAGAATTGGAAACGAAAGGGAAATAAGAAAGGAGATTTGTATGGATATACGAAATATGTTAATTAAATTCAAGGTATATTACATAGTAGTATTGTTTACTACACTTTATTGGATTTTTGCACTAACTGCAGTATTTTATCCGAGCATTTTTATGTATGGAGGTATTTTGAGATCTATTCATGTAAAATTAATAATGGCTGCAATTATTATTAATATAATAAACTTAATACTTTTAGTAGTCATGATATGTTTTAAAGCATGGAATTTAAAACATTTGCTGATTTTATTAGGTATAAATATTTTAACTGCTATTGTAGGAATATTTTTTATAAGTTTTCCTATCAGGATGATGTAGTGAATTGAGTGTATGTATTTATCCGGGACCAGAATACAAAGAAATTAGGAAAACGCAATAAAATCTAATTAAGAAAATAGATAATATTCCCCCAAATTAAATGCGGCACTACTATTACCCCATATGCGAGTTTATTTGACGCTTACAGACAATTTACAGAGGGGGATTAAAATATGGGTAAATTTTTAGAATACATAGGTTCACAATTTGGAAATCCACGGGGGTTCGTCGGCAAATGCTGTTGTATTATTATGAATGTGATAAACAAAGCGATGTATCGTAGGGTTGTTTTAATGGTGAATTTGACAAAAGAGTCAAAGGTACTTGATATCGGGTACGGAAATGGCTATTTGTTGGAGCTAATTTACAAGCGCTTTCAGCCTCATCTGTTTGGAATAGATATATCCGAAGATATGAAGTTGAACGCGGAAAAAAGAAATATCCAGGCATTAAAGGATGGCAAATTAAATCTCATAGTGGGAGATTGCTGTGCATTGCCTTATGACAAGGACTTTTTTGATGTGGTTTCATCCATAAATACGATTTACTTTTGGAAAGATACCATAGGAGTGTTAAAAAAGATACACTGTTGTTTGAAACCCGATGGAACATTCTACAATGTGGTTTATACAAAGAAATGGTTAAAAAAATTTTTTCTACAACGAAAGGTTTTAAACTCTTTGAACCGGAAGATTTTATTGAGCTGGGCAAACAAGCCGGTTTTTCAAAGGTAACAATTGAAGATATTGTAAAAGGAAAAAGTTTTGTTGTTGTGTATAAAAAATAGCCTGCGACATTCTATTTTTTCTCATTATTTGCGAGATATCAGCAGGAAAGTCGGGAATGGAGTATGTAAATGCTCAAAATAGTTTGGAATTAAAAGGCTGGGGGAATCTGACCCTTTTTCTTGATATGAACATAAAAATGCTTTTGAATTTGCTATAAATGTGTTATTATATATGCTGTGTTTGCGTTTTGGCAAATTGATTGTATACAAAATGCAAAAAGAATAGGGAATAGTAAGAGAGGTTTATTTATGAATGTTCACTCAGGACCGAAAGCTTTAACGGAGTACATACTGTATTTAAGCAAGCATAAGGCCAATAAGCGGTTTATTATCTTGCTTGTGCAGGGGTTTCTTGCCGGATTGTATATTGCCATTGGTGCAATAGGAAGCCTTAAGGTTTCGGCAAGCGTTACAACCCCTGGGCTAGGCAATTTCTTGGGAGCAGTGGTTTTCCCTGTAGGAATTATTGCAATAATCTTAATGCAGGCTGAGCTGTTTACCAGCGACTGCATGGTTATGGTTGCTGTCTATGCAGGCCGTACAAAAATCAATAAAACCATCAGGATTTTATTTTTGATTGTATTTGCAAATTTACTTGGAGCAATTTTTGCAGCTTTTTTAACTCAAGCCTCGGGGATTTTTGACGAAGCGGTAACCAATCTGGTAATTGCTAAAGCGATTCATAAAGTGCATATGCCAATAGGCCAGTTGCTTGTAAGTTCCGTTCTATGTAATATTATCGTTTGCACCGGTGTATGCTTGGCTTACAGTTGCAAAGAAGAAATTACGAAGATTGTTGTTTTGTGGCTTACAATTAGTGTATTTATATTAAGCGGAACAGAGCACATTGTAGCTAATATGTATTACTTGTTCGCAGCATTATTTCATGGTGCAGAACTTACAGCCCAAGGTATTGCTTATCATTTAGCGGTATCCGGTGTCGGGAATTTTATCGGTGGAGGCATCATTGTATCGGGCATTAATTATTTACTGGCTTACAGGGATATAGAAAAAGTAAAAAAATAAAAATATAAAGCAAAGATTACTTGAAGTATATTTAATAAATATTACTTTTAATACCAATGGAGTATTTATCGGACTTTTCCTCTCTAAATTCTTTTAGGGGAAAGTCCGGTATATTTTTTAAATTGGGTACAAAAGTAGCATTTACTTAGTTCTACATGTTTTGCGACGGCTTCTAAAGTCAAATCTTTTCCTAAATGGTCATAAATATAGTCAATGGCCTTTCTTATATAAATATTTCGAATAGGATTTTTATTACGTTTAAGTTGCTCAATATATCTTTCAATTATTAGCCTTGCGAGTATTTTATATTCCCAAAATTCTTTATTCCAGTCAAGAATTTTTATAACAGGGGACAGTTCTCTGTTTGAATTATTCTATTGTTATTATACATTAATGGTCAGAGATTTCTTAGAATAGGGTATGATTTGATAATGCAGAAATCCACTCCAAAAAACGTTTAATTTTCGTATTAGTATAATAAATTATAAGTTTAAATAAAAAATAGATAATGGGGAGGGTTTATTTGTGGTAAACAGGGTTCTTAAATTTACTTTATTGCTTTTTGCGGTGATACTGTCAACTATTTTAGTGTGTTATTCAAGTACAACAATAATAAAAGCAAAACTTCAATCCTATAATTATCCCAATATGTACATAAGACATGCAAATTTTGATGCAAGGATAGACGAGAATGTCACGCCGGAAACGGATTCCGAGTGGGAGTTGGTTCCGGGTCTTGCCAATACCGAAGAAGGGTATGTTTCTATTCAATCGGTAAATTATCCGGGATACTACTTAAGACATTCAAATTATGATTTAAGCTTGGAAAAAAACGACGGAACTTCACTTTTCGCGGAGAATGCAACATTTAAAATAGTACCCGGACTTGCGGATTCTTCATATATTTCTTTTCAGTCCTATAATTATCCTACCAGATATATTAGGCATTATAATTATTTATTAAGATTGGATGAAATTGTGACAGTTCTTGACAGACAGGATGCAACTTTTAAAATAATCAGCGATGATACCCAAACACCTACACCAACACCTCCACCGGTACTTATAGGTGATGTAAATGCCGATGGGAAGATTGATTCGACAGACTTTACATTACTCAAAAGGTATTTGCTTAAAAGTATAACGCTTACAGAAGAGAAGATTTTAAATGCGGATACTGACGGAAACGGTGCGGTTAATTCAACAGACTTAAATTATCTGAAAAAATATATACTAAAGATTATATCTGTGTTTCCGGCACAGGGCAATAATTCCCCAAGTCCAACTCCATCAAAAACACCGGCGGCAACCCCAACACCAACACAACCATTGTTTACACCGAGCTTTAAAGATGTATCGGTGCATGACCCTTCGGTGATAAAAACCAATGGAACTTACTATGTTATCGGTTCGCACCTTGCCTTTGCCAAAACCAATGACCTAATCCAATGGCAGCAAATAAACTCCAGTGTCCGTACAGGCAATCCTTTAATACCGAATGTATTTGATGAGTTGAAAGAAGCTTTTGACTGGGCAAAAACCGATACAATGTGGGCTGGGGATATAATTCAGCTTCGGGACGGCAAGTATTACATGTACTATTGTATGTGCAAAGGAGATTCTCCGCTATCTGCTCGGTGTTGCCAGAGCTGATAAAGTGGAAGGCCCTTATAAGAATTTGGGAATTCTATTAAGATCCGGTTCGGGAAGAGGTGAGGACGGAACAAATTATAATGCCACAATACATCCTAATGCAGTTGATCCGCATACCTTCTTCGATAAAAACGGCGATTTGTGGATGGTTTACGGTTCTTATTCCGGCGGCATTTATATTCTGAAGATGGATCCTTCCACAGGTAAGCAATATTCCGGACAAGGATACGGAAAGAAATTGCTGGGTGCAAACCATAGCAGGATTGAGGGCCCATATATCCAATACAGTCCGGATACTGGCTATTATTACCTGTTCTTGAGCTTCGGAGGATTAACTGCCGATGGCGGCTATAATATCAGGGTTGCCAGATCCAAAAATCCTGATGGGCCTTATTATGATGCTGAAGGCAATAATATGATTGATTGCCGCGGCCCGGCAGGATCTTTCTTTGATGATAGAGCTATTGAACCCTATGGTGTTAAGCTAATGGGCAACTTCCGGTTTGTTGACAGCGGTATCGGCTATGTTTCACCGGGGCATAATTCAACATATTATGATGAAGAGTCGAGGAAATATTTTATTATTTTCCACACCCGTTTTCCCGGTCATGGAGAGATGCATCAGGTGAGGGTGCACCAAATGTTTATAAACGAAGATGGTTGGCCTGTAGTAGCACCCCACCGTTATGCGGGGGAAACCAAAAGACGGTATTCTCCTGAGGAAGTCATCGGCACTTATGCTATGTAAATCATGGCAAGGATATATCCGCTAATATAAAAAATTCTGTAAGAATATACCTGAATAATGACGGAACGGTTAGCGGAAGCGGTATAAACGGAAAATGGGAACTAAACGGTGAAAATTATATCAGATTGACTGTTAACGGCACGAATTATACGGGTATTGTACTAAAGCAGTGGGATGCAGGCCTTAAGAAGTATGTTATGACTTTTAGCGCAATATCTAAGAATGGAAATGTTGCAATTTGGGGTAGTCAACTATAGACAGCGAAACTAAAAAATTTTTGATTGTGGTATATGAATTGGTGGTATATAAATATATAGACATGAATATAAGGATGGTTTTATTGATAAAATATATTCGATACGCAATAATAGTAACAATAGATACAGATAAAGGATAACGGGAGGATGAAAGATGAGTAAACTATATGATAACCTAAACGAGCAAATGAATTTTGAACTGGAGTCTGCTTACATATATGCGACTATGTCTGCATATTTGGATGGACTAAACATGAGGGGGATGACACACTTTTTTGATGCGCAGGTAAAAGAGGAAATGGAACATGCAGGGAAAATTAAGAAATTTCTGCAAGATACAGGCTATGGTATAAAATATAGGCCCCTAAATCCTGGAGACGGTAAATTTGATTCTATCGAAGATGCATTCAAAAAAGCTCTTGCCCATGAGAAAACGGTAACTTCCCGTATTAATGATTTGGTAAAGCAAGCAAGGGAAGAAGGAGACCAAAGAGTACTGAATCTCTTGGCTTGGTTTGTGGACGAGCAGATTGAAGAAGAAAATATGTTTGGTGTAATTGTGGAAAGGCTAGAAAGAATTAATGGACAATGGAATGGCTTGTATATTCTTGACAATGAACTCGGTCAAAGGTAAAATAGAAATATAAAAAGATATAGGGCAAAGACGCTGTGGAATAACTGGTGTTCTTTGCCTTTCAAATTTTGAATGGCAGAAAAATCTTTTCACACAAAACACATTCAGGAAATAAAATGCATAGTACAAATACTTTAAAACTATGATATAATATAAGAAAGAATTTTTAAATATTAATTATGAATGTCCACAAATTGAAAAAATTAAAGAATACATTAATAAAATTGCTGAAAGTAATTTTATAATTGTAAAAACGTCAGATTTATTTTATTCTTTAACTAGTTAATTTATCAAAAGGTAATAAAGAAAAAAACGGTCTATACTCTCAAAAACAAAAGCTCTGAGAGAATAAGCTTTGGAATGCTGTGAAAAAATAAAGTCTCGGTCAACGAATGCTGCATATAAAAAAATATATGGAAAATATAGTGATAGTTCTTCTGCCTAAAAGGATGAAGAGACTGAAAATTTCTTTGTATGTAAAACTGGAGAGAGAAAAAAATTTTTGATTTTTCATGATTGATTTACTTGTATGTTCAATTAACTGTTAGATGGGAGAATGTGATGAATAGATTAAACCTAAAAAGTAAACTCGTTATTTTTGCCACAACATTAAAAGAAGTTTTTATATCTTCGCTGCCCCTTGCAGCAATTATGATTATTGTTTGCGGTTTTATTGCGCCCTTAGACAGCGTATCGGATTATATTAAATTATTTGTCGGTTATGCCAGTGTGGTATTTGGTCAGACATTGTTTTTGGACGGATTGAATACTAGTATTCTTCCCATAGGGAAGTTGGTAGGGGGTTCGCTGATAAAGCTTAAGAAATCAATATTTGTTATTTTCTTCGGACTTCTTTTTGGCCTGCTTGCTACTGTTGCTGAGCCTGCGCTGACTGTTTTGGCTAAACAGACAAACATGATTATGCCGATTATCAACGAAACCCTGTTTATCTGGATTATGGGTGCCGGAATTGGTGTAATGGTAGCATTTTCCCTTTTCCGAATTATGAAAGACTTAAACATTAAAATAGTTTTTGCCATATTGTATGTCATTACTTTTATATTGATTATATTTGTTCCGAATGAATTTGTTGCTTTGGCTTTTGATGGCAGCGGTGCGACCACAGGAGATATATCCGTTCCCTTTATTTTGGCTTTGGGTATGGGGGTTTCTGCTACTATGTCAAAACACAAAAGCAATGACGACAGTTTTGGTATTATCGGTCTTGCTCGGTAGGCCCAATTATTTCATTGGCCATCTACGGCATAGTTATTAATTTTCTTCATAATGGTGTACTTCCTCCCGAGCAGGTGTATGCACCGAAACTATGGGAACCATGGGGGAGATAATTTCCGGTAACCTATTGGGAGTTACCTTGCACTTTTGCCTGTTATCATAGTATTTTTACCCTTTCAGTTTTTCTTAATAAAGCAGCCGAAAAAGGAATTTGTAAAAATTTTATTGGGTACTGTTGTTGTGTTTATAGGTTTGTTGATTTTCCTGGCAGGTATTGATTATGGATTTGCATTTGCCGGCAAATATATTGGAGAGGTCTTCTTGGAACCTTCTCGACCTGGCTGGTTTAGGTGGCTGCTTCTTATTGTTGCATTTATTTTGGGTGCCGCCATTACCTTGTCGGAGCCTGCTGTTACGGTGCTGGGAGAACAGTTGGAGGAGATAACCAACGGGCACATTAGAAAGTTTACAATTCGCATGACCCTCGCTATAGGTATTGGTTTTGCCTCTTTGCTCGGGATGTTAAAGATATTGACAGAGATTAATATATTGTGGTTTTTGATACCCCTTTATGCTATTGCCCTTATTATGATGATATTTGCACCGAATCTTTTTGTAGGGCTTGCCTTTGACTCGGGAGGCGTATCCGGCGGAGCTTTAACATCTGCTTTCCTGACACCTCTCACTCTTGGAGTAGCTCAGGCTGTGGCAGCAACATCTTCTTCCGGGGGACAGTCAATTTTAGTTAATGGTTTTGGAATTATTGCATTTATTTCAGTTACCCCATTGATTGCTGTACAATTTTTAGGTATAGTGTATAATATAAATATTAAGAAGGCGGAAAAATCTCTGAAAGATGCAGAATTGAACGATATAAAAGAGTTGGCATCTCTTGCAGGTTTAGTTGAAGAACCGGACGTAGAAGCGCCAAATGTAATAGAACCAAATGTAGAAGAACCAAATATAGAAGAATCAAATATGGAACTTGAAGAGAAAAATATTGCCGAGGACATGGAAGAAATGCAGCTTGAGGTTGAGGCGGAAAAAAGCAGTTCAAAATAGAATATTTTAGAGGAGGAAAATATAGCCTTGGCTGAATATAAATTTGGTGTTGATTTTTTAACCTTAATAGCGGACAGAAAGTATAAAAAGGAAATCTTAAAACTTTTATTTGACTGTAGATGTCATCTGATTGATGTGATCTATGTTAAAGGCACAGTGAAGTCGGAATATTTTAGGGATATGTTGGGACTTGTTCCCGAGGAGAAAAGAGTAATGATTACCGGATTGATTGCAGGTAATTTATCCGGCCAATTGCTTGAGCAATTAGTTACAAAATTGAATTTTGAGAAACCAAATACAGGGATTGCGTTTGTTGTCCCCGTGGATAAGTTATCAGTATAATTGTAGGAGGATTAAAATGGACAATACTAATATGAAAGCATTGTATATTGTTGTTAATGCAGGCTTTGCCGAGCAAGTGGTTGAATATATACGTTCTCAAGGTTCTACCGGAGCCACCATAATTAATGCAAGAGGAGTAAGCGCGCTGCAAAAAGAAATTATGGGAATTAGTGTTGACAGGGAAAAAGAAGTGGTATTGACTATTACCGAAAGCGAAATTGCCGACAAAATTATGGAGGCAATAAAACTAAATACGTCATTTAAAACTGAGGCCCAAGGTATTTGCTTTGCTTTACCGGTGTCAAAGGTGGTTGGTTTGAGAAAAATTTCATCATCAGATTAAATATGCAATATCTGTGCTTTCGAGTGCCGACAGATATCCAACTCCAAGACCTTCGGGTCGGAAGTATTATGCTCGTGAAGGTAGCTCTACCTGTTCATAGAGGCATTTCTCGTATCTTTCTGAAATATTAACGAAATTTAATAATACTTGGAAAATAACGGCAGACCGAGTATTTTTTTAAAGGCTGCCGGATGAGATTTTGCTTTTTAATTGTCAACCTAAAATTCAAACTAGGTTGACAACTGATTTTTGTATGGATATAATGTGAAATGAAGTGTTATAAAGGGGGAATAGGGGCTTTATGGATTTTTATCGGAGATTGAGAATAAATTGGCCAAAGATGAGATGATTACCTTTGAGGAAGCAATGGAGCTTTCAAAAGGGAAGGTTGAAGACCAAAAGTTGTTTTTGCTGGCCGACAAGCTGTGCAAGAAGAATATGGGCTACAAGGTGGACCTTTGCTCGATAATTAATGCAAAATCGGGAGGATGTTCGGAGAACTGCAAATTTTGTGCCCAGTCGGGGCATTTCAATACAGGAGTTAAAATCTATCCATTGATTGACATTGATGATGTCTTAAAAGAGGCAAAGGAAAATGAAAAAGAAGGTGTGCACCGTTTCTCGCTTGTAACTAGCGGAAAAATCGTTTCAGATGAGGAATTTGAAAAGATTCTTAGAATATATTCGGTATTGAGAAAAGAGACAAATTTAAAGCTTTGTGCTTCGTTGGGAAGCCTAAGTTATGAGCGGGCAAAAAGGCTAAAAGAGGCGGGAGTATCCATGTACACCACAATATCGAAACTTGCAGGGAATATTATAGGGAAATCTGTAATACTCATACATACGATGACAGAATAAGTACTATAAAAAATGCGGCAAAGGCAGGGCTTGAGGTTTGCTGTGGCGGAATAATCGGTATGGGGGAGAGCATGGATCAGAGAATTAAGATGGCATTTGAGATAAGGGAGCTTGGTATCAAATCGGTTCCGATCAATGTATTAAACCCCATAAAGGGTACACCTTTGGAGAACGTAAAAAGTCTTTCTCCCAACGAGATACTTAGAACCATAGCCCTTTTCAGGCTGATAATGCCCTATGCCCACATTAGATATGCCGGAGGAAGGATGTGTTTGGGAGAACATCAGTCAAAAGGCTTTAAGGCCGGTGTCAGTGCAATGCTGGTGGGTAACTATCTAACGACGGTGGGCAATAAAATTTCGGATGACCTTGAAATGATTCAAAGCATGGGGCTTGAAGTATGAGCGGTGCTAAAGGAATATACATTATCGGTACAGATACCGATGTGGGCAAGACCGTTGTTTGTGCAGGGCTAATGTATTTATTGAAGTCGAAAGGATATGATCCCTGCTATTTTAAGCCTGTATCCAGCGGCGGCAGGGATACGGAAAATGGCTTTTTCTCTTATGATGCTTCTTTTGTAAAAGCGGTTTCAGGGTTTGATGAAGATGATAACATGATAAATCCTTTTAGATTCAGAATACCGGTTTCACCGCATCTGGCATCGGAGATGGAGGGCTTTGCGGTTGATAAAGAAATTATCCGCGATAGGTACAATAAGCTTATTGAAAAGTACCGGTATATTGTGGTTGAAGGATGCGGCGGGCTTGCTGTGCCTTTGACCAAGGATGGATATTTGCAGTTTCAACTTGTAAAAGAGATGGGGCTTGGTTGTATCCTGATTTCCCGAACCACTCTTGGCACTATAAACCATACCCTGCTTACCGTTTCTTTTGCCCAAAATGCCGGTATTCCAATTAAGGGTATAGTTTTCAGTGGTTTTTCAGGAGATGATGCGGAACGGGACAATATAGAAACAATAAGGCATTTGACCAAAGTGCCGGTGATAGGAGTTATTCCTAAAATAGAAGGAATTAATGTTGAGGATAAGGCTTTGGGAGAACTAAAATCTGTTTTTGAAAAACAATAGATATTGAAGAGTTGTTGGCAAATGTATGATTTTGAGGGTGTTTTGAAAGATATAAAAGACAAGGGACTATACAGGGAACTTCGCAGTGTTGAGGCTTCCCAAGGTACGTATACCGTTATTGACGGAAGAAAAATGCTTATTCTATCCTCAAACAATTATCTGGGATTGTGTGATGATAGTAGGCTTAAAAATGCTGCAATAGAAGCTATTCGTAAATATGGCGTGGGAGCCGGCGGCTCGAGGCTGACTTGCGGAAACTTTGTGCTGCACAGAGAGCTGGAAGAAAGGCTTGCCGGATTTAAGGAAGCGGAAGGCTGTATTGTTTTTGGAAGCGGATATGCTGCAAATATAGGAACAATATCGGGGATTGCGGACAAAAGTTGGGTCATATTCTGCGACCGCCTGAACCATGCCAGCATTGTGGACGGCATTCGCCTAAGCGGTGCAAAGCTTGTGGTGTATAAACACTGCGACATGGAGGACCTTGAAAGCAAGATTGTGCGCTACCATACCGGCAAAAGTCTTATAGTAACGGATGGGGTGTTCAGCATGGACGGGGATATGCGCCGGTAGATAGAATTGTGGAATTGGCGAAAAAATACAATCTCATGACGATGGTGGATGATGCCCATGCCACAGGTGTTTTGGGAGAGAAGGGAAAGGGGACATTGGAGTATTTCGGTGTTAAAGATGATGTTGATATTAACATGGGTACTTTGAGCAAGGCTTTTGGTGTAGAAGGGGGATTTGTCACAGGAAAGAAGAAACTTATTGATTTTCTCCGCCACAAGGCCAAAAGCTTTATTTACTCTACTGCTCCGCCGCCTCATAATATGGCTGCGGCGTTAGAGGCTTTGAATATCATAGAAACGGAGCCGCAGGCAAGAAAAGAATTGGCTGAAAAATCTGTGTGGTTAAGAAACAGGTTGATAGAAAAAGGCTTTAACGTCCCAAAAGGTATGACGCCGATAATACCGCTTATGGTGGGAGATGCGAAAATTGCAGTAGAATTTAGTATGCTGCTTTATAACGAAGGGATATATATTCCGGCTATCAGACCCCCGACAGTCCCCAAAGGAACAAGCAGGCTTAGGATTTCTATAATGGCTTCCCATTCCTATGAAGACATGGAGTTTGCCCTTAAAAATCTTGTACGTTTTGGAAGGGAGCTGGGGATAATAGCATAATGGTGACAGGGGAGGATAATGTTTTGGAAAAACGAAAGCTTGTCATGCTGCCCGGGTGGAGTATGGATTCTTCAGTGTGGAAGCCCGTTGCTCCGGTTTTAAGTGAATATTTTCAGCTTGTTTTCTGTGAATGGCATGACATAAACACCATGGAGGGCTATACCGAAAGGGTATGTAAGTTGATTGAGAAGGAGAAGGGAAATTTGTGCCTTCTGGGATGGTCTTTAGGAAGTTTGCTTGCGGTTGATGCTGCCGTCAGATACAAAGCAAGGGTTGAAAAGCTAGTTCTTGTAGGCGGGACAGCTCGGTTTACAAGGGATAAAGAGACTGGGTACTTTTGCGGCTGGCATAAAAGTGCGGTTAAGAAGATGAAAGAAGCTGTAAAAGTTGACAGGGAAAAAGCGATGGATTCCTTTTATTCTTCTCTTTTTTCTTCGAAGGAGCAGGAAAGCAAGGAATATGTGGCGTTGTTCAAAGCTGATATCGATGCAAATACAGCTTCTTTTAAGGAGCTTGAGGCCGGGCTTGACTACCTTTTGGCTGCTGATATGAGGATGCAGTTGGAAAGTATAAAAGCGGATACGCTTATCATTCATGGCGAAATGGACGCCATATGTTCCAAAGAAGCGGCTTTGTATATGGCGCAGAGGATGAAAGACAAAGCGCAAGTCTTTATCATGGAAGGCATAGGTCACGTCCCTTTTTATTCTCTACCGGAGGAATTTACAAGATTGATTTTGGAATTTATGGAGCAAGGTGATAAAAAGTGATAGATAAAAAGATTCTTCAAATGCATTTTAGCCGTAATGCAAAAAACTATGATTCATACGCGAAAGTTCAAAAGAAGATGGCAGATACTCTGCTGTGTATGCTGGACTTGGATTCAAAAAGCAGATTGGATATTCTGGATGTGGGCTGTGGCACAGGGTATCTTACGAAGCTTTTGCTTGACCGTTGGCCGAATGCCCGGATAACGGCAGTAGATATTGCACCGGGATGATTGAATATGCAAGGGACAGATTTAAGGAGAACAATGTGGAGTTTGCCTGCCTTGATATTGAGGAAGCTGAACTTAACAAAAAATATGACCTCGTAATTTCAAATGCTACCTTTCAATGGTTTAACGACTTGGGAGGTACTGTCAATAAGCTTGTCCAAAGTCTTAAAAATGACGGAGTACTTGCCTTTTCCACTTTTGGGCATATGACTTTTAACGAACTTCATTTTTCATATGAAACTGCCCGCAAAAAACTTAAAATAGGTGAAGAATTTCCGCCAAGCCAAAAATTCTGTAACGCAAAAGAGATACTTAAGATTTGCAGTGAGACATTTGAAGGGCTTGAGAGCTTTGAATTTGATACGGTCAAAAAAGAAAGCCTCGAATATGAGTATTTTTACACGGTAAGAGAATTTTTAGATTCCGTGAAAAAAATCGGAGCGAACAACAGCAACAAAGAAAGAAAGGTAAATACCGCACTTACGAAAGAAATGATACGGGTTTACGAGGAGATGTTTAAAGCAAATGGATTGGTGAGAGCAACCTATCATTGCATCTTCATAACAGCAAGAAAGAAACTTGCGGCAAATACAAGAAGGCTGGTGAATGCAGTTGTATGACTTGCAGAAAAAAGACTTGGAATATATTTGGCACCCTTGTTCGCAGATGAAGGATTATGAAGACTTTCCTCCCATTGTTATTGAGAGGGGAGAGGGACCATACATTTTTGATGTTATGGGCAATCGGTATATTGACGCGGTATCCTCTTGGTGGGTGAATCTTTTCGGACACTGCAACAAAAGAATCAATGATGCAGTCAAAAAACAACTTGACAGCCTTGAACATGTGATATTTGCAAATTTTTCCCACAGGCCTGCCATTGAGTTGGCCGAGAAAATCGTTGAAATTACCCCGCAAGGGCTAAACAAGGTGTTTTTTGCAGATAACGGTTCTTCGGCCGTTGAAATTGCGCTAAAGCTTAGTTTTCAATATCACTTGCAAACCGGAAGCTGTGAAAAGAAAAGATTTGTTGCCCTGTCCGATGCCTATCACGGGGAAACTCTTGGAGCTTTGGCAGTAGGTGGGCTGGACCTGTACAGTAAAATCTACAAGCCTCTGATTATGAGTACTATAAAAGTGTCCGGGCCTGACTGTTACCGGTGCAAATATGGAAAGGAACGCACCTCTTGTGAAGCTGAATGTTTTTGTGAAATGGAAAAGGTATTGGAAGAAAAACACAGGGAAATTTGCGGAGTAATAATTGAGCCGATGGTTCAAGCGGCGGCGGGAATGAAAATATATTCTGCCAAGTATCTCATTAAGCTTAGGGAGGCGTGTTCTTATTACAACATCCACTTGATTGCCGATGAAATCGCAGTAGGATTTGGAAGAACGGGAAAAATGTTTGCCTGTGAGCACGGCGGTATAAGTCCCGATATCATGTGCCTGTCGAAAGGGCTTACCGCAGGCTATATGCCTCTTTCGCTGGTTGTTACCACTCAGAAGATTTACAATGCTTTTTACAGCGATTATATTGAGCTTAAGGCATTTCTACACAGCCACAGTTATACCGGAAATCCTCTGGCTTGTGCCGCAGCCTTGGAATCGCTGAAAATTTTTGAGGATGACGATATTTTAAACACGAACAGGGAAAAATCCGAGTTGTTCAGAATGCTGGCAGAACCCCTTGCCCATAGCCATACCTATGTGGGAGAATTTCGGCAGATAGGATGATTGCCGCACTGGAGCTTGTTGAAAACAAGGCCCAAAAGAAGGGATTTGATTGGAAAAAACGTGTGGGATACAATATTTACAAGCTGGCTTTAAAAAAGGGTTTGCTGCTTCGGCCTTTGGGAAATGTTTTATATTTTATGCCGCCGTATGTTGTCGGTAAAAAGGATATTGAGGACATTGTAAATGGTGCTTTTCATGCGATAAACGAATATTTTGGACTTGAAGTATAAAAAGATGTTCCCATAAAAGTTATAACCTGATATAATTATTTGAAATTATATTTTATCAGGGGTATAACGATGCAAAATGAAGTATTTATTAAAAAAGAGATAGAAACTTCGAAAAGCGCCGTAGAAATTTTTAAGCTATTTTATGAGGTTCCATACAGCATTTTTTTGGACAGTTCGTTAAACAATAATGAATTGGGTGAAAATTCCATAATTGTTTTTAACCCTTTTTTGGTGTTTGTGTCAAAGGGGGACAGGATAAAACTCATAAAAGGTACTCATATCGAAGAGTATACGGAAGACCCGTTATTGCTTTTAAGAAAGCTACTTCGTAGATATAAAAATACATATGTGTCCGATTTGCCGTTTTTTAGCGGGGCAGTGGGGTATTTCTCCTACGATTTGTGTCACCGGATAGAAACGTTTAAAGATCACGGAAAAGATGATATGAACATACCCGACATGATTTTTGGGTTTTATAACAATGCAATTATTGTAGACCATAAATGCAATAAAGTATATGCCGCAGTGTCTTCAATAGGGCTTGAAGACAGAGAGGATATTAATCAAGTTTTAGAGAGAAAAATAAGCGGGATAATAAAGAGAGTATGTGAGAGCAATGTAAGAAGTACAACCGCAAAAAAAGCAACGGAATGCCAAAGTTCTGTATCTTCCAATTTTACTTTGGAAGAGTATTGCAGTATGATTGGGAAAGCGAAAGAATATATCAGAAACGGTGACATATATCAGGCTAATTTGTCCCAGCAGTTTAGGACGAATATTGGAGATTCCGAACCCTTTGATATATATGTTGATTTGCGAAAGTCAAATCCCGCGCCTTTTTCGGCGTACATGAATTTTGAGGAAATAAAGGTCTTAAGTAGTTCCCCGGAAAGATTTCTGAAAATAAACGGAAAGACTATTGAAACCCGCCCGATAAAAGGCACAAGGCCCAGGGGAAAAAGCAAAGAGGAAGATAACGAGCTTAAACATGAGCTTTTAAACAGCGAAAAAGACAGGGCAGAGCATATAATGATTGTCGATCTTGAGCGCAACGATTTGGGCAGGGTGTGCAAAATAGGAAGCGTTCATGTTGAGAAATTGCTTCAAATAGAAGAGTATTCTACGGTCCTTCATCTTGTCTCCACAGTAAAAGGGGAATTGTTGGATGATGTTGATATAATAGACTGTATTAAAGCAACGTTTCCCGGAGGTTCGATAACCGGAGCGCCCAAGATTCGGTCTATGGAGATAATAGATGAGCTGGAGCCTGTAAAAAGAAACATATACACCGGTTCAATAGGCTATATGGATTTTAACGGCAATTGTGACTTGAATATAGCCATAAGGACTATTGTCATAAAAGATAATGAAGCTTTTTTCAATGTAGGCGGAGGTATAGTGTGGGATTCCGTTCCCGAGGATGAATACCGGGAAACCCTTGACAAAGGAAGGGCTTTGCTAAAGGTTTTGACAGGGAGGTAGCAGGTGGAATGGAGTGTTTTAACGGTATCAAAATAGAGGATTTTGCGGTTTTATATGGTTTTAGTTTGTTTGAGACTTTTTTTGTAGATGAATACGGAAGGGTATTCTTACTTGAAAAGCATATTGACAGGCTGTTTAATTCAATGGCGCATTTCGGGTTTGAGACTGGTTTTACAAAAGACAATTTAATGTCCATGGTAATGGATTATATAAAAAAGTATGACTTAAAAAACGTTATACTAAGACTTACTGTCACCTATGGCAATAAGAATAAAGGTATAGAACCTGCCGTCTTTTTTTCAACGAGGGAAAACACGTATAAAAAAGCTATTTATGAGAAGGGCTTTAAACTTATGGTGTCGGGGCTTGTGAAAAATGCCGGTTCCCCTGTCATAGCCCATAAAACGGGAAACTATCTTGAGAATTATATGGAAGGCCAAAGAGCGTTAAAAAATGGTTTTGATGATGTGATTTTTTTAAATACAAAATCGGAAATAACGGAGACATCAAAGAGCAATATATTTTTTGTCCGTGACGGCAAATTATATACTCCCCACGTAAGCAGCGGGCTGCTGCCGGGGATTATAAGGCAGTGGGTGCTGAAAAAATCCAAAGAGATAGGCGTTATTTGTGAGGAGGGCCGTTATTCATTGGAATTGCTTCTTTCTGCAGAAGAAGTATTTGTCACCAACTCCGTTATCGGCATTGTGCCTGTAAATAGCATAGAAAATAAAGGGATTGGAAGTGAAATTCCGGGGAAGCTAACCGGTTTATTAATGAGAGAACTTGAAAATGTCATGTAGATGGATTGATTTCACTGCCCAAAACCCCATACATTAGAATAAATCTCAAGCATCAATTCTTCCACACGCTTATAATCGGGATTATCGGGAAGAGAAGTGTTTTCTGCCGCTAATCTGAATCTGCGTTCATACTCATCAACCATTTCAAACAACTCGTTATAAGAGTACTTTCCTTTACGTATATCAAGCAAAAACTCCCGTTCTTTTTCTCTATAAGTGTTAATTCCTTTACCTTCGAGGATTTCCGTTCCGGTAATCAACAGCCGGATTAAGTGCATGGCATGTTTGTTAAGGTGAAGTTCATCTTTTTTGTTGTTTCTGTGATTTAGTTTTGAGTAATTCTTCACAACGTTGCTCATATCCGAATAGATATTTTTAAGGTCTCTTAGGGGGTAGTGCTTAAGGTTTATATCAATAAATATTTCTGTGTCCATTTCTTGTTTGTCTGATTGGTCAATGTAAAGGTTAATTTCTTCATTTGTAAAACTCTTGTAAGTTCTTTTTAAGTGCTCCATTTGGCCCAAAATACTGTCAAGAATATGCTGCTCCTTTTCTGCTTGAGGGTAGCTGTCTCTTGCAAGAGCGTTCTTAAGCCTCCTTAGCTGGGCTGTTGCATAATTGCCAAAGCTGTGTATTGCCTTTTTAGAAAAAAATAAATCAGCATTATCCCTTAAAAGCTGTCCTTCCTTTGTTATGACAAGAAGATGATCATCTCTTGTGCCTAAAATCTCGAGAACATTTGGGTTGCTATCCAGACACAGACTAATAAACTTTTTGAGCCCGTAAACCACGGTGTCTGTTGTCCTGTCTTCGAACTGCTCAAAACTTGATAATCCTAAAAGGTCTTGTTTTACTTCTATTGTGACGCCTCTGATATCGATATCGCTGGTATCGACATTTGTTCCATAGGCAATGGACCCTGCTGTCGTTAGAATTAATATGTTTTCTCTAAGGCGGGGGTCTGTTCTTAGAAATTCATATTTATCGGTATTTAACATGTCTTTTATGTCTTGTATATCCATAAACTTACTCCTTTTATTTTACGGAATATTTTTTATTCAATTTCAATGATTTTTAGTTTTTTCAGTATTTCGTTCTGCATTGGCAATCCTTCTTTCATTGTATTGAAATTGCAAAATTACCAAATCGTCACGAACGCATAATGGCTGTTTTATTAAAATAATACTATAGTTAAAAAGCCAAGTCCAGTAATATAGTGAGTATCATATAGGAAACGGCAACAGGGACTTGAATCTTCGTGAAATGAAAATCTTTAACAATTTTATTTTTTCTTTTCAAGGAAATACTTAAATGATAAAATGATATTTGTTAACAATAATATTAAAATTGATTTAGTCATAATTTGGACAAGGGTAAAGCTTTATCTAAATTACTTTGACATATGCCAATCCAAGGCTTTATATTCTTGTTTTGCAGGAGGTATTAAACTATGGCATTTGATTTTAAGAAAGAATACAAAAAGCTTTACATGCCGAAAACCGAACCTGAAATAATTGATGTTCCGGAGATGAATTTTATAGCAGTACGCGGAAAAGGTGATCCCAATGAAGAGGGTGGGGCGTATAAACAGGCCGTCAATGTTCTTTATGCAATTGCATACACGATTAAGATGAGTAATAAAAGCGGACACAATATAGAAGGTTTCTTTGAATATGTTGTGCCTCCCTTGGAAGGATTCTGGTGGCAGGAAGGTATAGAAGGGGTGGACTATAGCCAAAAGGACAAATTTAATTGGATTTCGGTGATACGCCTGCCGGATTTTGTATCGAAAGAAGATTTTGAATGGGCAAAAGAAGAAGCGGCCCGCAAAAAGAAAATAGACTGCTCTTTAGCGGAGTTTCTTACCGTTAAAGAAGGACTTTGTGTGCAAACTTTGCATTTGGGCCCTTTTGATGATGAGCCCAAAACAGTTGCAAAGATGGATGAATATTTGATAAAAGAAGGATATGAAAAGGACTTTTCAGAGGAACGGCTGCACCATGAGATATACCTGTCTGACCCCCGCAAGGTTGAACCGGCAAAATATAAGACGGTTATACGGCATCCGGTAAAGAAAATAACGAAATAACTGATTCAATAACCTTTTATATCCGCGTAACCTTAAATGAAAGTACATTAAAATTCTATTTTTGACGAAGTATTAAGATGAAATATATTTTTAAGCCATATAACAAGCCGACAGGTTGAATGGATTGGAGAATCCAAAACGGCAAATCTTCATTCCTGGGGGTAAGATATGTTTCTGGAATTTATAAAAGGTTATGGGATGTTGCTTTCCTATTTTGCTGTCTGTGCTTCAAGTGCGCTTGTTTTGCGTCGCTTTGTTCCAATGCCCGATGAACTTTTCCGCAAGATTTTGCACATGATACTTTTAGGCTCTATATTCGGATGGATATACGCTTTTGAAACATGGTGGGTATCGGCGATTGCGGCAATAGTATTCATATTGATGGTTTTCCCGATTCTTGCATTTGCCGAACGCATACCCGGCTATTCCAAATTGCTTATAGAGCGCAAAAAAGGTGAGATTAAAAGAAGTCTGATAGTGGTGTTTGTTATGTTTGCCATACTGATTTGTCTTTGCTGGGGATGGCTCGGGGAAAGATATTTAGTCCTGGCATCGGTTTTGGCATGGGGATTGGGCGATGCGGCAGCAGCACTGGTGGGAAAACGCTTCGGGCGTCATTTCATCAGAGGAAGACTGGTTGAAGGATGCAAGAGTCTTGAAGGTACTTTTGCTATGTTTGTTGTATCCTTTATTTCGGTGATGATTGTCTTGATGGTGCATGGTAAAGTAGTGCGGTACGCTTGTATACCGATTTCGGCGGCAACTTCCGCGGTTTGTGCGGTTGTAGAGCTTTATACAAAAAACGGTATGGATACACTGACATGTCCTTTGGCTGCGGCAGCAGTTTTGATACCGTTGGTTCAATTGTGGGGGGTATGATATTATGAAATCAAAATCAGGGGAGCGTACACTTCTGGCTTCTGTGTTGATGAGCTCACCGGGACCTTTAGTTGTGGGAACGGCGCTTTTTTTGGGCGTTCGTCTACGCAGTTTGCAGACTTTGTACGGCGTACGGCAGAACTGGGTGCAATAATTGTGTCATGGATAGTGTTCCGTATTGTAAATAAAAAGGATGAGCTGGATGCAGCATACAAAGATAAGTTGGAACGCACTGCAAATATATGTGTAGGAGCGGCAATGTGTCTGTCGGGGGCTGCTATGTTGTTCATTGCACTGTTTTCTCCCGGCTCAAAAAAGGGAAATGTTATTCCGGGCCTTGTAATTGCAGTGCTTGGGGTAATAACAAACACATGGTTTTGGCTTAGATACCGTAGGCTCAATCGTGAAAAGCCCAATGCAATACTTGCTGTGCAAAGCAGGCTTTACTGTGCAAAGGCTGCTGTGGATGCCTGTGTAACCGCTTCCCTGACGTTTGTTGCCGTTGCACCTGCAAAGCCTGTGGCATGGTATGTTGACTTGTTGGGTTCGGTAATTGTTGCATTTTATCTCATTATAAACGGTGTTATTACAATACGCGGCAAGAATAACGTGATGAATTGGAAGCAAACTCCTTAGAGAAGTTTATTAAAAGAAATTTTGAACAAGCAGTTTTGAATTTCAATAGCTATATTGGCAAGTTTGTAAGCTTGTTTTGTGGTATAATGGTTTTTTAGAGATGAAGAAGTCCGGCGAAATTTAGAAAGGAGTTATCGGGAATGTATAAGGAATTCAAAAAATTTGCTTTAAAGGGCAATGTGATTGATTTGGCTATTGGTGTCATAATGGGAGGAGCTTTTAGTAAAATTGTATCCTCTTTAGTGGATGATGTTATAATGCCCTTGCTCGGAATTATTTTGGGACGCATAGACCTGACATCGTTAAAGCTAGTTATAAGACCGGCCTCGGGAGATATTGCAGAGCTTTCGCTCAAATACGGACAGTTTTTGCAGTCAGTGATAGATTTCTTAATTATAGCCTTGTCAATTTTCTTTATGATGAAGTTGTTGTTTTTGCTTAGGAAAAAAGAAGAAGAAAAACCGAAGGCTTCGGAGCCTTCTAAAGAAGAGCTTTTACTTACAGAGATACGTGATTTGTTGAAAGAGAGAAATTAAAATTCACAGGTTATTAACCGGAAACGGCAAAAAAGAAGTACCCCCTATTGTCAGAGGTACTTTTTTAATCTTATAGTAAAATATTTGACTGATTAATATCAATTACTTTTTGGTAACTGGAAATTCGTTAAGTGATTTAGTTAAATATCTCTTTAATATTGTCAAATCGGTTGAATTTACCGAACCGTCGCCGTTTAAATCTGCTGCTTCTATAGGAACATCCAGTTTAGTAATGAATTTTATAAGATATCTTTTCAATATCGTAAAATCGGTTGAATTTATTTTTCCGTCGTTATTCAAATCACCATAGTTGATATCCGGTGCCGTATCCTCGTATTCGTAAAGATTTTCCGGAAGCTCGTCCAGAGTAATTACATATTCGCTGTTGTAGATTGTGTTTAGAAGTGTAGGGTCGTTGTATCTGGAGCTCATGAGGAAGTCACCGTACCATGGGCAGAAATACAGCCACCAAGCACCCTCATTAACTATGTTTTGGATGTCGGGAATGATGTCATTTTCAGTCAATGCAACCATCTTTGTGTCGTTAGTGTAATCTACAAGTTTCAGGAATAATGATGTTGCGGCACTTGTGCCCCAAGTGTTGGGTGAACCTTCATATTTGTCATATCCGACAATATCCACATACTCATCTCCGGGATACCACTCATAGGAGTTGGCATATGTATAAAGATTTACTTCCCATATTAAATTGTGAAGACCATACTTTTCAGTAAGAGTTGTGTAAAGAAGCTTCCAGAGCTCTTTGTAAACCTCTGCGCCTGCAGAACCCCACCAGAACCATGCGCCGGAGCCGTCGGTGTTGTTGTAGCCTTCGGCTTCATGGAAAGGACGGAAAAGCACAGGAATATTTTCCTCCTGAAGAATTAGGAGCTGCTCGGCAAGGTCTTCAATTGCCATCATCAGGTAAGCATGTTCCTTTGTTGTTTCATCAAGGCAATTAGCGGTATTAAAGCTGCTTGTCGGTTTGTATGTACAGTTTGTCCAGTCCACTTGCTCTCCTGGTGTATAGCTTGTAAAATCCTTGGGAACATTTATATGCCAGCATGCTGTCGCAATACCTCCGCGATTTTTTACCCAGTCAATGACGCGGGAGGTTGTACCGTCTTCCCATCCGTACAGAGGATTGTAGTTCATGAAATCAAAGCCTCTGATTGCAGGATATTTGCCTGTCTTATCATAAATATAATCGAATTCAAGTTCATAATTACCGTCATTTCCGCTTCCGTAAATTTCCTGCTGGCCGGAAATAACATATTTTCCGTATACATCGGTAAGATATTTCATAAGAGCTCTTGCTTCAGGAGTTGCATTCGGATCGCATGGAGTCGGATCTATTATATGGTCAGGCATGTCGGCATAGTCAAAGTATATTTTGTCGTACAGTATAAAACCCCAGCTTCCGGAAGTACCAATCTCAATGGTTGCTTTACCGGCTTCAAGATAGAAGTATCCGAAACTGTAATCAATCCATTCGCCTTTGTTTGGAATAAAGTAATTGCTGTATGATTTGCCGTTGATGCTGACAACTTGCATTCTGGTCTCATCTATATTGCCGAGATACATCCAGCATCTTGTTGAAAGCTCGTACATAGCGTTTTCAGGAACTGTAACTTCCAACTTTATTGTTCCGGAGTTAGCTACCCATACAAATCCATCGCCGGAATATCCGGGATATTGAGTTCCGTAGACATTGGTAGTAATGACAGCACCGTTACCGAGATTGCAATCTTCTGCTTCAACGTCTACAGGAAGGGAATGGGCAGCATAAGTTGAAACGGGAATGGCTAAAAGAACGGAAAAAACCATTGCAAGCGTTGTTAGTAGGCATAATGCCCGCCCAGAAATTCTTCTCATAAAATACACCCCTTAAATATTAAAAATTTTATTTTAATAAAAAATAAAAATATCTTCATTAATAATAATTAGTAAAAGCTTTTATTTTTCGTGTACATAAAAAGAAACTATGCTACTTGAGAAATTGATGGGAAAAGTTCTGGGAAGTATATTATTTATAAAAGACCATTGTTTGGTGTTATGCAAAGATGCAAAACTATTCATACTAATAAAATTTTAACATATTCAAAAGATTATATCAATTGTCCAATAATGTATCCGGGCGCACGAGAGGATGTCTTTACATTTACAAAAATGGCTTTGCTGTTGTATAATAAGCTTGCACTGTCTCGGTTGGCCTAAATGCAAACCGATGAAAAGCAAACAGGAAATGAGAAAAGAATATGAAAAAAATAGTTATTGGAATATTAGCCCATGTGGATGCAGGAAAAACAACATTATCGGAGAGTTTGCTTTATGTAAGCGGGAAAATAAGGAAACTTGGAAGAGTAGACAATAAAGATGCCTACTTGGATACCTATGAATTGGAAAGGGCCAGGGGCATCACTATTTTCTCCAAACAAGCCGTTTTTGATATAGATGATACCCGGATTACTTTGCTGGATACTCCGGGACATGTGGACTTTTCGGCAGAAATGGAGAGAACCCTCCAGGTGCTGGATTATGCCATTTTGGTGGTTAGCGGTGCGGACGGAGTGCAAGGACATACCAAAACTTTGTGGCATCTTCTTGAAATCTATAAAATACCGGTGTTTTATTTGTCAACAAAATGGACCAAAGCGGCACGGACAGGGACAAGATAATTAACGAAATAAAAAACAGTTGGATGATAGATGCATAGAATTTAAAGAAAGCAACACTGAAGATTTTTTTGACCAGTTGGCCATGTGTGATGAAACGATGATGGAAACCTATCTGGCAAAAGGATATATAGAAACCTCGCAGATTAGTGCAGCTGTAAGAGAACGAAAGGTATTTCCGTGTTTTTTGGGTTCGGCCTTGAAATTGGAAGGCATTGAGGAATTTATCAGGGGTGTTATGAAGTATGTCATAATTCCTCGCTATCCCGATGAATTTGGTGCCAAGATATTCAAAATAACAAGGGATGAGCAGGGCAACCGCCTTACCCATATGAAGCTGACCGGCGGGAAACTCAAAGTAAAAGATGTGTTGACAAACGGTACATGGGAAGAGAAAGTGAATCAAATCCGCATTTATTCCGGAGAGAAATTTGAAACGGTAAGTGAGGTGGATGCAGGTACTGTATTTGCGGTAACCGGGCTTACCCAATCCAGGCTGGGAGAGGGTCTTGGGATTGAGAAAGCTTCAGGTGCACCGCTTTTAGAGCCTGTGCTGCAGTATCAAATCATACTTCCGGAAGGCTGTGACCCAAGGGTAATGCTGCCCAAACTTAGGCAAATTGAAGATGAGGAACCGGAGCTTCATATTGTCTGGGATGAACAGCTCCAGGAAATTCGGGTTCAGGTCATGGGAGAGGTGCAGATTGAGATTCTGCAAAGCCTCATACGGAGCCGTTTTGGAGTTGAGGTAGGTTTTGATGCCGGAAGGATTGTATATAAAGAGACTATTGCCAATACTGTTGAAGGAGTGGGACATTTTGAGCCCCTGAGGCATTATGCAGAGGTTCACCTGTTACTGGAGCCGGGGGAGAGGGGAAGCGGCCTTAAGTTTGAAGCTGACTGCAATGAGGATGTTTTGGGCAAAAGCTGGCAGCGGCTGGTTTTAACCCACCTTGAAGAGAAAGTTCATAAAGGAGTTTTGACAGGTTCGGCGATTACAGATATGAAAATTACTTTGGTATCCGGCCGGGCCCACAACAAGCATACACAAGGCGGCGACTTCAGGGAGGCAACCTACCGTGCGGTGCGCCAAGGTTTGAAAGAGGCGGAATCCATATTGCTTGAGCCCTATTATGACTTTCAACTGGAAGTGCCGGAAAAAATGGTGGGAAGGGCCATGACGGATATTGAGAAAATGCACGGCACATGTGAGATATCACAAATAAACGGTGATAAGGCAGTTTTGGTGGGCAGCGCTCCTGTTGTTACCATGAGGAATTATCAGAAAGAGGTTGCAGCCTATACCAAAGGCTTGGCAGGCTGTTTTGCAGCTTGAAAGGATATGAACCGTGTCACAATGCGCAAGAGGTCATAGAACGTATTGGATATGATTCGGAAAGAGATGTGGAAAATCCCACAGGCTCCGTATTTTGCGCCAATGGTGTCGGCTTTTTGGTAAGTTGGGATGAAGTAAAGAATTACATGCATCTGGAAAGCTATTTTCAGAAAAAAGACGATGATGAAGATTTAACCGCACACCGGATTTTGCATTCAAAGGAAAAAGCGATAAGTTTGGAAGAAATTGATGAAATTATGAATAAAACCTTCTATGCAAATCAGGGAAGGAAGTCTGTCTGGAAGAAGCAAAAAGCAGCAGGAGAGAAGTATTATAGACCTGTAAATTATACAAAAAGGCAGGAGGAAACCAAAGAAGAGTATCTTCTTGTTGATGGCTACAACATTATCTATGCGTGGCCCGAATTAAAAGAGTTGGCAGAAGAAAATTTGGATAGCGCGAGAATGAAATTGCTTGATTTATTAAGCAATTATCAGTGGATTCGAAGATGTCATGTCATTGTGGTATTTGATGCTTACCGCGTTGAGGGGCATCAGGAGGAAATAATAGATTATTATAATATTCATATGGTGTACACAAGAGAGGCGCAGACGGCGGATCAATATATTGAGAAATTCGCCCATGAAAACAAGAAAAACTATAATATAACGGTTGCCACATCCGATGGCTTGCAGCAGATGATTGTAAGGGGAGAAGGGTGTACGCTGTTTTCTGCCAGAGAACTTAAGGCCGAACTTGAAGATGCCAATAAAAGATTAAGACAGGAATATCATCAAATACATCGGATAGACCGCAATTATCTAGTTGATGCATTGTCTTCGAAAGCAAAACAGCATATGGAAGATATTATTGAAGACATTAATAAAGAAGAAAAGGATAAGTAGTTTATAATAATTCAAACTGGTTTTTCTTATACTTTAAAATACCTTCATTCCTGAGCTTGCTAAGCTCTGCCGACATTGCACTTCGGTCAACCGACAGGTAATCTGCAAGTTCCTGGCGGTTAAACGCAATGGAAAAACAATTGCTTCCGGCTTTCTGTGCCTCGGCGGAAAGATAGGCCAATAGCTTTTCTCGGGTGGTGCGTTTTGAAATAAACTCAATTTTCTGCGTCAAAGAAATATTTTTCATTGCAGTAATGTGTAACATATTTTGAATCAGTTGCTTATGAAAAGCGCAGGTTGTGGCACAGGGATTGGCAAGCTTGCGGCAATCGATAAATAGAAGGTCACTTTCGGTCGTTGTGATTACGCTGACCGGAAGTGTTTTTATTTGAGCACAGGCAAAAGACTCGGCAAACAGGTGGCCTATGCCTATTTTGGCGAGAATGCTTCTGTTGCCGTAATAATCATCCTGAACAATCTGAACCTCTCCCGACAAAACTATGCCAAAAGAATTAATGGTTTCACCGCTCATAAAAACAGTCTCGTTTTTTTCATAATGCGTAAGTTCTCCGGCCAAACAAGATAAAAGTGAGAGCAAGTCCGATTCTTTAATTCCTTTAAATAAATTAACTTTTTTTAAAATTTCCAAATATTTTTTCATAAAAACCTCTTTTTGTTGTATTTCCAACAGACTTATTAGTTTCAGTATAGTAAACTAAAAACGTAAAGTCAATGAAATAAATATTTAAAAGTATAAAAATTAGGAGGTAAATAAAATGATTCGTAGAATAATCAAAATTGATGAAGATAAATGCATAGGATGCGAATTGTGTGTAAATGCTTGCCACGAGGGAGCCATAGGAATGGTGAACGGAAAGGCGAAACTTTTGAGGGATGATTACTGCGACGGTTTGGGAGACTGCCTGCCGGTTTGCCCTACAGGAGCTATCAGCTTTGAGGAACGCGAAGCGGCAGAGTACAATGAAGCTGCTGTACAGGAAAATATGAAGAAAAAGCAGAATCAAAGCCTGCCTTGCGGATGCCCAGGTAGCCAGATGAAAACTATCAGCAGGGAAAATCATCCGAAAACTGTCCGCACCGATGTTGATGAAAATGTGAGCCAGCTTTCCCAGTGGCCCGTTCAAATCAAACTTGTACCGGTCAATGCACCATATTTTGAAGATGCAAATCTTTTGATTGCAGCGGACTGCACGGCATATGCTTACGGTAATTTCCACGACAAATTTATGAGAAATAAAATAACTTTGATTGGTTGTCCGAAGTTAGATGAAGGGGATTATGCCGAAAAGCTTACTGCAATTATCAAAAACAACAATATCAAAAGTGTCACAGTTGTGCGGATGGAGGTTCCGTGCTGCGGTGGTATCGAAAATGCGGTCAAAAGAGCCCTTATAAATAGTGGAAAACTTATACCTTGGCAGGTTGTGACAATTTCAACCAATGGTGAAATTCTAGAATAAATGGTTTCTAAACCTTGTTTATAAACCTAAAATAAAAAAGCATAAAAGGAGGAAAAACAATGAGCATGTTTTGTTATCAATGTCAGGAAACTGCAGGAGGAAAGGGCTGCACAGTACGCGGGGTGTGCGGCAAGAATGAGGAGGTTGCAAAGCTTCAAGACCTTTTAGTTTATACTGTTAAAGGTATTTCAGATATTGTTGCCAAGGGAAAGATTGATGTTGTAAAACTTGGCGATACAAACTATGAAATATTAAACAGCCTGTTTATGACTATTACCAACGCGAATTTTGATGATGTATCGATTGAAAAACAGATAAGAAAGATGCTTGCCGTAAGAGACGAAATGAAAAAGTCCGTACCGGCAGAGGGCCTTCACGATGCGACGGTCTTCTCTGTTGATTCTAGAGAGTCAATGTTAAAAAAAGCGGATTCTGTAGGTATATTGTCCACAGAAAACGAAGATGTGCGTTCATTAAGGGAAATGATTACTTATGGTGTCAAGGGTATGGCAGCCTATGCCGAGCATGCAAAAAATATCGGAAAAGAAGACAAAGAAATCTATGCCTTTATATATGAGGCTTTGGCGGCAACTTTAGACGATAATCTTTCGGTTGATGACCTTTTTGCGCTGACACTGAAAACCGGCGAATATGGTGTAAAGGTTATGGCGCTTTTGGATGAGGCAAACACATCCAGATTCGGAAATCCGGAAATCACCGAGGTCAATATCGGAGTTAGAAAGAACCCGGCCATCCTTATTTCCGGGCATGACCTTACAGATCTTGAACAGCTTTTAGAGCAGACAAAAGGAACGGGTGTTGATGTATACACCCATAGTGAAATGCTGCCGGCCCACTACTATCCTGCTTTCAAAAAGTATGACAATTTCGTGGGCAACTACGGAAACGCATGGTGGAAGCAAGTGGAAGAATTTGAGTCCTTCCGCGGACCTATTCTGTTTACTACAAACTGTATTGTCCCGCCAAGGAGCGAAGAGGTCAGAAGAAGAATATTTACAACAGGTTCGGCTGGTTTCCCGGGATGCAGGCATATTGAAGCTGATGCAAACGGTAAAAAAGACTTTTCTGAGATTATTGAGCTTGCAAAAACTTTGCCTGCCCCTGATGAAATTGAAACGGGAAGTATTGTTGGGGGATTTGCCCACAATCAGGTGATGGCTGTTGCCGATAAGGTGGTTGAAGCTGTCAAATCCGGATCTATCAAAAAGTTCTTTGTTATGGCCGGATGTGACGGGCGCATGAAATCCAGGAGTTATTACACCGAGTTTGCCCAAAACCTTCCGAGCGATACTGTAATTTTGACGGCAGGATGTGCTAAATACCGTTATAACAAGTTGGGATTGGGAGATATCGGCGGTATTCCGAGAGTGTTGGATGCCGGCCAGTGCAACGATTCATACTCTTTGGCAGTTATTGCGCTGAAACTTAAAGAGGTATTCGGATTGGATGATATCAACCAACTTCCGATTGCCTTTAATATAGCGTGGTATGAACAGAAAGCTGTGATAGTTCTTTTGGCCCTCTTGTATCTGGGTGTGAAGAATATCCATCTCGGACCTACATTGCCGGGATTCCTTTCACCGAATGTGGCAAAGGTATTGGTAGAGAAATTCGGCATCGCAGGTATTGGCAGTGTTGAAGACGATATCAAATTGTTTATGGCTTAAATAATGCATGAAAGACAAAGGGTCAGTCAGGAGTGATTGACCCTTTGCTTATTTGGCCTCTTGGAATGAAATGAAAGAGGCAAAAGCGAAGGGACTCGATGTCCCGAGCTTTTATTTGTTGTTTTTGAAAAGCTTCCTTAATACCTTTCGGTTCTGAATACATTTTCATCTTTATATTCGCTGTCTATTTGCCACATTAATATAATTTCTGCCAATCTTTTTGATTATGCGGCTATATTGACATCTTATGAAAACTGTATTAGAATTATTAATGCTTTTTAAGTAAGCCTAAGCTTTGCCACCGGGTAAAGTTTTCAGGGCGTTCTGAAACATTCCGTTAGGTCTTAGAAGGGATGTTTAAGGACGCCTTTTTGATTTACACTCTTAGAGTGAAATGAAATAGATAAAAGTAAAGAGTCGCGATGTTCCATGCTTTTGCTTTGATGGAGGATTTCAGATGCAGAATAATATATTTAAAAATTTTATAAAGTATGTGAGCTTGAATGTCCTGGGGATGATAGGGCTTTCCTGTTATATTTTGGTAGATACATTTTTTATATCAAAAGCATTGGGGTCTTTGGGTATTGCAGCACTTAATTTTTCTATTTCGATTTATAGTTTAATTCATGGTGCTGGATTGATGATCGGAATTGGGGGTGCCACAAGATACAGTATATTAAAGTCACAAAAGGAAGGGAAAAAGGCAGATGAGGTGTTTTCCATTTGTTTGAAGTTGGGGTTGATTATAGGACTTATCTTTGCAATTATAGGTATATTTGGAGCAAGGTCTTTGGCCTTGATTTTAGGTGCGGATGCATCTACATTTTCGCTGACAAAAACATACCTTAAGACAATACTATGCTTTGCTCCGTTTTTTATCGTTAATAACATTATGCTTGCTTTTATACGTAACGATAATAATCCCAATTTGTCAATGATTGCGATGATGTTGGGAAGTTTTTCTAATATTATTTTGGATTATGTATTTATGTTTCCACTTGGAATGGGAATGTTTGGTGCAGCATTTGCAACGTGTCTTGCTCCAATAATCAGTATGGGCGTACTGTCAATTCATTTTATAAAGAAGAGAAATGACTTTAGATATACTAAGAGCAAAATGGTTTTGTCCTCTATGTGTGATGTGCTGAGTTTAGGGCTATCCTCTTTTATAAGTGAGGTTTCTTCATCTATTGTTCTTATAACCTTTAATCTGGCGATTTTAGGGCTCAAGGGTAACTTGGGAGTTGCTTCCTATGGAATTGTTGCCAATATAGCACTTGTGGGAATTGCGGTGTTTACAGGAATTGCACAAGGTATACAGCCCATTGTGAGTAAAGAATATGGATTGAAAAATCACAAAGCAATAGGAAAAGTACTGAAATTTGCTCTGATCACTTCGCTTACGGTAGCTACGACTATATATTTGAGTACGTTTTTTAATTCTGACAGTATCATCGCTGTCTTTAACAGTGAACAGAATCCGGAAATTGCCCAGATTAGCAAAACCGGACTTAGAATCTATTTTATCGGTTTTTTCTTTGCAGGCATCAATCTGATTATGGCTATGTATTTAAGTGCTGTAGAACAGGCAAAGCATGCATTTTTCATTTCTATTGCCCGGGGCTGTATTATTATTGTTCCTCTTGTTCTTTTATTAAGCAAGTTATGGCAAATGACGGGTGTATGGATGTCCTTTGTTTTGACGGAATCTATCGTAACTTTTGTATCTGTTTTTATTTTTTGCAAAAGAAAAAGAGTAAAAATTAATGAATAACCGGCAATGTTTGCTTATATGAAAATATCATGATGATTTTAAGAATGGGAAGGATATTTTCCATTTATGTAGAATAAATATAAAATAATGTGTTTATCTAATGTAGACGCCTGATAAATATTTGCAGATTATTTGCAGCATTGAAAGGAGCGGTAATGTGCCCACACGATATTTCCCTGCACTTTCAATAAACTCATTGTTTATTGTTGGAATTATGCAGGCATTTAAAGCAATTATATTATTCAATATAAAAAACATATCATTATTTTCTTTTGCTATAAAAAACCTGTCTTATTTTAAAGAAAATCTCGGCAAAGCTAGAAAGAATGCTTTATCCCCAATGACAAATTAATAAATATATTCGGAATTTATAAGGTGAATTTGATTGAATATAAGCCAATTAACCTTTTGCGGCTTATTTGCAGCCTGATATTGAAATATTGCAATTATATGCTAAAGAGTTTGTTTTAGG
>NZ_BAVR01000024.1 GCF_000521465.1 Acetivibrio straminisolvens JCM 21531
CTATTTTTTAAATATATTTAAAACATACCGTATATATTTCATAATTAATCTAAGCCTTTATTATTATAGCATATTTCTAATTATTATAAACAATATTTTACTTAAAAAGAGCTAAAACTTTCAAATATCAAACGGCGGCAAACATATATGAAAAGAACCGGCAGATGTCATGCCAGCTCCTTTTTAAGAAACTTCCGTTTACCAAATCAGTTAAGCCTTTCCACTTCCCCCCTCATTATCGGGGTTCCCCATTGTACATGCTTGCTTTCATCCAAAATAGCTTTGTATACACCCAACGTCTTCTCTGTGACTGCATCCCAATTGTAAATCGAATTAACCTTCTCCAATGCTTTTTTCTTCATTTTCTCCGCTTTTTCCGGGTTATGAAGTATTTCTAATATGCTGTCTGCAAGGGAATTGGCATTTCCCGTGTAAGACTTCATACCGTCAACGCCATGTTCTACAATTTCTCCAAGCCCTCCGGTATCGGAAACGACAACCGGAACATTTGCAACCATACCTTCCAAAGCTACAATTCCAAAAGGTTCGTAAAGGCTTGGGAAAACTGCAATATCAACACATTTATAGAGTTTAAGAAGCTCTTCATCGCTTATGTATCCGGTGAAGTACACTTTGTGGGATACGCCCATACTCTCAGCCTTCCATTTCAAATGATCAAGCTGCGGACCTTTTCCTGCAATCACAAACTTAACATCGTTATAGAAGTGGGATACTTTTGGGAGTGCATCTATCAGTACATGTACACCTTTTTCGTTTACCAGCCTTCCAACAAAGAATACAATTTTCTCGTTATCCTGTGCAAACTTTCTCCGAAAATCCATATCTTTCTTATAGCCTCTGAATTTATCCAGATCAACCCCATTGGGAATGACATTTATTTTGTCATTGGGAATTTTAAATATGGACATAACTTCATTCTTCATATATTCGCTATTGACAATAAGCCTCCAGGCCTCAAAAGCAAGCCACCACTCCACATTGTTTATATACCGCTGGGTGTCATTATGTATACCCCAGTTCCTGCCATGCTCTGTAGCATGTATCGTTGCAACAAGAGGTGTAGAATAGGCATGCTTTAAAACTCTCGCTGCAAAAGCAACCAGCCAGTCATGTGCATGGATAATATCAAACTTACCCGTTTCATTTATAAGCTTTGTAGCATGTTCCACAATAGCGAAATTTAAATGAAGAACCCAGTCAACGAAATTGTTCGGAGTTACGTCATAGGAATGGAGCCTGTGTACATTGACATTTTCATCCCTCTCAAACTCCCGAGTTCCCATCTCCCAGCATGTTATAACATGAACATCACAGCCCCGCGCTCCAAGCTTTTGCGCCAAGCCGTGAACAACTCTGGATATCCCTCCGACAATTCTAGGGGGATACTCCCATGAAAGCATTAAAATCCGCATATAACTCTCCTCCACCGGAAATTCTGCAATTGTTACTGTGTTGTCTATATACTAGTATACGCAATATATTCTTTTTTATAGAGAAAGATTTCAACTTAAGCGAAAAAATATTTGGTAAATTCAACCACCTTAGATACAAAAACCAAAATTATTATATATAAGTCTATTATTATTCGTCAAGCCAATTAAAATTCCTGCTTTTTTCCTTTATGTCTTACATTCTTTTTGCACCTTCGTAAGCAAGTTCGGAACGTTCGCATTCCTCGTCGTACAAAGAAACCTGGAAACACAGGCTGCTTCCCTTCATCCTTTCAGATGCATAGCACAAACCGTTTGTTCTGATATCAAGGAAAGGATGATCTATTTGCTCCGGGTCCCCAATTAGTACTATCTTGGTTCCTTCACCCGCTCTTGTTATGATACCTTTAACTTGCTTGGGAGTGAGGTTTTGAGCCTCATCGATTATTATCCACTGCTTAACTATGGATCTTCCTCTTATAAAAGCAATGGCCTCCGTATTGATAATTTTTCTGTCAAACAATTCGTCAATCTTGTCCTTTAGCTCTTTTTCACTGGAATACCTCTCTTTATCGTCGTTGTCAATCAATATCTCCAAATTGTCTATAACAGGTCTTAAAAACGGAGCAATTTTATCTTGCTCTGTCCCCGGAAGATATCCTATATCCTCATCCAGTCTCACATTTGGTCTGCACACAAGGATCTTCCTGTACAGCTTGTTCGGATCATCCAATAATTTGTGCAGCCCTACTGCAAGGGAGTAGAAAGTTTTTGCCGTCCCTGCCGGCCCCTTGATTATTACAAGGGGCGCCTTGTCTGCATCCATCATCAAGGCCTCCTGCATAAATTTCTGTCCTGCATTTCTCGGGGTAACTCCGAAAGGATGTTCATTCAAAAAATTCAGCGGTACTATTTTTTTACCGTCAAAGCGCCCAAGAGCAGTATGTTTTTTATTTATATAAGATTGTATCAAAAGAAACTGATTTACAATCAAGCTCGGTTTCTTTTTGCTGAAATCGGCGTTAAACAGGAAAATGTCCTCTTGATCCAAGAACCCTTTACTGTAAAATTCATTCAATTTCTCCTCTGTGGTATATACATCCATCCTTCCTTTATATTGCTCCTCAAATACAGGGACCTGCTCTGCAAAAAAGTCTTGG
The DNA here is from genome assembly GCF_000521465.1 of Acetivibrio straminisolvens JCM 21531. Classification (GTDB taxonomy): domain Bacteria; phylum Bacillota; class Clostridia; order Acetivibrionales; family Acetivibrionaceae; genus Hungateiclostridium; species Hungateiclostridium straminisolvens. The sequence continues at coordinate 2,612 of NZ_BAVR01000024.1, forward strand.
GCTACAATATCCAGAATATCTGCCTTTATTCTCTCAAATATATCCTTTGTAACCAAAAAACATTTTCGCCTTTTTCGAGCAGGCCCTTACAAACTTTCAGTATTCTGTTGTCGTTATTTGAATCATCCCAGCTTTCCGGAAGCTTAACACTGTTGCAGTTTAATTCAACCCTTAACAGTCCTCCATTTTCAAGCCTTACACCTTCATTTAACTTTCCCTTTGCCCTCAAATCGTCCAGAATCCTTGCCGCATGCCGTGCATTGGCACCCAATTCGGTGTTGTCCTTCTTAAACTTATCCAGTTCCTCCAGTACCACTTCGGGTATTACAACATTGTTGTCCCCGAAGGAATACAACGCAAATGGAGTTTGCAGCAATACATTTGTGTCAAGAACGAAGGTTTTTTTCAATGTTGATCGCTCCCATTCTATTGAATTTTTGTATTTGTAATAAATATCGGCAAAATAAGCCTATAATAAAATATGTCGGGCGCATGCCGTAAATAACCTTAGTAGATAATATTTTACCTCAACATTCAAATCACATGAAAAATAAACATTCCTAATAAATCACGATATTATTTGTGTTTTTTATCGATTTTTAAACACAAACTCCAAAAATCGTAAGCAACTGCTGGAATTGATAGGTAATTATGCTTGACGAGGGAAAAAAATAAAAGTAAAATTAAAGTACAATTAAACCATTTGATATTGCAAAATGATTCTCTTTTTTAACCCGGATAAAAAATTAAAGCTTTTTATAACATTGAAGGGTTCTGAACCAGAACCCTTTCCGGTTTTTTTCAACGCACCGGGCTTTCCATACAATCAGTAAAGGAGAATCACTGCCATCATTACAAGGGGCTCATCTCCGACAGCTTCCACAGAATGAGAAGCTCCATTGCCTGTAATCACCGCATCACCGGGCCCAACTTCAGTGATAGTTCCATTATCGTTTACCGAACCCTTTCCGCTTATTATATAAAATATCTCTTCCTCACCAACATGCTCATGAAGACCAATTGACGAACCGGGATTTATAGTAATTTTAGCGCAGAGTCTGGCTTTTCCCCTAAGCTCTTCCTGTTTGAAAATATGCAAGAGCTCAACCGAGCCTTCTCCGCCCCTCATTTGCTCCTTTATTTCCTTAATCATATCCTTTTCTCTTTTAATCATTTATTTAATCACCTCTTATAAAATATTAAACAGATAAACTTTCTACATTTTCAATATATATTATTTTATTATATTGCATTAAACATTACAATACGATTATTCCAAAGCCATTGTTGCAAGCCTGACTTTTTCCGTTTTTGCATGTTTCATTATTCATGCCTGTTGAATAATGCCATTTCATGGAGTAAAATAGATAAGAGCTGTATGTAAAGGTGGTGATTAACATAAAAAATATATCTCCGGCGATTGTAAATATTCTGGTATTTGATGAAATAACAAAGCTTCATGGACGGGACCTTTTGTTCAACCCTTTTTTTAAAGCTCCGCCCATTACTTTGTCTTTTGTTACCTATACAATGGTTTCAAATATTCCAAACGGTATAATCAATTTTAAGTTCCGGCTTACGGACCCGATGAACGAGCTAATGCATGAGACAAAAATAAATGCAGTGGATGTAAAGGACAATGCATTTTCCAATGTCCTGATTTGGAACAATGTAAACTTTAAAATGCTCGGTGAGCACACTATTACATTTTATCTGGCTACCGAAACAGGGTTTGAACCTACAGGAAGTACCGTTATAATTGTTGACAATCTCCCTGTAAAGCCGTAAGACAAAGTTTTATTCGTAAATAACAGGGCCTTGGCGCCCTTTTATTTTTTGAGTAAACATTAAAATCTTCAAGGCTTAATATTCTTTTTTAGAATATAAAAAACGCCTATGTGCAAAACATAGACGTTTCATATTTATTATTGGCTGCGGGAGAAGGATTCGAACCCTCACAAAATGATCCAGAGTCATTCGTGCTACCATTACACAATCCCGCAACGCTTTTGCAAAAAGTATTATAACACAGATTTTTTTTAAATGCAACGATATTTTTATCAAAAATTAATAAAAATATAAAAGAATATTTTACCTGTGGCGTAAATAAGGGAAGCAGACCCATCAAAAGGCCGCTCCCCATACTTATTTTATGTCAAACAATGTTGGAGAAAATTTTACTTGTAGTAAATCTTGTATATAATTGCTGCAAGTTCGGCTCTTGAAGCATTTCCCTTTGGATTTATAATATTGCCGCTTCCCACAACAATACCTTCTTTAACCAAGGTTGCTACACCCTCAACCGCATATGAAGCTATCTGAGCTTTGTCTGAAAATCTTTCAACATCGGCACTCGTTCCCGGGCTTGAAATTTTTCCTGCTATCTTGAGGGCATTTGTTGTGAGTACCATCATATCCTGTCTTGTGATTTTTGCTTTCGGATTGAACTTGTTGTCTCCAACTCCTGTTGTAATTCCCAGCTCTTTTGCAATTCCCACGTATTCGTAATAATAATCCTTTTCGGACACATCGTCAAAATTAGAAGTAACATCAGCAGTTAATCCCAGTGCCTTTACAAGGAGTATCATGAAATCCGCCCTTGTTATATCTGCCTGAGGTGTAAAGGTGGTATCCGATGTACCGTTAATTACTCCTTTAGAAGCTAAAACTTCTATTTGCTTTTTAGCCCAAGCATAGGAACCGATATCCGTAAAGGTCTTGTGAACATATGAAACTGCATAAATGCTTAAATGATTTGTCTCAAATGTCACTACACCCAAATCAGGCACATATCTTCCGCTAGGTACAGAAACTGCTTTGCCTGCAGCATCAATATAAAGTACAACAATGTGCTCATGGTTTTCCAGCTCTTTTGCATCAGGCTTATAAGGTATCGATACCCTAACCTTGGCCTTAGAATTGCTCCATTCAACTTTCTTGCCGTCCACAACCACGCTTATATCAATTACCGGCCTGTTGCCTATCTTTTCTCTGAGCTCTGCACTCAATTCCTCGATTTTTACTTCTTTAACAACAAGTTCAACAACGGAATCTTCTTTAATAAGTTTTGATATACTCGGGTTGTCCAGCATGTTGGCAGGAACCTCTACAGTTCCCAGCTCTGTTGCTACTTTCAATTTGTATTCGGCACTATTGCTAAGAAGGAATTTAGCCGGAAGTTCCTGTATATAGGTATCGGCATTTTCAGCCTTCCTTATGCTCAGCTCAACCGTTTTTTCACCTTCCGATTTTTCTGCTTCATCAATAGCTTTGCCTAATTTTTCATCATCTATTACAGCCTTTGCTGCCCCTGTAGTCTCATCAATCACAGGCTCAATCTCTACTTTCACAGCATGTCCTGTCGATGAAGGTGTCTCAGTTGGTTTAACTGTCGGTGAAGGAACAATACTAGGCGTAATTTGTGGTGTAACTTCCGGTGTAGCCGACGGAGTTACCGAAGGAGTCTCAGAACCCGGAATTTGTGTTCCCGGTGTTTCTTGAGGCTCGGAACTGCCACCAAACTTCAGCCCATCCGGCTGTATTACTTTGTATCCGGTAATATTTTCTCCGTTCCAGTCAAATAAAAATGTTCCAGAAACAGCTCCGGGCATAGTTGCAGAATCCTCGAATTTTACAGCAGTATTTTTCTTTTGGAGTATCTTAAATCCAACTTTTGCAATTACACCGCTTTCCTCTGCTGCTCCCGCTTCCCTGTACTCATTCAAATATGTATATGTAGCTCCAAAGTTCAGTATTCCCTCTTCCTTATTATTCGAGACCATCTGCAAAGGTCCAAAATCGTTATTTTTCAGCAAAGTGCGTCCCGAAGGAAATTCTGAGGACCCCAGTTCTTTTCCTGTCTCAGGATTCACAGCCATTAATACTTTTGCATCATATACAATATTTACTTGAAATCCCGCAAAATTCTTTACGTTGTTTATCCTGACAGTACCAATCAGTATATCTCCAATCTCTCCCGTATTGCGGTCAAACACAAGCTCAATACTCGGCACACTTTCCGCCTGCGCAAATCCTGTCGGCAGGCATATAGCAGCAATAAATACCGCCAGCAGTAATGATATCAGTCTTTTTTTCTTCATTGATAATTTGCCTCCTCAATTAAAATTCGATATTTGATTTGCTATTGCCAAACTCTGCTTTTTATCTGCTTTTATTCAGACCCCCTCACCCTTTGCTTCGTATAATTTACGAAAATTAGTGTAAAAAATCAAAAATTTGACCCCAAAAAACTAGATTTGGAGAAAGTTCGTATTAAGTGTAAAGACTAAGTGTAAAGAATTTTGTAAAATGCTGTATTGAACGATAAAATTGACAGAAGTACAAATAAATTATAGCATTTCTATCATTCAATGTAAATCTCTAAAGGTTCTACAATAAACATATAAAGCTTGATGCATATCCCTGCACCAAGCCTTATAACGTGTAATTTTGAGCTGAACATATAAAAATCTATGTGTTATTGTTTACTTTTCAGACGCATGTTTCGGAGGTTTCAAAAAGGCAATTATTGCAAATCCCACAATTGCTGCAACACCGGCAATAACAAATGCCGTCAAAAATGCCTTTGATGCACTGAAATAAGCAACAATGTATGAAGAAGCTACCGCTCCGACACCAAAACCAAGAAGAATAAGGCCATAAATTGTTGCGACATTTTTCGTTCCCCAGAAGTCAGCAGTCAATGCCGGGAAGACTCCAAGGAAACCTCCATATGAAAATCCGATGATTGCAATAAATGCCAGCATTAAATATGCTTTCGTAAATGATACTCCTAGGATTGACGCTGCTGCGATAACAAGAAGTATTAAAAGTGTCCTCTTTCTTCCCAGTCTGTCTGAAATTGCTCCCCAGAAAAGACGACCGAAAGAATTGAATGCACTGATAATCATAACTCCCGCAACAGCTGCTTCTTTTGTCAAGCCGCTACCCGGCTGCAGACCAAGAATTTTCGCCATAGGAATCATCATTGAACCTGCAGCAGTTGCACACATAAATGCAACAATTACCATATATAGCTGAGGTGTTTTTAAAGCTTCGGACGGAGTAAAACTCCTTACAGCAACTCCATTTTTTGTAGCCGGCGGTGTCCAGCCTTGAGGCTTGAAACCTTCGGGAGGAGTAATTATAAAAAATGCTCCTACCAAATTCACCACAAAAAACACAATTCCCAATATGGCAAATGTGTTCAGAACACCATAATCTTTAATCAAGCTTCAGCTACAGGAGTAAACAAAAGACCTCCAAATCCCAAAGCCGAAACGATAATTCCCGTTACCAAGCCTCTTTTGTCAGGAAACCATTTCTGGCAGCAGGCAATTGTAGTCGTGTAAGCCATTCCCATTCCCAAACCACCTAAAATACCGTATGTAAGCCATAAAAGCCATGGGTTTGCCTCAGTAGTATACTTGGCAAGAAAAAAACCTATCCCCAGTACAACTCCTGCAGCAATAACTACTGTCCTTGGTTTCAATTTCTCTTGCAATTTTCCTCCGAGTGTACTGCCGACCGTCAACATTCCCAATAGCAGCGAATAAGCTAATGTACCGTGAGTTGCCGGCCAGTTAAACAAAGCATTGGGTGTTGTTTCACTAATGATAAGGTATGACTGGAATACACTCCAAATGTACGCTGTACCCAGACACAGCTGAATTGCTATACTCGCAATTACAGGAATCCAGCGATTAAATTTTGGTGAAGCTACACTACTTTTTTCCATACTCTTTCCCCTCTACAAAATTTTCTTTTTCTAAATGTTTCTTTAAAGATACACAATCAAATTATATAGTAATTATGTTTCTTACACAATTAGGATGAATAGAAAGATAAAAAAGCGTAAAAATCCTTCCCCATACAGGTAAAAAAACGTTAAAAAATGCTCGACATTACGTCAAGCATTTTTTATATTTTTATATATTAATTATTTCATTACTTCTGTCCCAAATCCTTAGTACCGTTTTTCTCATTCACTCTTGCTTGAGCTGCTGCAAGCCTTGCAATCGGCACGCGGAACGGTGAGCATGATACATAATTGAGCCCGGTCTTGTGACAGAATTCAATAGATGACGGATCTCCTCCATGTTCACCGCATATACCCAGTTTAATATCCGGTCTTGTCTGCTTTCCAAGCTTTGCAGCCATTTCAACAAGCTTTCCTACACCTGTCTGATCCAGTCTTGCAAAAGGATCGGACTCGTATATCTTCTTGTTGTAGTATTCTTCGAGGAACTTGCCTGCATCGTCGCGGCTGAATCCAAAGGTCATCTGAGTCAAGTCGTTGGTTCCGAAGGAGAAGAATTCCGCTTCTTTTGCAATTTCGTCCGCAGTGATGGCTGCCCTTGGAATTTCTATCATTGTTCCAACTTTATATTCTAACTTGACGCCCGATTTTTCAATCACTTCATTGGCAGTTCTAACAACTACGTCCTTAACATATTTGAGCTCCTTGACGTCACCAACCAATGGAATCATAATTTCAGGCACAACTTTCAAATTCTTCTTGCTTACGTTAATTGCAGCTTCAATAACCGCCCTTGTCTGCATTTCCGCAATTTCCGGATATGTGACCGCAAGACGGCATCCCCTGTGTCCCATCATAGGATTAAATTCGTGAAGTTCGGCTACTATTGCTTGAGTTCGTCAAAAGAGATTCCCATTTCTTTTGACAAAGCTTCAATGTCTTCATCCTCTTGTGGCAGGAACTCATGAAGCGGAGGATCCAGGAATCTGATTGTCACAGGATAGCCTCCATTGCGGTAAACAGTTCTTCAAAGTCTCCTCTTTGCATAGGCAGGAGCTTATCGAGAGCCTTCCTTCTTTGCTCTTCATTTCTTGATACTATCATTTCTCTCATTGCCGGAATCCTGTCGGAATCAAAGAACATATGCTCTGTACGGCAAAGTCCTATACCTTCAGCTCCAAACTTTCTAGCCTGAATAGCATCTGCCGGAGTATCGGCATTGGTTCTAATCTTAAGAGTCCTGATTTCATCTGCCCACTGCATAAGTGTAGCAAAATCTCCTGTCATTTCAGGCTCTACTGTAGGAAGCTTTTGACCGTAAACATTACCTGTAGAACCGTCAAGGGAAATCCAGTCTCCCTCCACATATTTCTTTCCGTTTTTATCAATAAAGTACTTTTCTTCTTCATTTATTCTGATTTCGCTGCAGCCTGCAACACAGCAGGTACCCATGCCGCGCGCAACAACAGCTGCGTGAGATGTCATACCTCCACGGCCTGTGAGTATTCCTTTTGATACATGCATACCTTCAATATCTTCGGGAGAAGTCTCAAGCCTTACAAGAATAATGTTCTTTTCTCCGCTCTTAGCTGCCTCTACTGCATCTTCAGCACTGAAGTAAACCTTTCCGGTTGCTGCTCCCGGTGAAGCAGGCAATCCCTTTGCTACAGGTGTTGCAGCTTTCAGCGCCGAAGGTCGAAATTCGGGTGAAGCAGTGCATCAAGCTGTTTTGGGTCAACTTTCATAATCGCTTCTTCTTTTGTGACCATTCCCTCGTTTACCAAGTCAACAGCTATCTTTAAAGCAGCTGCTGCAGTTCTTTTTCCGTTTCTTGTCTGGAGCATGAAGAGTTTTCCTCTTTCAATCGTAAACTCCATGTCCTGCATATCTCTATAATGTTTTTCAAGCTTTTGTGCTATCTCCACAAACTGGTTGTACACATCGGGCATTATATCCTTCAACTGGTCAATTGATTGAGGAGTTCTAATACCTGCAACAACGTCTTCTCCCTGAGCATTCATCAGGAATTCTCCATAGAGTTTCTTTTCCCCTGTTGATGGATTTCTTGTAAAGGCAACTCCCGTACCGGAATCGTTACCCATATTTCCATAAACCATTTCCTGAACGTTAACTGCAGTACCCCAGTCGCCAGGGATGTCATTCAATCTTCTATATACAATAGCTCTAGGATTATCCCATGAACGGAAAACAGCTTTAACTGCCTCCATTAACTGCATTTTCGGCTCCTGAGGAAAATCAAAACCTTTTTCCTTTTTAAAGAGCTCTTTATATCTTTTTACTACTTCCTTTAAGTTTTCAGCAGTAAGATCACAGTCATTTTCTTTATTGTTTTCTTCCTTTACGGAATCAAGAATAGCCTCAAACTTCGACTTTTCAACTTCCATAACAACATCGCTGAACATTTGAATAAATCTTCTATAGCTATCATATGCAAACCTTTCATTATTGGTAAGCTTTGCAAGTCCTTCAACAACTTCATCATTAAGTCCAAGATTTAATATGGTATCCATCATACCCGGCATAGATGCTCTGGCACCGGAACGAACAGAAACAAGAAATGGATTTGATGGGTCACCGAATTTCTTCCCGACAATCTCTTCGACCTTTGCCATAGTGCTGTATATCTCATCTTCTATTTCCTTGGCAATGATCTTTCCATCCTGATAGTAACGTGTACAAGCTTCTGTGGTAATTGTAAAGCCTCTAGGTACCGGAAGTCCCAAACCTGTCATTTCAGCAAGGTTAGCACCCTTTCCTCCAAGCAGGTTACGCATTGATGCATTGCCTTCACTAAATAAATACACATACTTTGCCATAAAATAACCTCCTATTATTATTTACTTTTTCTTTATGTGTGTAGGAAAGCACATAAATAGCAATACTTTCCCAAATAAGCATTTGAAGGTTGTAAAATAGATTTGTCAGGAATAATTCACCTCAACCTATCTAATTATAACATAATATTAATATTTTTCATTATATTTTTGTTAAAATATGCAGCATTTCTTTTAATAAGCTTGCCAATTTGAACCATGTTAATAAATTACCCAAAAAATATCATTTCATACAGGGATTTGAAATTTGACTAAACATCTTTACAAAATCAAAATATTGTTATATAATAACATTAAATAGATATAAATTTCACTTTAATATTATCACTTCATACGAGAACTTCCGTATATACATTGCTTTATCACTAGCTCTGAGACCTTTTCTTGCGGCACTTAAATTCACCAACAGTATATTTGGCAAACACCAAAGATAATTCTTAACAATGTCGTAAAAAGGAAAGGAGGTTCATTTTGTGCGTATGTCTTGTAAACTCAAAAACCGGACAACCAAACTTTTTTCTTCAATGGCATATTACGGCTAAATGTGATCAAAAATGCAGGCATTGCTATATGTATGACTCTCCCTTTTACCAATCGGAAAAGGACAATGAGCTGTTATTGACGGACTGTAAAGCAATAATCGATGATTTTTTCGATACTGTAGGATCGGGAAAAGGAAGCATCTATTTTACAGGCGGTGATCCCCTGCTTCGTAACAACTTTTTTGAAATTCTTGAATATACAGCCAAAAAAAACATCTATCCTTTAGGCATGGCCGGAAACTCATATCACCTTGATTTGGAAACTGCTCTGCATCTTAAAAGATACGGAGTAGACATGTATCAGATAAGTCTTGACGGACTTAAAGAAACCCATGATTATTTTAGAAAGCCCGGAAGTTTTGATGACGCTTTAAGAGCTTTTGAGGTACTCAAAATGCCGGCATACGTGCAATGTGCATGTTTACCTTAAGCCGAAAAAATATGAACCAGCTAATTGAGGTAGTCAGACTGGCGGCTAAAATAGGTCTTGACGGTTTCGATTTTGACAGAATTGTGCCGGTGGGATCCGCTAAAAACATGAAGGAAGAAATAATTGATCCTCTAGAATACAAAGAGCTTTTACTGGAAGTTGATAATGAGTATAAAAAACTTCGTGCAAAAGGCTGCCGTACTCAATTCGGATACAAGGACAACCTGTGGGGGTTGGTATTGGACAAAGAAACCCTATCTTCAACCCAAAACCTGGTGCCCGAAGGCTACAGCCTAAAAAGAGGCTGTCTTATAGGCAAAGCCGGACTTTGCATATTATCCGACGGCAATGTAATGGCCTGCAGGCGCCTTCCGGTGATTGTGGGCAAGCTTCCGGAGCAAAGCCTTCGGGAAGTATTTTATAAATCACCGGTTCTAAACAAACTAAAAAGAAACAACAGACTTTCAAAATGCGGCTCTTGTAAAAATCTTGAAAACTGCAGAGGGTGTAGAGCCATCGCCTATGCCTGTTATGGAGACTACTTTGCCGAAGACCCGGGCTGCTGGCTATAGAATTTAATGGACGAGGTAAAAATTTAATAGATGGGGTAAGAAATTATGTGGTTACTCAAAAAGTTATGCAACAATATCACCAATGCCATTAAAAAAAGGGTAAAGGATATAGATGACGACAAAGCCGAAATCATAAATTACGGTCTGTATCTATGGATTGCGGATATTATAAAGATGACAATAATATTGTCAACGGCTTATTTTCTGGGAGTTTTCAGACTCACAATTGTCTTTATTCTTTCTTTTGGATTGCTCAGAGTCTTTGCAGGGGGATCGCATGCCAAAACCTTTTGGGGCTGCCTTTTTACCAACAGTGCCATCACCTTTGGTTCAGTCTATTTATCCCTGCTGCTGTCATTTATAAAACCGGTTGTTCTAATTTTGCCCATTATGCCGTTTTGCGCCGCAATACTATACCTTTATGCACCGGCAGACCATGAAAACAAGCCTATAGTAAGCAAAAAGCAAAAGAAGAAATTAAAAACCGCTGCCTATATAGTACTTATCCTTGAATATCTAATATCTGCATCAATAACTCAAAACGTTTTTTCCAATGCAATTATTCTTTCAACTTTGTTCGTATGCTTAGGCATGCTCCCCGCTACATATAAAATAATGGGAGCACGTCATGGAAATGGGCTTTAAACGGACAACCAACGCAATAAACGAAATTAAAAGGAAAGGAAAGGTGATTCGTATGTTAAGAACATTAAAGACATCGACAAAAAGCGACATGTTGGCTCTGTTGTTGGGATGGATATCAATATTTGCAATCTTCATTGCGCAGGCCTCTTCAAACAGCTGCACTTCGTGGGCAATAGAACAGCCAAAAATTCCAAAGGCATTAATAAAAGAAGACTAATATAAGACCAACTCTTAAAAGCTCGGGATACTGCATTCCCGAGCTTTTTTCAGCAACAGTGTTTCAACGAGACATAAAATTATAGATTAATAATTAATTCTTGTCTGAATTTTGAATCATCTGCAAAGGTATTTAGCATTACGTGCTTATATTTTGAAACTATGCTGTTAACAATTCCAAGTCCCAAGCCCCTTCCTTCTCCTTTGGTTGAGTATCCGTTCTCATAAATCATGGTTACATCAACCTGCTCGCTGATTCCGTTCAATACAATAAAACTCAGGGCTTTCTCTCCCCTTTTCATAAAAACCTCAACCTTCTTCTCTTTACTGTCTTTGGCAGCCTCTATGGCGTTATCCAAAAGAATTCCCAGAACCTCACAAAACTCCGATATTTTCATTTTTACCTCATCAATTTCTCCATCGGTAACTACTCTGAAATCAACACCCATTTCTTTTGCGTAATTGTATTTCGCCATTATAAGCCCCAAAACACCGGCACTCTTGATATTCAGCGAAGTCAAATTATCCAAAAAGCTTACTTTACCGATTTCAGAACATATTTCGTTGTAATATTTCTCTACCTGGGACCATTTTTGGTTCTTTATATAACCTCCAAATACCGCAAGAATGTTGTTGTAATTATGCTTAAATCTTCTCAAGTCATTTATTATAGACTGCAATGCCTTGTTGTAGAATTTTTGGTACTCAAGCTCCTGGGTACTTTCCTCAAGCATAAAAAGAGTATTTGTATAAAATATTGAAAACATGAAAAAAACAACAAGCATCAGCACACTTAGCATAATTGTCAAGCCGTCTGCCGCTTCGCCAAACTCTACATAATAATTAAAGTTTAACATTATTATAGTAAACACAAGCAATATATAAATCAAATAGTTTTTGTATGCCTTTGTCTTAATCTCCGGCGGAAAACAAGAAAACATTTTAAAGGATTTTATTAACCCTAACATAATTATTACTATCATATTGATTATTGCAAAAGCAATAACTGTATACATCAATGAGCTTTTAATCTCATTTAGCTCGATTTTAAAGGATTTAAAGGTAAAAAGAGCAACATAGTTTCCTATAGCAAGAAATAAATTGTAAATAAACTCGGAAATAATGCCTTTATGGATGCTCAAGTTGAAAAAAAACTTAAGCAGCAATATTGATGTCAGAGTAGTAAAAATGGTTTTAAACACCATCGCAATATTGGGAGAAAACTTTACCAAACCGTAATTTGCAAATGCTACAATTGCCCCTGAAATAACGACAAATGATAAAGCGTACAATAACAAGATCCTTGCATTAAACTTCGTATTAAAAATAAGTTGAGCTGTAAATGCAGTTAAAATGGCAGCACCGAATACTGTTACAAAATTGTCAATGATAAATCTTATTATTCCTTGCAAATAGATTCCCCCCGGATTGTAGACTTACATCGTTCAAAATTGTCAAAATATCCTTCCATTTATATAATACAATTAAATTAATCCAAACGCAAAACATAATTATATAAAAAAGGATATTACCTACAATCCCAGTAATATCCTTCAATTAATAATATTTTTGAAATCTAGAAATCAAACTTTCCTTCAAAATAGGAGTAAAGTTCATCGATTTTAACTCTCACTTGCTGCATGGTATCTCTGTCTCTTATTGTAACACTCCCGTCATTCAAAGAATCAAAGTCAAAGGTTATGCAATAAGGTGTGCCTATCTCATCCTGTCTTCTGTATCTCTTTCCGATACTTCCTGTCTCGTCGTATTCACACGGGTATTTTTTGATAAGCATCTCATAAACCTTGTATGCGTCATCCCCGAGCTTTTTAGAGAGAGGAAGCACAGCTATTTTAACCGGAGCAATGGCGGGATGGAAACGCAGTACTACCCTTACATCTCCCTCTGCCACCTCTTCTTCATCATATGCATCGCAAAGGAATACCAAAGTAACCCTGTCGGCACCAAGAGAAGGCTCAATACAGTACGGTATGTATTTTTCATTGGTATTCGGGTCAAAGTAGGACAAATCTTCTTTTGAATGCTCTGCATGCTGTTTTAAGTCAAAGTCGGTCCTGTCGGCAATTCCCCACAATTCTCCCCAACCAAACGGGAACAGGTATTCAATATCCGTTGTGGCATTGCTATAGTGGGACAGTTCCTCTTTTGAATGGTCACGCATTCTCAGATTATCCTCTTTAATGTTAAGACTCAGTAACCAGTTGAAGCAGAAGTTTTTCCAGTAATTAAACCACTCCAGATCCTTTCCGGGTTCGCAGAAAAATTCCAGCTCCATCTGTTCGAACTCACGGGTTCTAAAAATAAAGTTTCCGGGTGTTATCTCATTTCTGAAGGACTTTCCTATCTGTCCTATACCAAAAGGTATCTTTCTTCTCGTTGTCCTCTGAACATTTTTGAAGTTTACAAATATACCCTGTGCTGTTTCCGGCCTTAAATATATCTCAGCCTTTGAATCCTCAGTTACCCCCTGGAAGGTTTTAAACATGAGATTAAACTTTCTGATATCGGTGAAATTCTTTCCACCGCACTCAGGACAGGTTACATTCTTTTCCCTGATATACTCCATAAGCATTTCATTGGTCCAGCCGTCAACCTTGACATCCATGTTGTTTTGAAGATTCCAGTCCTCTATCATTTTATCCGCCCTGTGGCGTGTCTTACAATCCTTACAGTCAATAAGAGGGTCACTGAAACCGCCCACATGTCCCGATGCAACCCATACCTGCGGATTCATCAGTATAGCGCAGTCAACCCCAACGTTGTAGGGGTTTTCCTGAACGAATTTTTTCCACCATGCCTTCTTTACATTGTTTTTAAGTTCTACTCCAAGAGGTCCGTAATCCCATGAATTGGCCAAACCTCCGTATATTTCAGAGCCAGGATAAATAAAACCTCGGTTTTTAGCCAGGGCCACAATTTTCTCCATTGTCTTTTTTACTTCCATTAGAATGCCTCCTTAGAATACTATAAGAAATTATTTATTTTAAATTATATACCAGTATCTCGCACTTTAACAGCTTATAATTATAAAAATCTTTTATCCTTTCCCAATCGACAGAACCTCGTCCAAAATCCGATGGGCAACATCCTCCTTGCTCATTATGGGCAGGTCAATGCTGCTGCCGTCCCTTTTTATAAACTTTACTATATTTGTATCAACACCAAATCCAGCACCTTCCACGGTAACATCATTGGCAACTATCATATCCATATTTTTTGATGCAAGCTTCAAAGCTGCATTTTCAAGGAGATTATCCGTCTCGGCACTAAATCCCACCAATACCCTGTCACCTTTTACTTTTCCAAGCTCTGCTGCTATATCGGGATTCTTTACCAGTTCGACGGTAAATCTATCCCCCGACTTTTTAATCTTGCTTTCGGAAACCGATGCACATCTATAATCAGCCACAGCCGCTACCATGACCAATACATCAAAACTTTCATAGGATTTCATTACCTCATTGTACATATCAATAGCACTGGTAACACAAACAACCTCAGCCCCGGATGGCGGAGTGATATTTACAGGACCGGTAACCAGTTTTACAAAAGCGCCTCTTTCTAAAGCTGCCTTTGCAACCGCATATCCCATTTTCCCCGATGAATGATTCGAAATATATCTCACAGGATCAATCGGCTCCCTTGTAGGCCCCGCAGTCACTAGAATTCTTAAGCCTTCATAGTCGCTTTTTTTGCTTAAAATCCCCTTCACATAATCCACAATCGCCTCCGGCGAAGGAAACCTTCCCTTTCCGTTGGTGCCGCAGGCCATAAGCCCCGTATCCGGCTCCATAAAGAGATAGCCCAAAGAAGCAAGCCTATTGATGTTTCCCTGAACTATGGGATTCTCATACATCTTGTCGTTCATGCAGGTACAAATAAAACAGGAGAATTTGCTGCCATAATAGTTGTAGAAAGCATGTCATCCGCAATACCTCCGGCAACTTTGCTATAATATTGGCTGTTGCCGGTGCCACAACAATGAGGTCTGCCTTCTGTGCCAGGGAAACATGCTGAATATCCCACATCTTTGGCTCCTCAAACATATCGGTTATTACGGGATTGTGACATATGGAACGGAAGGTGAGGGGCGCAACAAATTTTACAGCATTTGCCGTCATAATGACATGCACATCGGCACCAAGCTTCTTTAATCTGCTGACAAGCTCTACAGCCTTATAAGCAGCTATTCCGCCACAAACACCAACTACTACGGTTTTTCCTTTTAACATAATCCACCTCCCAATTTAAACAATGCCTTGTAATAGGCTAAAAAATAAGATTAAGATTTCGATTTTGATTCAATCGCTATCTCAACCTTTTTAAAGCTTCCATTCTTCCAAGAAGCAAATCTATATTTATAAAAAATACTTATTTTATTCCGCTCTTGGTCCTTATGTATGTTATTTTGCTTTCATCAATCTCATTAATTGCTATTGTAACCGGCTTATCCGACTCACAGTCCGTCAGCTTGTTGGCACCTTCGGTAAGCTGTCTTGCCCTCTTGGCAGTAGCAACTACCAAAGTATATCTGCTATCGACCTTTGAAAGCAGAGAGTTTATTCCCGGTTCAATCATACTTGTGGTTTTATCTTTCTTTTCCTTCATAGAAGCAAAACCTCCCTTAATTTAACTATTAAATGAATTATCAATCCTTTTGAAATTTAACGAGTATTTCTCTGTTTCGTTTGAGCTTTAACTTTTCTGCCTTGATTATACTGCGCAGACCTTCTACTGCTTCTTTAAGATTGTCATTAACTATAATATAATCATAGTTTGAAACATAAGCAATTTCCTTTCTGGCTCTGTCAAGGCGCTTATTTACCACTTCAATATCTTCGGTACCTCTTTTTTCAATCCTTCTTCGCAATTCTTCAAATGAGGCGGCAGGATAAAAACCGAAACACATTCGGGATAAGCTTCCATTACCTTTGCCGCGCCTTCCACTTCAATCTCAAGCAAACAGTCATAGCCCTCTTTTACGGTGTCCTCGACATATTTTTTCGGGGTCCCGTAAAAGTTGTCACAATACTCCACCCATTCAAAAAGTTCATCATTTTCAATCATAAGCTTAAATTCATCTTTGGTTTTAAAAAAATAATTCTGTCCGTCCACCTCGCCTTTTCTGGCGTCCTCGTGGTAGCCGAAACCGAAAACCTTATACTGTCGTCACCGGAATCCTTCAGCAAATTCAAAAGTGTACCCTTTCCTGCTCCAGACGGACCGGATACGACAACCAGCAGCCCCTCACAGCACATTATAAGCCACTCCTATTCATCAATATCTTCTTCGTCTACTTCAACTTCCTCTACTTCCTTTGTATTCAACCTGTGTGCCACAGTTTCAGGCTGAACGGCAGACAAAATGATATGATCGCTGTCTGTAATAATCACCGCTCTAGTCCTTCTGCCATAGGTAGCATCTACAAGCATGCCCCTCTCCCTGGCTTCCTGTATTATCCTCTTTATCGGTGCGGACTCCGGGCTTACAATGGCGACAAGTCTGTTTGCCGATACAATATTACCAAAACCAATATTTATAAGTTTCATCAGATCTCTTCCTCCCACATTACTCAATATTTTGAATCTGCTCTCGAATCTTTTCCAATTCGCTCTTTATCTCTACAACATTCTGAGTTATGCTTAAGTCATTTGCTTTTGAACCTATAGTATTAATCTCCC
The DNA here is from genome assembly GCF_000521465.1 of Acetivibrio straminisolvens JCM 21531. Classification (GTDB taxonomy): domain Bacteria; phylum Bacillota; class Clostridia; order Acetivibrionales; family Acetivibrionaceae; genus Hungateiclostridium; species Hungateiclostridium straminisolvens. The sequence goes on from NZ_BAVR01000024.1 coordinate 19,332, forward strand.
TATTCATTTCCTGAAGCAGAAAATCCAATTTTCTCCCCACAGGTTGATCGGAGTCATTGTTGTTTAGGGTATGACGTAGCTGCTTTATGTGACTTCCAAGTCTAACCAGCTCCTCGTCAATGTTGCATCTGTCAGCAAAAATAGCAACTTCCATAGCCATACGGTTTTCATCTATTACCTGTTGTTCCAGTATTTCCTTTATCCTGTTTTCAAGTTTACATTTATATTCTTTTACAACTTCGGGTGCTCTTATGCTTATTTCCCGGACAACTTTTTCAATAACATCCGCCCTTTCAAGTAAATCAATTCTTAAGCCTTCGCCCTCAACCTGTCTCATATTTATCAGCGCATCAAGAGCTTGACTTAAAGCCTCATGAAGAAGGACCCAAATTTTATCCTCATCCTGCTCGGATTTTTCCACCTTTAGGATATCGGGAAACTTTGCTATGAGAGATACGGATATATCGTCTTTCAATCCGTATTTATCTCTCAAATACTCCACACTTTTAATATATGTTTTGGCAAGGCCTTCATCAATCAAAATATTCTTTGAATCTTCACTAAAATCGTCATAGCTAATGAAGACATCAACCTTCCCCCTTGAAATACTTTTTCCTATTACTTCTCTTACCTTATCTTCAAGAAAGGATATCTGCCTTGGTAATTTTATATAAATATCGCAATATCTGTGATTTACAGTCTTAATCTCAACAAGGAACTCTCTGCCGTCAGCCTGAGATTTTCCTCTTCCGAAACCAGTCATACTTCTTATCATAAATTTGCCAACCTCTTTATGGTTTATTAACATTTTTATTCACTTCGTATTATAACATAATTTTAAACAATTAAAAGGCTTTTCCTTTAATTTTTATAAGTTTTTTCGTATTATCTCCTATTTGCTTAATATATAAAAAATCTTTCCCTTATACTTTAGTTTACTAAAACAGGGTGCTTCTATACGCACCTCTGTATTCCCGTCAAATTTTTTGCTTTTTATCTTAATCAGTCCGTTAGAAAATCAGTCCTCCGTTACATTTCTGATAGCCTGCAATACTCTGCTTTTTTCAAAGGGTTTTACCACAAAGTCCTTTGCCCCCAGCTTTATTGCCTCAATCACCATTGACTGTTGGCCCATTGCCGAAACCATAATAATTTTGGTGTCCGGACTGCATTTTACTATCTCCTTTACTGCAGTTAAACCGTCCATATCGGGCATGGTTATGTCAAGAGTCATAATGTCAGGCTTAAAAGCCTGTGCTTTTTGAATTGCCTCAAATCCGTTTGCCCCTTCTGCCACCACCTTGTACGTGTCAACTTCTTCTATTATCTTCTTTAGAAGTGTTCGCATAAAAACTGCATCGTCAACAACAACAAACGAGAGATTCTTCATGCCCCCACATCCCCCAGTTCATACATTAATATTGCCAAAACAGCAATCCCGCAGTTTCGGTTCTCAATATCCTTGGTCCCAGTGTCACAGGCTGTATACCGCATGAAAGAGCCGCTTCAATTTCCGTTTCCGTAAAGCCCCCTTCCGGCCCAATAAATACAGACACTTTCCCTTTTGAAGACCTGTTTGTAAGAACTTCCCTCAAATTTATTCCCGTCTCTTTTTCATAGTATCAGGGAAAGTGAGCTCCCTTTTGCAGCGTCTAAAGCCTCCTTGAAGCTTACCGGAAATTCCACTTTCGGAATAATACCTCTATTGCACTGTTTGGCTGCTTCCATGGATATCCTGTTCCAGCGCTCACATTTTTTATCGCTGTTTTTCCTGTCCGTCTTCACCACAGTCCTTTCGGTAATAACGGGAACAATTTCACAAATACCCAACTCCACAGCCTTCTGAATAATATAATCCATTTTATCGGATTTCGGCAATCCTTGAAAAAGAGTAATCTGAACAGGAGGTTCGGTAGAATTTTTAATCGATTCGACAATCCTGGTTTTCACCGCAGCATCTTCAAAATTTACTATCTCAACAAGATAGTCCGTTCCTTCCCCGTCACATACAGTTATTCTGTCTCCGCTTTTAAGCCTGAGAACTTTTCTAATATGGTTATAATCTTCACCGGATATATCGATGAAATCACAGGATACATCACTTTTTCCTACAAAGAATCTAGGCATCTTAAAACAATCGCCACCCATTCTCCAAGCTCAATAATTTCCTCGCACTCAAAACCTTTCTTTAAATACTCATCCAATACTTCCTGTTTTCTTTCCTTGATAATCCCAGACGCAATAAATAAGCCGTCTTTTTTCAAATAGTACGGTACGCTTGAGGATATATCAATTATAACATTGGCTATAATATTGGCAACGACAATATCTCTTTTTTCTCTTTCAATATCGTCCAAAACACCTTTAAAGACACATACATTATCGACTTTATTTATCTCAAGGTTCTCTTTTGCAACCTTTACCGCCACCTCGTCAATATCTACGGCAGTAACCTCCGCTGCTCCCAGCTTGCCGGCTATTATGGACAAAATCCCTGTACCGCAGCCAACATCGATAACTCTGTGCCCGCACTTTATATACTTGTCAAGCAAAGCGGCACACATTTTGGTCGTTTCATGGGTGCCGGTGCCAAAAGCCATACCCGGATTCATTTCAATAATTATTTCACCGTCTTTAATATCGTAATTTTCCCAGGAAGGCTTAACAACCAATCTGTCTGTAAGGTGAAACGGTTTGTAGTATTTTTTCCACGAAGTGCTCCAATCTTCTTCATCCATTTCCTCATACCCACAGTACCCTTCACCTACATTTAAGAAACCACCGATAAAAGCAAGCTTTTCATTTATCAGTGATATAAGCTCCGATACATTAGTCTCACCCGGAAAGTATGCTTTAATAATAACATCCTCTCCCAGGGAATCTAAAAACTCCTCATCGACATAGTCGATGGAATTGGGCTTTTGAGCCTCTCTTTTTATGTCGTTGGGGTCATGAATAGCAACCCCTCCCGCTCCAATTGAAGTCAGCATATACGATATGGCATCATATGCTTCCTCTGTTGTTTTTATCTTGATTTCAATCCATTTCACCTATTTTTCCTCCAATACTACATGCCCAAAGCATCCTTCATTTTGTTAAAAAATCCTTTTCTCTGTTCGTGTACCTCGTCTCCCACCAGTTCGGCAAACTGCCTTAGAACCTCCTTTTGCTTTTCATTGAGCTTCCTGGGCACCTCAACATTTACCTTTACATGTTGATCTCCTCTGCCGCTGCCCCTTAAGAAAGGTATTCCCTTGCCTTTGAGCTTAAATACGGTCCCGGTCTGAGTTCCCTCGGGGATAACAACCTTATCTTTTCCGTCCAAGGTCGGAACTTCAATCTCTGCCCCTAACGCTGCCTGAGTAAAGGTTATAGGAATCTCGCAATTGACGTCATTACCCTGTCTTTTGAAAATAGGATGCGGCTTCACCCTGAGGGTTATGAAAAGGTCACCGGATGGTCCACCCTTAATTCCATGCTCACCTTCGCCTCTTACTGATATTGTCTGACCGTTGTCAATACCTGCGGGTATAGTAACCTGCAGTTTGGTATGTTTTCTTACCCTTCCTTTGCCCCCGCAAGTTTCACACGGATTTGCAATAATTTTGCCTTCACCATGGCAAACATCACAAGTTCTAACATTGACAATCTGTCCAAAAGGTGTCCTCTGCTTATACTGCACCTGTCCGGTACCGTTACACTGTTTACATGTAACAGGCTGATGACCCGGTTTTGTTCCGGAACCGCTGCATGTATGACATATTTCCATCCTGCTGACTGTGACTTCTTTTTCAGTACCGAAAGCCGCCTCTTCAAAAGTGATTTCCATGGAGTACTTAAGATCCGCACCCTTTTGAGGCCCTCTCCTTGTGCTGGAGGTTCTGGTCCCAAATCCACCTCCGAAAAATGTCTCAAAAATATCACCAAATCCGCCAAAATCAAAATCGCCAAATCCGCCGCTAAAGCCACCGCCAAAACCTCCAAAACCGTTGGGGTCTGTCCCGGCATGACCAAACTGGTCATAACGTGCTCTTTTCTGCGAATCGCTCAAAACCTCATAGGCTTCGTTAATTTCCTTAAACTTTGCTTCGGCAGCCTTATCACCGGGATTCATATCAGGGTGATACTGCTTTGCAAGCTTCCTATAAGCTTTTTTAATTTCTGCATCGGATGCGCCTTTGTCAACTCCAAGGACCTCATAATAATCCCTTTTGCCTGCCATCCAATCAACTCCTCCATATCATATATGAATCTATCTAAATCTCGAATATCTCCAAGTCTTCTTTCAGATTATACCACAGTGCAATATGTCACTGCAATAAAAGTAAAATTAAAGAAGAGCCAAAGCCATATTCACCATGACTTTGGCCTTATACTCTTTTGTAATTTGAACAGAGAACATAAATTATTTGTCGTCATCCACTACCTTGTACTCTGCATCATACACATTTTCCTGTCCTCCGGCAGTTCCTTCGGCACCTGGATTTGCACCGGCCGCTTGATTCTGCTGATAAATTTTTTCCGATACGCTGTAAAATGCCTGCTGCAAATCTTCTGTAGCCTTTTTGATTGCCTCGGTATCTGTTCCCTTCAGTGCTTCCTTAACCTTCTCTATTTCAGCTTCAATCTTTGATTTGTCCTCGCTGCCAAGCTTATCACCCAAATCTTTCAATGTCTTTTCCGCTTGGAAAACCATTGAGTCGGCATTATTTCTTATCTCAACACTTTCTTTTCTCTTTTTGTCTTCTTCTTCAAATTTCTTAGCATCATTAACAGCTTTCTCTATTTCAGCATCCGACAGGTTTGTAGAAGCAGTTATGGTTATATGTTGCTCTTTTCCTGTACCGAGGTCCTTTGCCGAAACATGCACGATACCGTTGGCATCTATATCAAAGGTTACCTCGATTTGAGGCACACCCTTCGGTGCCGGTGGTATACCGTCAAGGTTGAATTCTCCCAAAAGCTTGTTGTCGGCAGCCATAGCTCTTTCACCCTGGAATACCCTTACGGTAACAGCTGTCTGCCCATCTGCAGCTGTTGAGAAAATCTGGCTCTTCTTGGTCGGTATTGTAGTGTTCCTTTCAATAAGCTTTGTGAACACTCCGCCCAATGTTTCAATTCCAAGGGAAAGAGGAGTTACGTCAAGAAGCAGAAGGTCTTTTACTTCACCTGTGAGCACTCCTGCCTGAATAGCCGCTCCTATGGCAACACATTCGTCAGGGTTTATTCCCTTGAAAGGTTCTTTTCCAAAGAATTTCTTAACAGCTTCCTGTACAGCCGGTATTCTTGTGGAACCACCCACCAGAAGAATCTTGTCTATTTTATCCGGTGTAAGTCCAGCGTCCTGCATAGCCCTTCTTGTCGGCTCCATTGTTTTTTCCACAAGGTCGGCTGTCAACTCTTCAAACTTTGCTCTTGTCAATGTAACGTCAAGGTGTTTCGGACCTGTTGCATCAGCTGTGATAAAAGGAAGATTTATATTTGTTGTGGTAACGCCGGAAAGCTCGATTTTAGCTTTTTCTGCCGCTTCTTTGAGCCTCTGCATTGCCATTTTGTCGTTTCTTAAGTCAATACCGTTTTCTTTCTTGAATGTATCTACCAAATAATCTATTATTCTTTCGTCAAAATCGTCTCCACCCAATCTGTTGTTTCCGCTGGTTGCAAGTACTTCAAAAACTCCGTCTCCAATCTCCAGAATGGATACATCAAAAGTACCTCCGCCAAGGTCGAATACAAGTATATTCTGGTCAGTTTCCTTGTCAAGTCCATATGCCAAAGCTGCTGCCGTAGGTTCGTTGATTATTCTTAGAACCTCCAAACCTGCAATCTTACCGGCATCCTTTGTTGCCTGTCTTTGAGAGTCGCTGAAATATGCAGGCACAGTTATTACAGCCTGGGTAACCTTCTCTCCAAGATATGCCTCGGCATCTGCTTTTATTTTTTGAAGAATCATCGCCGAAATTTCCTGAGGAGTATAGCTCTTATCATCAATTTGTACTCTTCTATCTGTTCCCATATCCCTTTTGATGGAAATAATAGTCCTCTCAGGGTTTGTAATAGCCTGTCTCTTAGCTACCTGTCCCACAAGTCTTTCATTTGTTTTTGAAAAAGCCACCACCGATGGTGTGGTCCTAGAACCCTCGGAGCTTGGGATTACAACAGGCTCTCCACCTTCCATAACTGCAACGCATGAGTTTGTCGTTCCAAGATCTATACCAATAACCTTTGCCATAAAAAATACATCCTCCTTTAAATATTCAAATAAATCCTGTGATTTATTTTAAAAGCACCAGTAGAATCCCCTACTTAATGCACTATCAATTTGCCACCTTTACCATGCTGTACCTTATCACTTTGTCTTTAAATTTATATCCTTTCTGGAATTCCTCAACAACAACGTTTTCTTCGAACTCGGAATCCTCAACGTGCATAACCGCATTATGTAAGTTCGGGTCGAATTTTTCACCCAAAGCTTTTATCTCCTCAACGCCAAGTTTTGCATGATTTCTTTAAACTGGCGGTGAACCAATTCTACACCTTCCTTAAGGGATTTAAAATCAGCATCGCCCGCCGATGCCTGAAGCGCCCTTTCCATATTGTCGGCTACAGGGAGAAAAGATGCAACCACGTCACTTAAGGCGTCAGTGTAGATGGCTTCCTTTTCTTTAATAGCCCTCTTTTTGTAATTGTCAAACTCTGCCGCAGTCCTCTGCAGCATATTAAAGTACTCCTCGCACTGCTTTGTCTTTTCATTAAGTTGACTTTTAAGCTTTTCTATTTCTTCATTCACTGAAGCTTCACAAGAAGCCTCATCGCAAGCTTCCTGTGAAGCTCCATTTTTAGATTCATTTGCGGCTTCATCAATAGTTCCATGAGCAGCTTCTCCGTTATCTGCCGCATCTTCGCAAATTACTTCATTATTTTTGCTTTGTTCGTTATCCTTTTTAATCTCATTGTTAATTTCGTTTTTCATCAAGACCGTATAACCCTCCCTATAATCTCTTATTGATTTATTTTAATACACCCGATTGCTCCGCGCCGCATTTTATTATCCAAAGACAGTCTTAAAATCTCTAAGTTCCGGCAAGATCTTTTCCTATCAGTTTTTCTACATGTTCTTTCATCTTGTTTTTCATAAAGTTTACTGCTGCCAGAACCTTCGAATACTCCATCCTTGTCGGGCCAATAATCCCTATTGTGCCTATTACAACATTGCCCGCAGTATATGTGGTCGTAACAAGGCTGCATTCCTTCATTTCTTCAATATCATTTTCATGACCGATCTTAATTACAATTTCATCTTTTTCCGAATAGATATCTCTTAGTACTCTGTTGATTAAATCTTTTTCAACCATAAGCTTAAGAAACTCTCGTGCCCTCTCAACATCCCTGAATTCGGATAATTGAGCATATTTATCGCACCTTCAAGAAAGACCTCCGCACTGTCAATCTGTTCTATACAATCGGTTACGCCGTTCAGTATGGGCATTAATACTTCCTGGGAAGAGCCCATAAGAAGCTCTATTTCCCTTATAACAGGCATATTTATCTGCTCAATTGTAAGCCCCGACAGTTTTTCATTAAAAATATTTGAAACGGAAATCAAGTATTCCGGCAAAATCGACTCAGATATATTTATAAGACTATTCTTTATAGTCCCTGAGTTGGTAATAACAACTACAAGGGCTTTTCCCCTTTCCACGGGAACAACCTGTACAGCCTTCAGAACACTGTTTTTTCTCTCCGGTATAGCAGCCATCGAGGTGTAATTGGTGATTTTTGACATCACAGCCGATACCTGTCTCAAAAGCTGTCCCAGCTCATTTATTTTTGTATCCATAGCAGACTTAATACTGCAAATTTCATCTACAGTCAACTCACTCTGCTTCATAAGCTGATCCACATAAAACCTGTACCCCTTATCGGAAGGAATACGTCCCGCAGAAGTATGAGGTTGTGTGAGATAACCCATTTCTTCAAGGTCGGCCATTTCATTTCTGATAGTGGCCGAACTTAAGCCAAGCTCATGCTTCCTTGCAACAGTTCTTGAACCTACTGGCTCTGCAGTGCTTATATAATCATCAATTATCGATTGCAGAATTTTCTTTTTTCTTTCGTCCAAGAACATCCTCCTCACCCCTTTTGTTAGCACTCTAACTCGTTGAGTGCTAATGCTATTTTTAAAATACCACCCTATGTTTCTTTTGTCAAGATATTTTTGTGGATATTATTTGCTTTTACACAAAAGGATATTCTTATTGCAAAATCCAATCATAAAAACTCCATAAAAGCCTGATTTGCAAGATCAAACCCCAATTCGGTAAGCTTTATAAAACCTTTTTCTATCTTAATAAGTCCCCTTTTCAATAAGCTTTCTATCTGCCCTTTGAACACCTCCAAAACATCCTCTCCAAACCTCTCTTTAAATTCCCGGACATTCACTCCGTCAACAAGTCTTAATCCCAGCATCATAAATTCGGAAATTTCATCTTTCCTTTCGACGGTAATCTGATTTTCCACAGGAAGCCTATCAGAATTTAATATTTTCACATATTCCTCAATATTATAAGTATTGTTAAATCTCTGTCCGTTAAAATAAGAATGGGCCGAGGCTCCGATACCTATATACTCCCGCTCCTTCCAATAAGTCAAATTATGAGCACACTCAAATCCTTCTTTCGAAAAGTTTGATATCTCATAGTGCTTATACCCCATGGTCTTTAATTTTTCCACGGCATACCAGTACATTTTCCTGTCAAGTTCGTCTTCCACAGGAGTCAGCTCTCCCTCTAAAAACCTTGTGCCGAAAACCGTACCTTCTTCAATTATAAGACTGTAACAGGATATATGCCGCGGATTTAACTTCGCTACTTTATTTACAGTCTCCTCCCAATTCTCAAAACTCTGCCCCGGAATTGCAAAAATCAGATCCACATTTATGTTGTCAAATCCTGCCTTCACTGCAAGGTGATAGTTTTCCTCAAATTGCTCTACCGTGTGAATTCTCCCCAGATTTTTAAGAAGATGATTCTGCCATGCCTGAAGCCCGATGCTCAGTCGGTTTATTCCCGCATTTCTGTAAACCGAGAGCTTCTCCAGATCCATCGTTCCGGGATTGGCCTCTATGGTAAGTTCAAAACAACTGTCCATATCAAACCTTTGCTTTAGCAGCGAAACAATTTCATATATATTATGTGCGCCGACATATGAAGGTGTTCCTCCTCCAATAAATACCGTCTTTATCCTGTGCCCTTTAATAATGTCCGAATAAAGGCAAATCTCCTTTTTCAGAGCATTAAAATATGCAGGGACAAAATCATCCCTGCAGGCAAAGGAATTAAAATCACAGTATAGACACTTTGCTTTGCAAAACGGTATATGAATATATAATCCCAAATCTTTTTGACTTTGCATTGCAACACCATCTCTAACTTTAAGTATCAAGTTTTAAAACGCTCATAAATGCTTCTTGAGGAACCTCAACGCTTCCTATTTGACGCATACGCTTTTTACCTTCTTTTTGTTTTTCCAAAAGCTTTTTCTTACGAGTTATGTCTCCGCCATAACACTTTGCTAGAACGTCTTTCCTGTAAGCCTTAACTGTTTCTCTGGCAATTATTTTACCGCCTATACATGCCTGAATCGGTATCTCAAATTGCTGCCTTGGAATAGTCTCCTTAAGTTTTTCCGCAATTCTTCTTCCTCTTGCATATGCTTTATCTTTGTGAACTATAAAGGACAGAGCATCAACAATCTCTCCGTTTAACATAATATCCAGTTTAACAAGATCCGACTCCCTATATCCTAAAATCTCATAGTCCAATGAAGCATAACCCTTGTCCTTGATTTTAAAGCATCAAAGAAATCATAAATTATTTCGTTGAGGGGCATCTCATAAGTAAGCATAACCCTTTCTTCATCGATATAGGTCATATCCTTGTAAATACCCCTTCTTTCCTGGGACAGCTCCATTATATTTCCAACAAACTCCGTTGGAGACATTATGGTAGCCTTTACAATAGGCTCCTCCATAATTTCAATTTCGCTGTCGGCGGCAAATTGGTAGGGTTGTCTATGTATAACATCTCACCGTCTGTCTTTGTAACTTTGTATATAACGCTTGGAGCAGTAGTTACAAGGTCAAAATCATATTCTCTTTCAAGGCGCTCCTGAATTATTTCCATATGAAGCAATCCCAAAAATCCGCACCTAAAACCGAATCCCAAAGCCACCGAAGATTCGGGCTCAAAAGTAAGGGATGCGTCATTTAACTGAAGCTTTTCCAATGCGTCGCGCAAATCCCCGTATTTGGAACCGTCGGCAGGATAAATTCCGCAGAATACCATGGGGTTTACTTTTTTATAGCCCGGCAGAGGCTCATCTGCAGGATTGTCCGACAGTGTAACGGTATCACCCACTCTTGTATCCTTTACGTTTTTAATACTTGCCGCAAAATAACCTACCTCACCGGCAGAAAGCTCCGAGCAAGGAACAAGTCCTCCGGGCTTCATATAACCAACCTCGGTAACCATGAATTCCTTGTTGGTATACATCATTCTGACCTTGTCGCCCAATTTGAGGCTGCCTTCTTTAACCCTGATATATACAATAACACCCTTGTAACTGTCATAATACGAATCAAATATAAGTGCACGAAGGGAGTCATTTTCATCCCCTTCAGGATGCGGAACATTCTTTACAACGCTCTCCAGCACCTCTTCAATATTAATACCGTTTTTTGCCGATATCAAAGGTGCTTCGCTTGCATCCAGCCCAATTACGTCTTCAATCTCTTTTTTAACTACATCCGGCTGGGCGCTGGGTAAATCAATTTTATTAATAACCGGCAGAATCTCCAGATTGTGCTCCAAAGCAAGATAAACATTGGCCAAGGTCTGGCTTCTATTCCCTGGGCAGCATCAACCACCAGTATTGCTCCTTCGCATGCCGCAAGACTTCTGGAAACTTCATAGTTAAAGTCCACATGCCCGGGGGTATCTATCAGGTTTAAAATATACTCTTCCCCGTCCTTTGCCTTGTAAACCATTCTTACAGCCTGGGCTTTTATTGTTATACCCCGCTCACGCTCAATTTCCATGGTATCCAAAACCTGGTCTTCCATCTCCCTTTGGGTAAGAACACCGGTCATCTCCAGCAATCTGTCTGCAAGGGTCGACTTGCCATGATCTATATGAGCAATAATGCAAAAATTTCTAATCTTCTTTTGTCTTTCACTTGCCATTTATCCATCCTCCTGCAAAATTAGGAAGTCATTTGTCTTCCAAGCAGCATATAAATTATCAGCATATAATTATAACACACTTTTTTTGTGAACAGAAGAATTTTTTTGGCAGGAATAAAACTTTATTCGAAATCCGTGAATAATATTTTGCAATTTTAAAGCACCTGAGACAGCCAATCTTTTAACCTTTTAATATCTTCCTTTATATACTTTACATTAATATAAATGTCCTCATTGAGAAATTTTACATAATAATGGTTGTCCCCGTAAGGTGTTATGCAAATCATACCCAGACCGCTTTTCCTGTTCATAAGATTATTCATAGAGCTGTCGGCAACAATTATTCCCGAAAACAAAATTAAAAATGACAGAATAATGGCAAGTTTGTATCTTCTTCTTACACTTCTTATGTACCTAAACTTTTCCAATCTGTTCATTAAAAAGTCCTTTCCTATGCATTAATTGTAAAAACCCATTAATATTATTCCCAAAATCCCCTCATTTATTATTAATCACTTCATTGAGAACCTCAGCAAGATATTTTGCGCTTTCCAGACACTCATTTATGGTATTGCCGTCTCCTCCAATTTCAACAATCAAGGAACCGTTGGTAAGATGCTGATTGTAACGGTTTCGGCTCATATAAACCGGTCTTGTGATACCGGGGTACTTTTCATTAAGCTTTTGCTGAAGCTTAAGAGCCAATTTCAAATTTTCTCTCCAATTTGGATGCTCAAGTCCTGTTCCGTCGGTTCCCACCACAAACATTATTTTTGCCGTATCCTTGCCATTAATCTTACTTGCCACTCTTAGTTTGCTTTCACCCAATCCATCCCTGTGGATATCCAAAACTATTTTTATTGAAGGATAGCTTTTTAAAATATTGGTTGCAGTATTGAGGGACCTTCCGTAAGCACCCGTATCCGAAGGTTGATTGTGAACAGTGGCATTGTGAATCACTTCAATACCGTACTTTTTCCTTAATGTCTGGGCCAGCTCCTCTCCTACTCTTACCACATTGTATCTGTTATCTGTGGTTCTGCTGGGAATACCGCTTTTATCTAGCTCGCTAAGGTCCTTAATAAATCCTTCTGTAGTGTGAGTATGGTATATTAATACCTTTGGTCCCTTTTTGTCAAAGTTGATGTTCAAAGGCTCATTAAGAAGCTTTTCAATATCAATTTCACGTTCAATTTCATGGCTGTTAATTGCTATTTTCTCAGCCGTAATGGTGGTAGTATTCTCGGGAGTGGTATTTCTGTCCAATTCGTTTACGTTGTAAGTTATGCTGCTGGCAGGATATGTAGGCTCAGGTACAGCACTATCGGATTTTTTACTTTTGTCATTGTTTTCTTCGGAAGTTCCCAGATCTGCCATGTAGAAATAAGGTTCACAGTTCTGATTTTGGGCCAGCAGTTTTTGGTATTCACCGGTATAATAGCTGTAGAATATCGGTGATTGCGCTCCTAGAATGGTAACAGGATTGCTAAGATCAAAATAGAAAACAAGATTGACAATTTCTTTTATCTGTCCCGAAATTGAAATACTAATATTTCCGCTATTGTAAATGGTATCAATGATAGGCATTGAAACATTGAGAGCGGCCCTTAAGGTTTCAACATCAATCTTCTCTATAATCTTTTTATCGGACCTGTAGAGCATATCCCCTGCAATTGTTCCAATCTTTATTGCCCCAATTGAAAGCAACATTATAAGGGCAATCTTAAGCAACTTGCCAAAAACAAGCTTTCTTTTTCTCAAACCGTATCCTTTCATCTTATCCTCCGTTAATCCAAGGTTTTTAGTATAGACAATGCAAATTTTTTTGTATGTTTAAAGAACCCATATATCATATATTGATTATATTCATGAAAAGTTTTTTAATGATAACTATTGATTTTTATCCACAATAATTATATAATGGAAATATAGTCTAGTAATATGTAAACGAATTGATTCCAATCTTACTTTTTCATGTATTTTGCATAAAAATAGTGTTTGTTCTTTTGGCTTTTTGTCGTTTAATAAATATTGCAGTCGTATGCTTTAAATATCTTTAAGTTCGTTATAAAATTTAAATTATCTGTGTTAAGGAGCTTTAGTGTCGCAATCCTTTTTACTTTTTCTAATTATGCCCTAACTTCTTTTTAATACACAATCTACATACTAACAAGGAGGTATACTCATGTATAACTTTAAAACATTAATTTGCTACAACTGTAAGTCTGTTATGCTAAACCTTCCCGAAGTGGAAATCTCAAAGCTAAACGGATTGAATTTTATGTGTGAATGTTGCGGACATCAGAATCTTCTCACGAAGAACAAGTTTTCTAAAAGTATTAATACCAATGACCCCTATATTAATATTCTGAGCGTGGACTCTATGATTTTATAACTGGTTGCTTTATTGCGGACTTTACATAAAAAACTACTTTGGTCATGCCAAAGTAGTTTTTTATAAAATTATATATTTTATTAAATTTTACACCAAAAGGCCTTACACATAAGTCTTGATTTTTTTCTCTTCACTATCGTAATCACGTATATTTTCTTCATCTCTTGAATCCGATGCACTCTTCTGGAGATTTTTAAATGCCACAGACAGCATCAGTTTTATTCTGTTAAGCTGATTTACCTCACTCGCTCCCGGGTCATAATCCACGGCAACAATATTCGAATCCGGATACCGTCTCTTTAGTTCTTTTATCATTCCCTTTCCGGTAACATGATTCGGAAGACATGCAAACGGCTGCATACATACTATATTTTTTGCGCCGCTCTTTATGAGCTCTATCATTTCAGCAGTCAAGAACCATCCTTCACCCGTATGGTTACCTATTGACAAAACTTCCGATGCCATATCGGCCAATTCATATATCGTACATGGAGCATGGAAGCGTTTGCTTTGGTTCAGCGCTTTTCTCATGGTCTTCCTATAATACTCAATTCCTGCAATTGCCGCATTGTTAATCATGCAGTCAATCTTTTTGCCCGACAAATGGGTGTATTTGAAGTTTTGGTTGTAGGCACAGTACAGCAAAAAGTCGGTTAAATCCGGCATCACCGCCTCTGCCCCTTCTCTTTCGATAATGTCAACAATGTTGTTATTTGCCTGAGGATGGAATTTCACCAAAATCTCACCCACCAGTCCTACCTTGGGTTTTTCTATTCCACAAATATCCAGATTGTCAAAATCTTCTACTATCTTCTTAATATTTTCATTAAACTTCCTATGACTTCCTGTTCTGATAGACTCCTTACATTTCTCCACCCAGGATTGATACAACGCATTGGCGGAGCCTTTTACTCTCTCATATGGTCTTACCCTGTACAACACTCTCATAAGGAGGTCTCCGTAAACAAGGGCAATAAGAGTCTTGTTTATAAGCCCTAAAGACATCTTAAATCCCGGACTTTTTTCAAGACCTGCAAAATTCAAGGATATTACCGGAACATGGGACAAGCCGGCATCCTTTAAAGCTTTCCTTATAAATCCAATATAGTTTGTAGCCCTGCATCCTCCTGCAGTCTGGGTTATCATTAGGGAAGTATTGTTAAGGTCGTATTCTCCCGATTTCAGTGCTTCCATCAACTGTCCCACAACGATTATAGAAGGATAGCAGGCGTCATTGTTTACATGCTTGAGCCTTCATCAATCGCCTTCTTATCAACGTAAGGCAGCACTTTCAGGTTGTATCCCGATACATTAAAGGCTTCCTCTAATAATTGGAAATGTATAGGAGACATTTGCGGTACCAATATGGTATGCTTTTTCCTCATTTCCTCGGTAAATAAAACTTTCTTGCAGCTTGCATCGCCCTTCTTTATCGTAAAACCGTTTCTATCCCTTTCGTCCATTGCGGCCTTTAAAGACCTTATACGGATTTTCGCTGCACCAAGGTTGTCAATCTCATCTATTTTCAAAACCGTATATATTTTTTCGCAACTGGACAGTATTTCCTCCACCTGGTCCGTAGTCACGGCATCAAGGCCGCATCCGAAAGAGTTTAGCTGCACCAGTTCGAGATTGGCCTTATCCTTCACAAAGCTTGCCGCTCTATAGAGCCTTGAATGGTAGGTCCATTGGTCAACAACCCTCAAAGGATGCTGAATTTTTCCCAAATGGGCTATTGAATCCTCTGTAAGAACCGCCATGCCAAAGCCCGTAATAATATTTGGAATACCATGGTTGATTTCCGGGTCAATATGGTAGGGACGTCCGGCAAGCACAATACCTTTTTTGCCTGTTTCTTCAAGGTATTTAAGTGTCTCTTCCCCTTTTTGCCTTATATCCCCCTTAACTTTTTCGTCCTCCTCTACAGCCTTTTCTACCGCTCTCTTTATCTCGCGCCAACTGATATCAAAGTCCTTAAACTCTTCATACAATCTTTTGGCAAGTCTCTTTTTGTCATCAAACGGCAGGAAAGGATTCATAAACCGTATATTCTGCTCTTCTAAGACATCCATGTTGTTTTTAATTACTTCGGGATAGGATGTCACCATAGGGCAGTTGTAGTGATTTGTGCAGTCTTCGTACTCTTTCACTTCATATGGCAGACATGGATAGAAAATCATGTCCACATCCTTGTTTATCAGATTCATTATATGCCCATGAACAATCTTGGCAGGGTAGCACGCAGACTCTGACGGTATCGTCTCCATTCCCAGCTCATATATCTTCTTTGAAGATCTGGAAGAGAGCTCCACCCTAAACCCAAGCTCCGTGAAAAACGTAAACCAGAAAGGATAGTTTCATACATGTTCAGCACCCTTGGGATGCCCAAAGTACCCCTTGTAGCCTGGCTTCTGTCCAACGGCTTGTATGAGAACAGACGCCTGTATTTATAGTCGAAAAGGTTGGGAACATCATCCCTCTTTATCTCAATTCCCGCACCTCTTTCGCACCTATTTCCGGATATAAACTCTTTGCCCCCCGAAAAAGTATTTATCGTAAGGAGACAGTTATTGCCGCAAAGGCCGCACCTTCTCATTGACACTTCAATATTAAATTTATCAAGCTCATCAGTCTTTAAAACGGTGCTTAAATGTCCGTCTACAAATCTTTCCTTTGCAATCAGGGCTACTCCATAGGCTCCCATAAGTCCTGCTATATCAGGTCTTACCGCTTCTTTGCCTGCTATAAGTTCGAAGCTTCTTAATACCGCATCATTATAAAACGTACCGCCCTGAACAATTACCTTCTCGCCCAGCTCCCTCGGGTCTCTGATCTTGATAACCTTCTGAAGAGCATTCTTTATGACAGAATATGAAAGCCCTGCCGATATATCTCCAACAGATGCCCCCTCTTTTTGGGCCTGCTTTACTCTTGAATTCATAAATACAGTGCACCTGGAACCCAAGTCAACAGGCTTTTGGGCCAGGAGGGCCTCATTTGCAAAATCCTTTACATCCATATTCAGAGAATGGGCAAAAGTCTCAATAAAGGACCCGCAACCGGAAGAACAAGCCTCATTAAGCATAATACTGTCAATTACACCATTTTTCACTCTAAGGCATTTCATGTCTTGCCCACCGATGTCCAGTATAAATTCAACCCCCGGTAAAATAGCATCAGCAGCTTTATAGTGGGCTATTGTCTCAATTTCTCCAATATCAATATCAAGAGCCGTTTTTATAAGCCCTTCCCCATAGCCTGTAACAGCCGAATTGGCAATTACTGCGGTACCCGGAAGCTGACTGTAAATATCTTTTAATATTTTGACCGCTGATTTTAAAGGACTTCCATTATTGCTTCCGTAATATGAGTATAAAATAGCTCCATTCTCATCAATCAGCACAGCCTTGGTGGTTGTTGAACCGGCATCAATGCCAAGAAAGCACTTTCCTTCAAAGCTCTTTATATCCCGCCTTGGAATAGCACTTTTCCGATGCCTTGCCCGGAAATCCTCAAGCTCCTTATCATCCCTAAACAAAGGCTGAAGCCTTTCAACTTCATGCACTGTTACACTGTCTAAAACCGAGAGCCTTTCTTCAAGAGATTTAAAGGGTATCACTTTGGATTTTTTCGAAGACAAGGCAGCTCCCAAAGCCACATAAAGCTGTGCATTGGAAGGAGATATAACTTGATGCTTTTCAAGCTTCAAAGTCTCAACAAACCTGGTCCTAAGCTCCGATAAAAATTGCAGCGGTCCGCCCAAGAACGCAACATTACCCCTTATGGGTTTGCCGCATGCAAGCCCACTAATCGTCTGATTGACCACTGACTGGAAAATAGATGCAGCTATATCTTCCCGTGAAGCTCCCTCATTTATAAGAGGCTGTATATCCGTTTTGCAAAACTCCACATCTTGCCGCAATAGGATAAATAACCTTGTAGTTCTTTGCCAGTTCGTTAAGGCCTGCCGCATCGGTTTTTAAAAGCGATGCCATCTGGTCAATAAAGGCACCGGTTCCTCCAGCACAGGTTCCGTTCATCCTCTGCTCAATACCGCCGTCAAAGTAGGTTATTTTTGCATCCTCCCCACCCAGCTCAATCACAACATCCGTATGGGGAATAAAGGTCTCTATGGCCTTCGTGCTTGCAATAACCTCTTGAATAAAATCAAGTCCTAGCCATTCGGAAACCGAAATACCTCCCGAACCCGTAACCATTATCGTTATATCATCATCGGAAAAAAGACCGTAAGCTTCACTAAGAAGAGAATATATCGTTTTCTTTATGTCCGAATAATGTCTTTGATATTTACTGAATATAATTCTGTCTTGTTTGTCAAGTACAACCAGTTTTACAGTGGTCGATCCAACATCCAATCCTACATTCAATAGTCTTTTCATAGCTAACGTAGCTTGTAACAGCTACTTTCACGCCCCTTTCAATCTACACCTCAACCCTCGAAATAAACAAAATTAAACTCACCTCTTCAAACTATATATACACAAAAAAATCCAATATTATCTCTAAAATTATCTCTATCGATAAATACCCAATACTATTGTATTATTAAATAAATTTTATAATTAGTAAACGGTCGTTTTATCCATTATACCCTAAATATACTATAAAACTACACATAATTCCATATCATTTAAGAGTGCCTATTTTATTAAAAGGAAAAAATCTGAATATAGCTTTGCCGCCAACATCTTTTATCTCTACAGTTCCAAAGGTTCTGCTGTCTTTACTCTGACCCGGAAGCCTGTTGTCCCCCAATACATATATATGCCTTTGGGGACACTGAGTTCACTAAATTTTACGTTTACTTCCAAGGTACCTTGCGCATCAACGTTTATATAATCTTCATCAAGTGCTTCACCATTAACATACACTTTTCCGCCACGGATTTCAATCCTATCTCCTTCCACACCGATAACCCTTTTAATTATAGGCTTTCTCTCGGAGTCCAGTCCGGGATAATCGTTTATAGTTACAATATCTCCTCTTTTCAGCCATCCAAATCTGGGACTGATTTTCTCGATAATAAGACGGTCACCGTCCTGAAGTGTCGTCTCCATGGAACTTCCGTTCACAATAGTTATCTGTGCGACAAAAGTCACAATAAACAAACCAATCAGTACGGCTATTACTATGTGAACTGTCCAATCTAAAACTTCTCTAATAAAAGGATTCGTTTTCGTAATTATTCCTCCCTTGCTGATATATAGTTATAACCACCAATATAAGTAGGGGTCATTTATTACCTTGTTATTTCTCAAAATACCGTATTATTAAATTGTATATAATTTAAGCCGATTTTTCAAGTGACGATATTACGATGATACCACTTAATAAAAATAAATACAAAAGAGCATGGGACATAAATCATTTTTATACCCATGCTCTTATTACTTCATTTACCATATAATATCATATAATATCATAAATCCAATTTTATTTTGAGCTCCTCAAGCTGCTTCGGTTCAACGGCATCCGGCGCATTTGACATCAGACAGGATGCATTCTGCACCTTAGGGAATGCAATAACATCTCTAATGCTGTTTCTTCCGGCCATAAGCATTACCAACCTGTCAAGTCCGAAGGCCATTCCTCCGTGGGGAGGTGTACCGTATTTGAAAGCTTCAAGAAGGAATCCAAACCTGTCCCATGCATCTTTTTCGCTAAAGCCGAGAAGGTTAAACATTTTTGACTGAAGCTCCTGACTGTGGATTCTGATGCTTCCTCCCCCAATTTCCGTACCGTTTAGCACAATATCATATGCCTTTGCTCTAACCTTTAACGGGTCGGTATCCAGCAATTCAATATCCTCATCCATAGGGGATGTGAAAGGATGATGCTTTGCCACATAGCGCTTTTCTTCTTCGTCATATTCAAGAAGCGGGAATTCGGTCACCCACAGAAATTTGAATTCCTTGTTGTCCAGTAAGCCCAGTTTTCTTGCTATCTCAACCCTCAGCTGACCCAATGAGTCAAACACAATCTCATTCTTATCGGCAATAAAACATATAAGGTCTCCCGGCTCTGCTTCCACCCTTTCCAAAATAGCCTTGATTTCGTCCTCGCTGAAGAACTTGGTAATCGGAGATTTAAGCTCGTTTTCTCCCACAACTATCCAAGCTAATCCTTTTGCTCCATAGGTTTTTACGAATTCACCAAGGGCATCTATTTCCTTTCTGCTGAATTTGCTGCCGCAGCCCTTTGCATTTATTGCCCGAACACTTCCTCCATTTTTGACGGCATCGGCAAATACCTTAAATCCACAGTTTTCTACAAGGTCCGATAAGTTTACCAATTCAAATCCAAACCTGATGTCCGGTTTGTCGCTTCCAAACCTCTCCATGGCTTCTTTGTACGGCATTCTTAAGAAAGGAGTCTCGAGGTCAACATCAATAGCCTCCTTGAACACCTTTTTAATAAACCCTTCATTTATTGTAAGTACATCCTCAACATTCACAAAGGACATTTCCAAGTCTATCTGTGTAAACTCAGGCTGCCTGTCGGCTCTAAGGTCCTCATCTCTAAAGCACTTTACAATCTGGATATACCTGTCAAAACCCGAAACCATCAACAGCTGTTTAAAAAGCTGGGGTGACTGGGGCAGTGCAAAGAATTTTCCTGGATGAACCTGCTAGGCACCAGATAGTCCCTTGCTCCTTCAGGAGTGCTTTTGGTAAGCATCGGAGTCTCAATCTCAATAAAACCGTTCTCATCATAGTAGTCTCTGGCAATTTTTGCTACCCTATGCCTTAAAATGAGGTTTCTCTGCATATCGGGCCTTCTCAAATCAAGATACCTGTATTTAAGCCTGGTAGCTTCGTTTACGTCGGAATCCTCTTCAATGTATATGGGAGGAGTCTCAGCGCTGCTTAAAACCCTCAATTCCTTTGCAATAATCTCAATTTCTCCAGTGGGAAGATTGGGATTTACTGCTTCGGGACTTCTTTTTACAACCTCTCCCACCACGGCCAGCACATATTCGCTTCTGATTGGCACAGCTTTTGCAAAAATCTCGGGATCGGTTGTGTCGTTAAACACCACTTGGATTATACCGGTCCTGTCTCTTAATGTAACGAAAATTACTCCTCCAAGATTCCTGCTTTTGTTGCACCATCCCATAACCGTAACGGTTTTTCCGACATCGGCCACACTAAGCTGGGCACACATATGTGTCCTTTTTAATCCGTAAATAGATTCTCCCATATATTTTACCCTCCACTTAAAAATTGCTTTTAATTTATATTAATCGAAGTAATTACATTTTTAGTCTGCATATCAAAGTATCAAGACTTATTTCCTTTTGGTCTCCTGTCTCCATATTCTTAAGTACCGCTTTACCCGAATCAATCTCATCATCGCCTAAAACAATGCTGTACTTTGCTCCGAGTTTGTCCGCATACTTCATTTGGGCTTTAACACTTTTTCCTATCAAATCCTTTTGTGCGCTAAGGCCTTCTTTTCGCAACTGATAAACCATTTTCTCCGCATACCTGTCGGCCTTCTCTCCTATTGTAGCAATGAAAATATCCAAACCCTTCGGTTCCGGGAATGTAATACCCTGGTTTTCCATAACCATCAAAAGCCTTTCCAGTCCTATTGCAAAACCTATTCCCGGTGTAGGTTTGCCGCCACATGCTTCAATCAATCCGTCATATCTTCCGCCGCCACATACCGTCCCTGTGCGCCTATATTACTCGACACAAATTCAAATACGGTTTTAGTGTAATAATCAAGTCCTCTTACTATATTTTTATCAACAGTATAATCAATACCAAGGTTTTCAAGTCCTGCCTTGAGTCCTTCAAAATGGCTGTGGCATTCTCCGCACAAATTCTCTATAAGCGCAGGTGCACCGGCAGTAATTTTTTTGCAAGCTTCCTCCTTGCAGTCAATAATCCTTAAGGGATTTCTTTCAAACCGTGTATTGCATGTCTCGCACAGCTTATCAAGGTTTGGACTCAGATAATCCTTAAGCTTTTTATTGTATTCGGCCCTGCAGACAGGACAACCTATGCTGTTTATATTAAGACTAACCTGGTTTATCCCCAGCCGGTCAAAGAACAACCTCAACATGCTTATTATTTCTACATCTATTGAAGGTCCTGCAGCTCCAAAAGCCTCAACCCCAAACTGGTGAAACTCCCTGTAACGGCCTTTTTGCACATTTTCATACCTGTAAGCCGTAATGTTGTAATATAGCTTCACGGGCTGAGGATGCGATGCCATGCCGTTTTCAATGTAGCTCCTCACAACGCCCGCAGTCCCTTCAGGCCGCAATGTAATACTTCTCTGTCCCTTGTCCAGAAAAGTGTACATTTCCTTTTGCACAATATCTGTAGTATCCCCAACTCCCCGTTGGAATAATTCAGTATGTTCAAATACAGGAATGCGAATTTCCTTATAGCCAAAGTCATGACACAGCTTTGCTATTTCCTTTTCTATATACTGCCATTTGTGAATTTCTGACGGTAAAATATCCTTTGTTCCTTTCGGTGCCTGTGTTAACATCATAAACCTCCAGTTTTCCATGTTTTATCCTAAAATATATTAAATTAATAAAGCCTCCCGTCTGACCAGTGTCAGGGACGAGAGGCTGTTTTCCCGCGGTGCCACCCTAATAGGCAGTAAAATTGCCCACTTATTAATTCTTTAACGCAAGAATCTGCGGACAGACCTAATCGCATGCAAACTTTCAATCTGCCAGCTCCAAGGTGTCCTTTCACCAACCTTTTTCCTAAGAGTGCTTTCAGTCACGACACTCTCTCCCTTAAGGAAGTATTGGCTACTTTTCCCCTTCATAGCCATTACAGTATTTTAAATCATCTAATTTACAATTTATTATTTAATTTTAATTGCCCAAAGCCCAATTGTCAATAGTTTAAATAATATTTAACAATAAAAATCAATAGTTGCCAAATTACCCAATCAACTGATAAAATAGTGATATGCCCATGTAGAATTTTAATAAAAAATGTAAAATAATCTTCAAACAAAAGATAAAATATTCAAAATAATCATCACAACAACTTTTTTGGTAAACAAGGGGGATATAATTCAATGGTCAATGATTATCTCAAGAAATTTGAATTCAATTACGAAAGCAGTGCCACAGGCAGCTTTCTTGTTGTAAGCACAGATGCTGGTGAGAATGTGCTTTTATATCAGGTTGAAATGCTTGCCAACAATCCCAATAGGAATATTTTACCCTTGGATATAAGACAAAAAGATTCAAAGCACAATTTTTACTACAATATCACATCCAAACTGGCTTTATCCCAGTACCTTAGGCGCAACAAGCTAAAAAGGGACGACTTTATAAACATATTCAAAGATATACTAAAAACGATACTCAGCTCAAAAGACTATTTATTGTCAGACAGATCATACATTTTAAACGAAGATTATATTTACATAGTTCCAAACACCATGGAAGTTTCACTGGCCTATCTGCCGTTGAACATTGACATCAATGTAAATGACCAGTTGAAAAACTTCACCATGAACTTCATAATGTTCAGTGCAAATATAGATGAAACCAACAACGACAACTTCCTTCAAAGGATTTTAAATCTTTTGAAATCCGATACTTTTAGTATTTTAGAATTTAGCAAATTATTAAATGATTTGAAGCTGGAAACGGATATACCGAAACCGGAAGTACAAAAACCGGTTATTCAAGAACATAATGTACCCGTTCAGCCTGCACCGGCACCGGCAGCACCAAAAGCGAGTGCTCCAAGGCCGAACATTCCCAAGGCGCCTGTTTCAAAGCCGGACGTTCCAAAATCAGGCATACCGAAACCCAATGTACCTCGTCCTGCTCCACAGGGACCTGTTTCCGCAGCACCTGCAAAACCGGCAGTAAATACAGCAGAAAAAACTGTAGTCAGGATAAAGTATAAAACCGGCGTATTAATAGCCGGCGCTATATTGCAGGCAGTTATTATTATTGGGTCCATTGCCCTTTTAGCGTCAGGAGCCATGGATTCTCTCGGAAACGAACCGATTGTCAACATGCTGGGTATCGGTATTTTGGCAGGAGCCTTATCCTATGCTGTCTGGAAAACAGTCTTGAATGAAAAAAACAAAGTCGAGACCGTCTCCACAGTCAGGGAAAGACCTGCTGCAAAACCTCAAATAAATATGGAGAAAAGGAATTTTACCACTGTTTCGAACAATCAAAGCATTCCTCCAATAAATAAAGCGCCTTCGCAGCCGGAATCTAATTTCAACAACGCAGCAAGTACTCCCAATTCTTTAAACGAAACAACCGTAATTTTCCCATCTCCTCTTGAAGAAACCGTTTATCTGGGCACCTCAAATTCATATCCCTACTTGCAGGGAACAATGAACGGTGTGATGGAGCAAATAATAATCAACAAGCCCAGCTTTGTAATAGGAAGGCTTAAAAGCCAAGTGGACTATATAAGCCAAAATAACGCAGTGGGAAAGGTACATGCCGAGATAATATCAAGGGACGGACGTTACTTTGTAAAAGATTTGAATTCCAGAAACGGAACATTTGTAAACGGCATAAGACTTGCCGCAAACACAGAACATGAAATTAAAAACAACGACAAAATTACTTTTGCCAACAGTGAATATACTTTTATAATTCCGTAAAGAAAAAGCTGTATTGATCACGGGAGGAGTTACTACAAAAACAACAGGTAAATCAAAAATCCCAAGGTCAAGAAGGGTATAAAAGGTATTCTGGATTTTGAATTTGCCTTTTTTAAGGCAAGAAGCACTATTCCTGCTATACCGCTTAGTATAAAAGAATAAAATAAAATGGATATTATTCCCGCAAGTCCGGCATAAAGACTTGATACGGCAATAAGTTTGGTATCACCCATACCGACTCCTCCTTTTGTGGCAAAGGTGACCAATGACATAATCAGACCGATTGCAATAAAAAGAATTATAGATTGAATAATTTTTGCCGGTTCGGCATCCAAAGCAGCTGCGATAAGTCCCAAAACGATTCCGGCAATAACCAGCTTATTGGATATTAACCTTTCATTGTAGTCTTTCAGAGAAGAAGATGCCAGTAATATGTACAGAACAGAATATCGAATCACTTCAAGATTGGTTTGGGATTTATGGTATAAAAGCATAAAAGTAAGGGGTGTAAGCACCATTACAGCTATGTATTGGGGCTTTTTATACATATAGCCGGCAAACCACTTCAGCCTTTTGGCATCCGTACACTTTTCAAAATCTGTAGTAAGATTTATTACAACCGCTGAGACAAGCCCCAAAATAAACAATAATACATATATCATTTGCACATTTCCCCGTTATCAGTGTTTAGCTCTATTTTTCTTATAGGCGTCTTACTTTTCATTGTTTAAAAACTCCTTAACTTTTAAGAAAATATTGGATACTCCCTCTCTTACATCTTTTACAATCTCGCCGCCCTTGCCTTCAAACAGCTTGTTGTCCACTTCCTTGACCACATCAAGAGCAAAATCCGTTGTTCTGATAAATTCAACCGGTTCGTTTATTATAGCATCCGAATGGGCTTTAATTGTTATGGTGTTCTTTATTCCAAAAACTTTAAGCAGCGACAAAAAAGGGTTTTTATACTTGGCTTCTACGCTAACCCTCAGCTTTTTATATACTATATAATCTTCCACTATACCTGCATTTATTTCCAAATCAATGGGCTCACCAAGGACGGGTGAATCTTTCAATAAGTATCCTACATACCCTTCAATTTTTTCTTCCTTTTTCTTTTTACGTTTTTTCATCTCCCATATTCGCCAATACAGATCTATGTCATCCATATTATCCAGGGTGATCTGTCCGAAAATCATATCCTTGGACGGAGAATTCCAGATTTCGGCTCCACGCTGCGCCGTCCTGTCTGCAATAGCCTGTATGCATGATTTTTGATACAAAAACTCGCTAATCAATATCAATGCAAACATGGTCAGAATGACAGTAGGAACAATTATAGCCGCCTCAACTGTAAAACTCCCTCTATTATCCTTAATAAACCCTTTGCAGTTTTTCCAACTTTTCTTACAGCTCATACAACTTGCCCTCTTGTTCGATGGTATAATAAAAAGTATTTAATAAAGCAAAAAAAGAGTCTATTAGGGCATAAGCCCATGCCCTAATAACATTAGAAGCTTGGGACACCAAGTCCCTTCGCTTTTGCCTCTTTCATTTCACTTAAAGAGGCTAATCAACAACCAAAAACTACAACACAAATTATGTAGGACCTGGAGCTGGTGAAGATGACCCTGGTAGTCCCTTTGTAGATTCCTTTTGAACTTCATCGCTGAATATTTTCTTCACCATGCTATCCACAAAGCCAAATATAGCCTTTCTGAAGATAAGAGCAATTGCAACCAAAACAGCTACAATTATTACTATCTCAACTGTACCCAAACCATCTTCTTCTTTTATAAAGTTTTTTATCAACTTAAGCATCTATTTCACCTCCTTTCACAAGTAAATTTTATACTATCGCAGTCCATTGCTGCAGTAAATTACATACTATCAATCAGCGCCAAAATCGCCGGAGTGGCAACAATTAGAATCACCGCTATAAACATAAGCATCATCGGAAACAACATCTTTGAAGATGCTTCCTCTCCAAGCCTTTTGGCTGCATGCTTCCTCATTTCCCAACACTCTGTAGCCTGAAGCCTTAAAATAGATACCATTTCTGCATTGCCTTTGTTAAAATTCTGCAAAAGAACCGATACAAACTTGGTTATCTCAGGAATTCTGCACCTATTTGCAAAATCTTCAAATGCACCGGTCTCCGATTTGCCGCCCCGGATATCTGCCAAAACCGTCCTTAGCTCCCTATACAAAACAGTATCCTTGTCATTTTCGGTTATGGACTTCTCCAAAGCCCTCGAGACTGTCATACCTGCATTTACAAGCAAAATAAGCTTGTTTAAAAAGTCCGGAAAATCAATCTGTATGCTAAGTCTCCTCTTATTAACCTTCTCTCTAAGCTCCCTGTCCATAAAAAACGGAATAGCAAGCATTATTACAATTCCAAACACCACGGTTGCAACATCCCGTGTTGCAGCAGAAAACAAAGTAAATAAAAGCAGTATTAAAAACATAAGAACAATCTTGTTGGCATGATGAATCTGCAAATAATACATTGAATACTTAATTCCCTTTAATTCGGCAATTTTTGCCTGAAGCATCCTGTCATACTTGGAAGAATACTTATATTTCACCGCATCAAGAATGAACAGCCCTATGGGCAGCAAACCTCTCAATTTGTACTCATTGCTATCCAAAGGCTCAATATAATCGCTATACTTGCCTCTCGACAAGAAAAACAACAGGATAAAAAGCAGCAAAAATACAGCAAAAACTATAACACCTATAATCATATGCCCTCCACTGTCAAATCTTTATATCCATAATTTTTTTCGATATAAAATATCCCGCAGTTATAATAATAATTGCGAAAGTCATCACTATTCTGCCAATGATTGTATCAAACACAGGAGCCATATAATCATCAGTGGTTAGAGATAGAATAACTATCATAACAAGAGGCATAAAAGACAGAATCTTCTGTTCAAACTTCTTTGCTGCCAGCAAAGTGTTTATCTCCTCTTTTATCTCAATTTTGTCGTTGATTATGTTAGTTGAGTTTCTTATTACATTTACCAGATTTCCGCCTGTCCTCTTGCAGGTCTTGAAAACATCGGTAAAGTTCTGTATATCTTCCAAATGCGACCTCCTTGCCAGGTCTTCCAAAACATCTTCAACAGTTTCGTTCATTTCAAGTCTTCTTATTATGTACTCTACTTCACGAATAATATATGTGTCGGGATCCGGGTATAAAATACTCAGATCCTTAAGCGCTTCTTTAAAAGACATCTCCACCGACTTTCCCGCAGTAAGGGAAGACGAAAGCGAATAAAGCAGATCTTTAAACTGCAGATTAAGTTCATTCTTTCTCTTCTCGATTATGTCTTTCGTTTTTCTCTTTGGATATAAAAGCGCAAAAGGCGTAAGAAGCAATGACAGTATTATATTGTGGTAGAAAATATACCCTATAACAAACAATACCGCTGCTGCAAGCAAAAAATATAGAGATTTCTCTTTAAAACTCATGACATATATATCATAATCAATTAAGCCGCTATAATTTTTCTCAACAACCACTTCTTCAAATTCGCTGTTTTGTAGCTCCAGATCCATTCGTACAGCCCCCTTGTACTAAATCTAAAACTTGTCGATATACCTGACATTTTGAATTTGAGCTTGCTAATCATTTCATTTTTTGTCCTTCTTAAAGAACCAATTATGTGTTTTTCCGGAGTTTCTCCTTCTTCTACAAACTCATAAAGCGGATTTAACACAATTTGTCCGTCCTTATATCCCACAACCTCTGTAATCTCAAGGGTCCTTCTCGATTTATCCCTGAGCCTTCCGAGGTGAATAATTATATCTATTGCAGAAGCTATCTGCTGTCTTATTGCCTCTAAAGGCATTTCAGCGCCGCTTAATACCATTGTTTCAAGCCTTGACAGCATGTCCCTGGTAGAGTTTGCGTGTCCGGTGGAAAGGGAACCGTCATGTCCGGTATTCATCGCCTGAAGCATGTCCAATGCCTCTTTCCCGCGCACCTCACCCACGATAATTCTCTCCGGCCTCATACGAAGAGATGTTTTTATGAGATCCCTAATGGTAATCTCTCCTTTTCCCTCAGTATTGGCATTCCTTGTCTCCAGCCTGACAATGTTTTCTATCCCGACAATCTGAAGCTCCGCAGAGTCTTCTATTGTGACAATCCTCTCATCTTTGGGAATAAAATTGCTAAGAGCATTTAAAAATGTGGTTTTTCCCGAGCCAGTACCACCGCAGATAAATATGTTGTATTTTGCCTTGACCATCCTCTCCAGCACGTCGGCAACTTCCTCGGTAATCGAACCGTATTTTATAAGCTGCTCTATCGTCATCGGTTTTTCCGAAAACTTTCTTATGGTAACCACAGGCCCATTTAAGGCTATTGGAGGCAAAACCACGTTTACACGGGAACCGTCCGCCAGCCTTGCATCAACAATCGGGGATGACTCATTTACTGTCCTGTTCACCCTCGACACAATTGTCTGGATTACGTCCTCAAGCTTTCGGCGGCTTTCAAATTTAACGTCCATCCTGGAAACTCTTCCGTCTCTTTCAATAAAAATGGAATCAGGACCGTTTATCATTATTTCAGTAATACTTTTGTCATCAATGAGGGGTTGGAGAACATCCAGCCTTCTCATGGAATTAAAAATTGCATCGGCAATTTCCTTCTTTTCTCCGACACTGAGGTAATAATCTTTGGACCTTTCAAATACAACGTTTGTGATAATATCTTTTATTTCTTCATCCGAAAAGTCCTTTCTCAAATCTATGCTATCGCTTATATGTTTTCTTATCTGGGCAATAAGCCTTTCTTTTTCTTCCATCTCCACTAGCAATCACCCGTACTTCCTTGTAATATGCCAATTATCTGCCTTACAGCAGGTCCAAAGGGAGTTGAATCTCCAATTATATGCTCTATGCCGTAACTCGCATCCAGTCCTTTCATGTAAGGTATTCTGATAGAAGCGTTTTTTCCGTTAAAATTAAGATTTTCAACATCGGGATGCCCAAAACTCAAACATTTATTTAGAATAAGCTCCACCTTGTCCATAAAGTTCAAGCCTTTTCTTTTGCTAAGAATCTCAAAAGCCTTTTGGAGTGTTGCCAACTTAATCTTCGACGTAGTGTCATAGGGCAAAACGCAGAAAACCAAATCACTGCACTCCAACAGCGATATACATACTTCATTTAATTGTGCACCTATATCGGCTATAATAACATCATAGCTCTCCATTGCCCTGAACTGTCCGATAAGCCTCATAATCTCACCGGATGTCAGCTCATCAAGGTCAAAAACATTCTCCGGAGGCAGAAAATAATGTACCCCTGTCGAACTGTCTATGGACCTGCTTCCTTCTATTTTAAGTGTCAGGTTTTTATTGTTCTCTTTTAGAAAAAACAAAATATTCGAAAGATTCTCTCCGCTGCCATAGGCATCAAAAAAAGCTGTAGTGGTAGGAAACCTCTCAAAATTGAGATAAAAAGCATTCCATCCGTTCTGTACACATTTTGCGCTCACGCCGGCAGCTAATGTAGATGTACCTGCACCGCCGCATGGAGAATAAAAGGTAATAAGACGAGTCTTCTTTTTACCGTCCCCTGTTATAAACTCGCAGTTGCTTTTCTCGGAAAAAATATTTAATATATTGCCGATAAGCTTGTCACCCATCTGGTATTTACTGATTATTTCGCAGTTTTTTATATCCTTCGTGAGAATACCTGCCGATAACACAATAGGAGCAACTACCTTCCCCAAATCAAGCTCATCACTGTAAAAGTCAGGACTCATGAGAAGTATGTCAATTTTGTCCGTCTTATTAAAAAAGTCATTAAAAGTTTCTTCAGCGGAAAAAGCCTGGACATAAAATCTGTTATTGTATTTTGAATAAATGAAGTCGACCACACTGTCAAGATAAGCACGATCCTTGTCAGCAATTACAAGATGAATTACCGCCATCGATTTACCCCCATTTTATTACCTTTTAATAATTAATGCGCTTCGCAGTAATGTACAATTCTTTCTGATTCTATATTTAAAGTATATTGTAATCTTATCATTGGTTGTAAACTTTTGTCTAAAATTAGGCGAAAAATACTAAGATAAAATAT
>NZ_BAVR01000023.1 GCF_000521465.1 Acetivibrio straminisolvens JCM 21531
CAAATTAATATATATAAAGGATTGATATTTTTAAAAAATTATTTTTAATGTATTAAGCTCGTTTATTGTGTGGTAAATAATAAGAAAAGCGTTTTTTTAAAGAGAGGTGTATATAGTTGGGCAGTTCTGTTTATTTGACGGCTTTTGCGGAGGGTATACTAACCTTTGTTTCTCCCTGCATATTTCCGATGCTTCCCGCATACTTTTCATACCTGGCCGGATTTACCGGTAAGGAAGACAAAGACGGGAAGAACAAAAAAAGACTTTTGATAAATTCCCTTGGATTTGTACTGGGGTTTACGATTGTGTTTACAGTATTGGGGGCTGCAGCTACTTCTTTGGGAGCATTTCTTAAAAGTTACAGAGATGTTTTGAAAATCATAAGCGGAATTGTAATAATCATTTTTGGACTCAATTTTACCGGAGTACTAAATATAGGCTTTTTAAACAGGGAAAAGAGGTTTGAATACAAGTTTGACAGATTAAGATTCATTGGGTCGGTCATCTTTGGATTTTGCTTTGCATTCGGATGGACGCCCTGCATAAGTTATTTTTTGGCTTCGATTCTGGCTTTGGCCGCAAATTCTTCCACAATGGCAGAGGGATTGCTGCTTCTTGTGGTGTATTCTCTCGGTCTTGGCATACCTTTTATTGTTTCGGCTATGATTTTTGAAAGTATCAAAGAAGCTTTCCAATTTATAAAATCAAATATGAGGATAATTAATATTATTTCCGGGGTTTTGCTGATACTCTTGGGAGCGGCAATGCTTCTTAATATAATATAATTTATTTGAAAGGAAGATAAATATGAATATGAAGAAAACAGTAAATATTATAATCTGGGTGGCAGTACTTGCATTTTTGCTAATCGGTGCATATGTTGTATATAACAGAGGCGATTCGGCAGAAAATATAGGAGATAAAATTTCTGACGATATAAATAAGGATGGAAATGCTAAAGATGAGGATGGCGGTACGGAGCAAGAGAACAAGATAATGGCACCGGATTTTACCCTAAAAGACCTTGACGGCAATACGGTGAAACTGTCTGATTATAAGGGGAAAATTGTGTTTTTGAATTTCTGGGCATCCTGGTGTGGCCCTTGCACATCGGAAATGCCTGAGTTTGAAGAGGTGCACAAGGAGTTTTCAAAAGGAGAGGATGCGGTAATTTTGGCAGTAAATCTTACCGACGGCTTCAGAGAGACCGAGGAGAAGGCAAGGAAATTTATTGCAGATAACGGATATACCATGAAGGTGTTGTTGGATACAACGGGAAGTGTTGCACAAGACTATAGAATATACAGTATTCCCACGACCTATGTTATAGACAGGGATGGAAGCATAGTCACCTATATGGAGGGGGCAAGACGGGGAAAGGTGCTCTTGGATATACTTGAAAAGCTAAAATAATGTTCGGGAGGCTATAGCATGGAGGATATAATAGTTAAATCAACGGTGGAAAGTTTTGAAGAGGATGTATTGAAAAGTAATGTTCCTGCAGCTGTCCTATTCTATACCGAAGGCTGCCCTGTTTGCGATTCTTTTATTCCGATATTTGAGAGGACAGCACAAAAATACAGCAAACACATGAAGTTTGTTAAGATTTATCGCCAGCAGAACCGCCAGTTGGGAGAAAGTTTGAAAGTAAAGAGCAGCCCTACGGTTCTTTTCTACAAAGACGGCAAAGAGGTTTGCACCCGATTGAACGGCTACATAAGCAACCCGGAGTTATTGCAGCCATAGAGAGGGTTATTGGGGATGTTTGCAAAGATGAACAGAGGGAAAAGATATATTGTGATTTCCTGATAATGGGCGGCGGCCCGGCAGGTCTAACTGCAGCAATTTATGCGGCCAGAGCGAAGCTTCATACTGTGGTTGTGGATGAAGGACTCATTGGAGGACAGGTGGCTACGACTTTCCACGTTGCAAATTACCCCGGCACCAACGGTGTGGTAAGGGGTGTTGACCTGATGGAAAATATGAAAAAGCAGGCGCTGGACTTTGGTGCCCATATTGACGACCTCAAGGAAATATCCGATATAAATTTGGAAGGAAAGGAAAAACTCATTACAACTAAAAATACGGACTATTATGCAAAGGCTGTGCTGATAGCAACCGGTGCGGCTCCAAGAAGGCTTCCGGCTGAGGGAGAAAAGGAGTTTAGAGGAAGGGGCGTACATTATTGTGCCACATGTGATGGAGCGATGTACTTTGATGCAAATGTTATTGTAGTCGGAGGAGGAGAATCTGCTGCCCAAGAGGCTGTATTTCTGACTCGATATGCCAAGCATGTTACAATAGTGAACAGGCATGATTATTTCAAAGCGTCAAAGACAGCCCTGGACGAAGTGCTCAACAATCCGAATATTAGTGTTATATGGGATTCTGAGGTGCGAAAAATTAACGGAGATAATTTCGTAAAAAGTGTTACCGTTGAAAATACAAAAACAGGAAAGATTGAAGAAATAGAGGCGGATGGTGTTTTTGTTTATATAGGTACTTTGCCTAAGACAGACCTTTTGCCGGCAAAGTTGCGATGAATGAACAGGGATATATTCTGACAAATGAGGATATGGCAACGAACATTCCGGGGGTTTTTGCCGCCGGAGACGTTAGGGAGAAAAAAATCCGTCAGATTGCTACTGCCGTTGGAGATGGAGCAATCGCAGGAATTATGGCGGAAAGATATATTAATGGAAAGTAGTAAATCAAAAAAAGCCTACAAAATATATTGGAAAAATAAGAAATACAATATAAAATATAAAATAGCAAAATGATAAATCACAATAATGTTGGATAAAAATGGGGGAAAATACTTATGTATGATGTGATAATAATAGGAAAAGGACCCGCAGGGATTTCCGCTTCACTGTATACGGTAAGGGCAAACCTTAAAACATTGGTTATAGGCAAGGGTGACAGTGCTCTCATAAAGGCGGAGAAAATAGAGAATTACTATGGATTTTCAGAGGTAATAAGCGGAGAAAAGCTTTTGAAAGAAGGCGAAAAACAGGCATCAAGGTTGGGGGCTGAGATAATTGACAGTGAAGTAATCAGTATTGAAAAGAATGAATTTTTCGAAGTTTTGACCTCCGACAATCGGTATAGGGCAAAGCTGTTCTTATAGCTACCGGCCAACCTCAAAAGAAGCTAAGAATAGAGAATCTGGAGGACTTTGAAGGGAGAGGGGTAAGTTATTGTACTACCTGTGACGGATTTTTCTACAACAACCTCAAGGTGGGAGTTGTGGGAGCCGGAGACTATGTGGTGCATGAAGCTATGGAACTTCTTTCTTTTACAAAGGATATAACAATATATACCGACGGCAAGGAGCTTCAGGTATCCGAAAAGTTTGCCGAGGCAGCAAAAAAATTTAATATTAATTCAAAGGCTATATACAGGATTGACGGAAATGAATTTCTCCAAAAGATTTTCTTCAAGGATGGTACCAGCGAAGATATTGACGGATTGTTTATAGCATATGAAAGTCCTTCCAGCGTTGATTTTGCAAGAAAGCTGGGGATAATTGTTGAAGGAAACGCCGTAGTGGTTGACAAGAACCAGCAGACAAACCTTGAAGGGCTGTTTGCGGCGGGAGATTGTACCGGCGGCTTTAAACAGATAGCAACAGCTGTGGGACAGGGAGCTCTTGCTGGAAAGAGAATGGTTGAATATGTAAATAGTTTGCGAATTGAGAAAAGCGCTCTTTGATTACGGAACCAAAATGGCATAATCTGGATGGTTGATTTTGAAGTTTACATATGATAATATAGTTATATAAGGTATTTTATGTGAAAGGACGGATAAGACTATGGGTGTGAAAAGTATACAAAAACATATTTTTAAACGGCACCTGTATGTTGATTTCCTCAAACATAGTACCTTGAGCAAAACTATGTCTATGACCCTGTGACTTTGTCACTGGGTTTTTTATATTATCAAAAAGCTTGCGGTTTAAGCTTTATAGGGATGGAGGGAGAGATATGCTGTCAGGCAACGCTGTAGAATTCGATGAAAATAGTATTTTCCGCAGTCTCGGCAAAGGTAACGTTACTTTCAAAGAAGCTTTTGAGGAAATTATAAAGTTTATTAAGGCAGATACCAATAGTTCATATAGAATTTCTATAGGAACTGATTCCCATGTGGCAAACGGTACTCTTTTTGTCACATGCATTCATGTTCACAGGGTTGGAAAAGGAGCTATTGGGTTTCTTCACAAAAGTCTGATGGCAAGACCTATAAAGAACCTTCGGGAAAAAATCTATATGGAAACATGCATAAGCCTCCAATTGGCATATTTGTTTGACCAAGAGAAGATAGACCATATATATAAAGCTTTGGGGAATGACGGACAATCCTCTATCAAAGGTGTAACTTTTGAATTCCATATTGATATAGGTAAAAAAGGAGAGACAAAAGCACTCATAAATGAAATGGTAGGCATGGTAAGCGGACTTAACTTTATTCCTAAAATAAAGCCGGATAGCTATTGTGCCAGTTGCTTTGCAGACAGGTATACCAAGGCTATATAATTTTCATTAAAAATATAATCCAAATGATAAAAAACTATTGGCATTATAGATGTATATAATGTCAATTTTTTATGTTCTTGAGATTGAAAGTTTCTAGAAAGGATGATAAAGTAAATGTTAAAAAGATATTATTTCCAGAATGTTTGGCGAAAATATACCGTAGAATTTGAAGAACTGTTGCCAAAAACAATGCAAAATGAGAAAGGATGAAGGTCTTTTGGATAAAAATACAGTAATTTCAATGATTGATCATGCCGTTTTGAAGCCTGATGCCACAGATGCCGATGTCTTAAGAGAATGTGAGATTGCAGTAAAATACGGTGTTGCTTCAGTTTGTGTCAAGCCGTGCCATGTAGCATTGGCCAGGGAAGCATTAAAGGGCTCAAAGGTAAAAGTAAGTACTGTCATAGGTTTTCCCCACGGCTCAGCAACAACAGCCTGCAAGGTTTTTGAGGCGGTGGAAGCCATGGAAAATGGAGCGGAAGAGCTGGACATGGTAATAAATATCGGTAAGCTTTTGGCAGAGGACTATTACTATGTAAGGGATGATATTAAAGGCGTTGTTTCTGTTGCCCATGAAAAAGGGGTCATAGTAAAGGTGATTATTGAGACAGCTCTTCTTGATCTCATTCAAAAAGTGCAGGCATGCAAACTTGCAGAAGAGGCAGGGGCGGATTTTGTGAAGACTTCTACCGGATTTAACGGTAGAGGAGCAGCTTTGGAAGACATCTGTATTATGAGGGGAGCTGTAGGTCCGAATATGAAGATAAAAGCATCGGGGGGAATTAAAACCTTTGAACAGGCAGTAGAGTTTATAAATGCGGGATGCGAAAGGCTTGGTACAAGTTCTACTGTCGCTATTTTTGAGGAAGCTGGATAAGATTTTATTTGGATAAGAATACTGGAAGTCTAACCGGCATAAAAATATCCTATAAAGAATTTATAGTGAGGTGTCCGGTTAAATGCGAAGACTTTTATCTATTATTACTGTCTGCATCATGATATTATCCTTTTGTGTAGGTTGTTCAGATACTAACAAATTTGGATTGGGAGATAATGAAGATGCATATGTTGCCAGCAGTATTGTACTAAGTGAGGACGATGCACAGCAAATCGCCGACAAATCACCAATACGCCTTTATTTTGCAAATGAGGATAATTCTAAACTAAAGCTGGAGATAAGATATATACCGGTTAGCGAAACTACCAAAAGCGTAAATCATCTTGCGGAAATAATTGTCAATGAATTGATTAAAGGACCCAAGGTTGCCGGAATGAAGCCCACAATACCGGAAGGTGCCAAGCTTCGCTCGGGAATAAAGATTGAAGGTGATGTTGCCATTGTTGATTTTACAAAAGAGTTTAGAGACAATCACCCGGGAGGGAAAGCAGAAGAGAGAATGACAATTTATTCCATTGTAAACTCATTGACAGAGCTTAAGGAGATAAGCAAGGTTAAGTTTTTGATAGAGGGAAAGTCATCTGCCGACTTCAAAGGAAATTTCAGATTCAATACTGAGTTTCCGAGAAGTGCACAGCTTATAAGCAACAAGGCGGAACCGACGGGAACAGTAAACAGCAATAAGGATGCCGCGGACAAAAAGATGAATCATCTTCCGGCAGCAAGGATGCGACTGGTGCCAGCAGTAAAACCGAAAGCATAGAAACAGGTGCACAAGCAGCAGATGAAGAAGAGGTTTTTGTTGACGATTCTGAGGATAGCAGTGCACAGGAGACCTATGAGGAAATCCCGGACGATGAAAAATGGCAGGAAACCTACGATGAAGCTTCCGATGGAGAAGCTAAGGAGACCTTTAGTGACGAATTTGAAGAAACATACATAGAATATCTTGAATAGTCAAGGTTTATTCAAAACGTTATTCAAAGGATGCTGCATTAGTGATGGCAGCATCCTCCGCATTTATGAATATTGGGACATTCTCCACCTTCGGATTTTCTGGATTGTATAATATTTACGCTTTTAAAGACGGCCTCAAGCTCATTGCAGCCGCATTTGGGACATTTAATCAGTTTTTCGGCCCGTTCGCTCATTTTTGCCATTACAT
Organism: Acetivibrio straminisolvens JCM 21531; assembly: GCF_000521465.1. Lineage (GTDB taxonomy): Bacteria > Bacillota > Clostridia > Acetivibrionales > Acetivibrionaceae > Hungateiclostridium > Hungateiclostridium straminisolvens. The sequence goes on from NZ_BAVR01000023.1 coordinate 6,602, forward strand.
TGAACTCATGTCCGCATTTTGAGCACTTCAAATCGTAAAAAGGCATTATAATCTCCTCCGTTTACTTTTTTATAATTAAATATATTATACTATAAAATTCAATTAACAAAGTATAGCATTTCTATTGACCTTTTGTTATAATAGTGAAGTCAAAAAACAAAAGTCTATGCTTTATTTTAAAGGGTCTTAGCAAATTTGATTTAGTTTTTTTAAATAGGGGGAATAAAAGATGAGTGTTAGTGGAGTGTTAAGAAGATATTTTGCTTTGCTTCTTGACTCGCTTATACTTGCAGGGTTATATTTTGGACTGATAATGGCTTTGGATATATTGGGCATAGGAATCTCTCTTGACGTAATTATTGAAAGATCAATTAATATATCTCAAGGAAGATTTAATATAAATTCTGATCTTTTTAATGGATATTATTACTTTTGGTTTTTGATGTTATTCCTGATATATGAAATCGGTTTTGTGGCTTCAGGCTTATCTGCCACCCCGGGAAAGCTAATCCTTGGTATTGAAGTTGTCAGTGATAGCAAGAGCAGCATTGTCAAGGTGATTTTAAGAGCACTGGTTAAACTTCCGGCTGTGGTGGTACCTCCAATTTCAATTATTTATATTGTTATAGCGTTAGTTAGTGGAAAGAGGCAGTCATTACATGATAAAGTTGCCAAGACATATGTAGTTTACAAGAAGACAAGCAAAAATTATTCAAATAAAATAAATACTCAAGAGTTGTTTGAAGAAATGAAAAGAAGAGGACTTAGAACTTACAGTGAGCAGTTGGCATTAGCAGAAGAGCTCTATGGCACAAGCAGAAAGAAATCCAAGAAATCCGGTTCATATGGGTGGATAGGTTTGGTGTTGCTGATCGTTGCATTTATTTTTCTTGGAATTTTTTATACAAAAGTATATTCGAAAATTCAAATTGAAGTTCAAAGACAGTACATAGAAAATATGATATGGAGGCAGCAGCTTAAGTAGCCAATCATTTGACAAGGCAAAATTAATTAATATATTAGCTTAGAGAGGGCAGAATATTTTTAAGGAGGTGGTAGTTGTGGATTCTGAGCCGTTACCCTGTTGTTTTACTAAAAAATATAATATGTTTGGAGCCATAGCTACCAATCTGGTGGTGTGGCTCTATTAAAGGAGGGCTGCACAATGAAGGAGATGATTCTCAACCTTATTGAGCAAGGCAAATATGCCGAAGTAAGAAATAAGATTGCAGATATGAATGTAGTTGATATTGCTCAGCTTTTTGAGGAAATGGACAAGCAGAAGCTATTGGTGATATTCAGGATACTTCCAAAAGATATTGCAGCAGGGGTTTTTTCATATATATCTTATGAATTGCAAAGATATATTATTGAATCCATTACCGATAGCGAAATCAGAAATATTATAGATGAACTGTTCTTTAACGACGCAATTGACTTTTTGGAAGAAATGCCGTCAAACATTGTAAAAAAGGTTCTTGAGAATACTGATGAAACAACCAGAAAACTTATAAATCAGTTCTTGAACTATCCTGAAGATTCGGCTGGAAGCATAATGACCATAGAGTATGTTGACTTAAAAAAGGAGATGACGGTAAAACAGGCTTTGCAGCATATCAAGGAGACAGGAATAGACAAAGAGACAATTGATACCTGTTATATTTTGGATGACTCTAGAAGGCTTGAAGGCGTAACATCAATCAGAAAACTAATATTAAGTGACGAGTCGGTAGTAATTAAAGATATTATGGAAACAGACGTAATATATGTAAATACACATGAACGCCAGGAAGAGATTGCATTATTGTTTAAAAAATACGATTTTCTTTCCATGCCGGTAGTTGATAATGAACGAAGACTCGTTGGAATAGTAACAATAGATGATATTATTGATGTTATTGAGCAGGAGAATACTGAAGACTTCCAGAAAATGGCCGCAATGGAGCCTTCTGAAAAAGAATACTTAAAGACAAATGCATTGGTATTGGCAAAGCACAGAATAACCTGGCTTTTGGTATTAATGATTTCTGCAACCTTTACAGGGAATATCATAAGAAAATTTGATGAAGTGCTGCAGACGGTTGTGGTGCTTGCTTCCTTTATCCCAATGCTAATGGACACCGGTGGAAATGCCGGTTCCCAATCATCCGCACTCATAATCAGAGGCTTGGCTTTGGGAGAAATAAGGGCAAAGGACGCTTTGAAAGTTTTGTGGAAAGAAATCCAGGTAAGCTGTCTTGTAGGAATAGTTCTAACCGTTGTAAATTTTGTAAGGATATATTTTTTTGAAAAGGCTGAATTACTAGTAGCTGTAACTGTATGCACAACCTTATTTTTTACAGTTGTGTTGGCTAAAGTTATTGGCGGTATCCTTCCTATCATGGCCAAAAAACTTAAACTTGACCCTGCAATTATGGCAGGTCCGTTAATAACAACTGTGGTTGATGCTGTGGCACTTACCGTATATTTTTCAATTGCAACATGGTTGCTGGGTATATGATTATATAAAATTTAATTATAATACAGGGTTTTCTTGGATTGTGTGAAACAGGAAGACCCTGTATTGTTATTTAGCCTCTTGGAATGAAATGAAAGAGGCAAAAGCGAAGGGACTCGATGTTCCGAGTTTTTTATTAGTGTAATTTTGGCAATAAATGATTTTATTACCTCGAAATTTACTGTATGGACATGGGATAATGGCTATGGTATAATAAAATTGTAGTATGTATTATGTATACTCGTCTCGAATTTTGCATGTTTTTATGCAGTTTGTAATTTTCGGTTTATTCTTTTGCTTTGTTTTTCTCATGTTGTGAAAGTGTAATTATTGGTAATGTATTAGGCGTCTTTAGATTCATTTTGCGCCCGGTTAACGTTGCCTAAATTCACAAATTGCCTCATTAACAATGAAGTTATTTATATTCTTTTATTTTTTAGAAAATTCTAATAGTGGATAGTATTTTGTCGTAAATCTTGAAGTTGATGTACTTAAATAGTAAAATGAGAAATATATATTTACTAGTGTTTTGCATCCAAAAAATAAGGGGAGAAAATATATGGGCGACAAAAAGAGAGTGCTAGTTATTTTTGGCGGACAGTCATCGGAACACGAAGTTTCAAGAATATCGGCGGCATCCATACTGAAGAACATTAATTCGGATAAATTTGATGTTTCAATGATGGGAATTACAAAAGACGGAAAATGGCTTCCTTATAACGGACCTATTGATAAAATTCCTTCCGGAGAGTGGGAGCAAATTGCACTAAAGGATGGGACAAGAAGTATTCCCGACAAAATGAACTTGGTAGACAGCATAGTAAGTCTTAAAGATGATACGGGAGAGCTTGACAAAACTTTGGCAAGTGATGGAAAAGGCAAAAAGATAGATGTGGTTTTTCCGGTTTTGCACGGCTGCAACGGTGAAGACGGAACCATACAGGGACTTTTTGAGCTGGCAGGTATACCCTATGTGGGTTGCGGAGTGCTGGCGTCGGCAGTGGGAATGGATAAGATTTATGCAAAGATAATCTTCGAAAAGGCAGGAATACCTCAGGCAGACTATCTGTATTTTACAAGAAAGGAGATTGCCGGGGATATTGAGAGTGTAGTTGACAAAATAGAGGGAAAATTCGAATACCCAATATTTGTAAAACCGTCCAATGCCGGTTCTTCCGTAGGCGTGACAAAAGCACATGATAAAAATGAGCTGAAAGAAGCATTGATTTATGCGGCGAAATATGATAGAAAAGTACTAATTGAAGAATTTATCAACGGAAGAGAAGTTGAGTGTGCTGTGCTGGGAAATGATGAGCCTATAGCGTCAACAGTGGGAGAAGTCATTCCGGGCAATGAATTTTATGACTACAAGGCGAAATACATTGATAACAGTTCTAAAATAAAAATACCTGCGGATCTTCCGGAAGAGACCGTTGAAAAGATTAGAAGTTATGCAATAAAGGCCTTTAAGGCTTTGGATTGTGCAGGACTGTCAAGGGTGGACTTCTTTGTGCACAAGGAAACCGGAGAGGTCTATATAAACGAAATTAATACCTTACCCGGATTTACAAGCATAAGCATGTATCCTATGCTTTGGGAGGAATCCGGTATTCCTTATTCGGAGCTTATTGAAAGGCTGATTGATTTGGCTATTGAAAGATTCAAAGACAATTTGAAAGAATATAGTGAATAGATAAAGAACTATGCAGTTTAATCGTATTACAGTTGGGGGAAAATACTATGGACAACAGGCCAATAGGCGTTTTTGATTCGGGGTTGGGCGGTCTTACTGTATTAAAGGAGATAAAAAATTTATTGCCTCGGGAAAGTATAGTATATTTCGGAGACAGCGGGAGAGCCCCCTATGGTTCCAAATCGAAGGAGACTGTAGTAAAATATACGTTTCAGGACATCCGGTTTCTTCTAAATCAGGATATAAAGATGATTGTAATCGCATGCAACACAGCAAGTGCATGCAGCCTAGATCAGGTTAAGCATAGTTTTGATATTCCGATAGTGGAAGTTGTCGGGCCCGGAGCGGCAACTGCTGTCAGAGAGACAGTAAACAAGAAGATTGGGGTAATCGGTACCGTGGCAACAGTGACCAGCGGAGTATATGAGAAAGCTATTTTAAGGCTGGATCCGGAAGTTGAAATTTATCAGAAGGCCTGTCCCTTGTTTGTACCACTGGTTGAGGAGGCTGGTGGGAAAATGATATTGCCTTGAGAATTGCAGAGGAATATCTTTTGCCGTTAAAAGAGAAAAATATTGATACGCTAGTTTTGGGATGTACCCACTATCCCCTTTTGTACAATACCATTTCAAAGGTAATGGGGGATGGTGTTAAATTGGTTAGTTCAGCATTGGAGGTAGCAAAAGCAGTAAAGGAGATGATAAATGAAAATTACCTTGAAAGAGATGAAAAAGTTGGACCTGTGTACAGGTATTATACCAGTGACAGTGTTTATAAGTTTGAATCTCTGGGCAATTCCATTTTGAATCATGAAATACATTCTGCTGAAAAGATTGATATTGAGAGATATTAGATTTGATTAATGGCACTAAGCAATTAAGAACATTTTGTGTATTAGAAGCAGGAAAGTATTTAAATTTTCGGTGGGGCTAAAATGCCCCTGCCGGCAAAAATGGAGGCGGAAAACTATGAATAAAAATGTTATTATTTCGGTAAAAGGGGTTCAGACTTCCGACAATAAGGATAAAAATGTATTGGAACTTGTTACGGAAGGCAAGTACTATAAAAAAGGGAATGCATATTATGTGACATACAAAGAAAGTGAAGTAACGGGCATGGAGGGCACCACCACTACCCTTAAAATTTCCAATGGCATTGTGACATTGATGAGATTCGGTACGGTCAATGCACAGTTCATTTTTGAAGAAGGACAAAAACATGTATCCTATTATGATACACAGTACGGTACATTTACCATGAAGGTTACTGCCCGCATGGTTGCAATAAATGTTGACGACTCAGGCGGGGAAGTGAAGGTTGATTATAAACTTGAAATAGATGATAATAAAAGTGGAGAAAACGATTTTCATATGTTTATTAGAGAGGTAGGACAGTTAGATGACGAATGTAGTGGAGACTATAAAGAAGCAAATTGAAGAAACAGTTAAAAACTCAATATCAAAGGCAGTTCAAGACGGTGAACTTCCGGAATTTACAGTAGACGAGCTGTTTATTGAAATTCCGAAGGAGAAGGGACATGGCGATTTTTCAACCAATATTGCCATGCAGGCGGCAAAAACAGTAAGGAAGGCACCCAGACAGGTGGCAGAAATAATCATAAAGAATATTGACACCAGCAATACATATATTGACCGGGTTGAGACAGCGGGGCCTGGATTTATCAACTTTTTTCTCACAAATGCATGGTTGTATGATGTTCTAAAGGTCATTCAGAAGGAGAAAGAAAACTACGGAAAGCTGGATATTGGCCGTGGACAAAGAGTAATGGTCGAGTTTGTAAGTGCCAATCCTACCGGACCTCTTCATATGGGAAATGCCAGAGGAGGAGCATTGGGAGACTGTATTGCGAGTGTCCTTGAGAAAGCCGGATATGATGTAACTAGGGAGTTCTATATTAACGATGCCGGAAATCAGATTGAGAAGTTCGGCATTTCGCTTGAAGCAAGGTATATTCAGCTTTTAAAGGGTGAAGATGCTATAGAGTTTCCCGAGGATGGCTACCATGGCGAAGACATTATTGATCACATGAAAGAGTATATCGAAGAAAATGGGGACAAGCTCCTTCTTGTTAGCCCTGAAGAAAGGCGCAAAGCCCTTGTAGAATACGCTTTGCCTAAAAATATTCAGCGAATAAAAGAAGCATTGGAAAGCTACGGCGTAAATTTTGATGTCTGGTTCTCCGAACAGTCTCTGTATGATAATGGCGAAGTTCAGGAGACACTGGATATTCTTAAAGAAAACGGATATACCGTTGAAAAAGACGGTGCTGTCTGGTTTGCGGCTTCTGCTTTGGGTGCGGAGAAGGATGAGGTAATTGTCAGAAATAACGGAGTGCCAACGTATTTTGCAGCTGACATAGCCTATCACCGCAACAAGTTTTTAAAGCGCAAGTTTGACAGGGTAATAAATTTGTTGGGAGCAGACCACCATGGACATGCCGGAAGAATGAAATGTGCTTTAAAATCCCTTGGCATTAATCCGGACAATCTTGACATCGTGATATTCCAGTTGGTGCGGCTTTACAGAAACGGTGAGATAGCCAGAATGTCCAAGAGGACGGGAAGAGCAATATCCTTAAACGACCTTTTAGAAGAAGTTGGAAGAGATGCTGCAAGATTCTTTTTTAATACGAAAGCATCGGGAAATCATCTGGATTTTGATTTGGATCTTGCAGTTAAAAAATCAAATGAAAATCCGGTATACTATGTCCAGTATGCTTATGCGAGAAGCTGCAGCATGCTAAGGCTCTTGGAAAGTGAGGGTTTTAAAATTCCGGATGTTGGTTCTGTTGACCTGGCACTCTTAAAATCTTCTGAAGAGATTGAATTAATGAAGAAGCTTTCCGAATATCCTGAGGAGATAAGAATTTCTGCCCAGACTTTAGAGCCAAGCAGGCTTACAAGATATGTTCTTGATGTTGCATCAAGCTTCCACAGCTTCTACAATGCTTGCAGGGTAAAGGGCGAAGATGAGACTTTGATGTATGCAAGAATGGTTCTTGTGGACAGCACAAGGATTGTTATAAAGAATGTACTGGATGTATTGAGCATAACAGCTCCGGAGAAGATGTAGAACATTAAAAGGTTTATCGATCGGAAGGAAGTTTGCAAAACCTGGCTCAAATTATTGTTATGAATGATTTGGCCGGGTTTTATTATTTTTTACAATAATTTTTTATACATTTTATTATAATTTATTATATTTGTTCTATACAATTGTGGTATGATATAATTTACTTATAATTTATATGCGTTTTAATGGAGAAGTTTTATATGGACGATACTAAGAAAAAAAGGTATATATTAAAAGTTTTAACCTCTTATCTGGTTGTATTTTATTCCATTTGGGCAGTTTATACCATACTTATAGAACCTCTTATAGAAAAGGGCCCTCTTCTTTTAAACCTGATAGGTGGCAATTTCATAAAGTTAGGTGTCTGGACACTGCCTTCGCTAATTCTGCTAAAGTACGTTTTCGAAGAAAAGCCTTTGGACTATGTAAAACTCAGCCAAAATAGATTGCGCGGTCTTGCATACGGCTCTTTGTACGGAGTTGTAATTGTAGTATATGTGAGTGTCAGCAGATTTTTGTCTAGCGGTGAACTTAAGTTTAATCCATTTTTCAGTTTGGATTCGTGGATAGGCGGGGTGTTGCTCATAGGATTTACCGAAGAAATCGTGTTTCGAGGATTTTTACTGCAGAAGTTTGAAGAAGCCATGGGTAGCAAATATGCCAATGCAATAACCGCTGTATTATTTCTCTTGATTCACTTCCCGAAATGGTATATGCAGGGTAATTTGTTTATGGTGGAATTTATGATGAATTCAATATTGTTTATACCGCTTTTCAGTATCCTTATGGCGGTATTGTTAAAGAAAACAAATTCTTTATGGACTTGCATAATTATTCATTCTGCCAATAACTTTGCAATGTTTGCATTGGGTGCATAAATTTTGGTATAATATCAAAGAAAGATACTCAAATATTTCATATGATTTGATTGCTGGCCTTGTAAAATGGCAAAAACTAAAACGCATAATATGCTGCGAGGAGGAACAATTATGAAAATTAAATGGCTGGGCCACTCATGCTTTCTGTTGACATCGGAAAAGGGGACAAGAGTGGTTACCGACCCGTTTGATAATACTGTTGGATACAAGGTAGAGGAAATTGAAGCGGAAATAGTATCTACAAGTCATGATCACTTTGACCATAATTATGTAAGTATGGTTACAGGCAATGCAAAGCATGTTAAAGGAGCGGGAAAAATAAATATTGACGGTATTGAAATAACCGGAGTGGCTTCTTTCCATGATGAATGCCAAGGGGCAAAAAGAGGAAAAAATGATATTTTCAAATTTAGAATAGACGGGATTAACGTTTGCCATTTGGGAGATCTGGGGCATGTCTTAAATGACAATCAAATAAGAGAAATTGGAAATGTAGATGTCCTGCTGATACCGGTGGGAGGAGTTTATACAATTGATTACAAAGAAGCCATCGAGGTAATAAATCTTATCAAGCCGTCGATAATTATTCCCATGCATTATAAGACACCGGCTCTTAAATTTGAAGTCGATGGTGTGGAAAATTTTCTTTCCGCAACAGGGGGAAAGCATATTGCAAAGCAGGAAATAGAGATCAAAAAAGAGGAGATTGGAAACTGGCCGAAGGTTTTTGCTTTGGATTATCAGTAGAATAATTGGAGGTAAAAATAAATATATTTTAAATTGGATTTACGATTATTTAAGCAAAATGTCTTGTAATAATTTATTAATAATAAATATGCTAAAATTAGCCGATATAAAGTACGGCTAATTTTTTTAGCTTTTAATATGGAAGAAAAATAGAGTAGAAAAGTATTTTTTAATGTGTTTTATAGCTCTTTGCGAATTCCAAAATGGTGGAGTGGTGAATATGAAGAAAGAGTTTTTCAATAAACTTAGAATCGGAATTTCCATGGCGGTGATACTTTCTTTTGTTTTGCCTTTTGTACTAAGTATCCCCATACATGCTGAGGAAGAGCCGGAAAAGATATATTACGGTTTAAAAAATGCTTCTGCAGTCCTTGACAACATTAATTTTACCGATGTCAGAAACTCGGGAACATGGGCAAAGGAAGCTATTTATAAGGCAGCAGCTTTGGATATTGTAAAAGGCTATGGCAACAGGGTGTTTGGCCGCACAAACTATGTGACAAAGGAAGAGGCAATTGCCATTATTTACAGGGTAGCCGGAAGAGAAAAGGACGCCCAGTTGGCCGCTGAAGCTCTGGATATCGCCAGAGATATTGAGGATAAAAAGACCTATGCTCCAAGCATGTGGTCTGACGGGTATCTGAGACTTGCAGCCAATGAGGGCTTAATTAGCAGAGAGGATCTTGAAGATGCTTTCAGTGCGGAACAAAGTGAACTGGGAACGGGGGCATTTTTAAGAAGAGCACCAGCCCAAAGACAAGAGGTAGCCTATTGGATTTCGAAGGTTTTGGGCATTGAGCCGTTTACGGGCAGCAGAAAATTTTCAACAGCTTTCGGGATTGGTCCGGCGCAGATCCTTTGAAAATTCCGTACATAGAAGCAGTGCTGGTTGAAAACATAATGAACGGCGAAGGAAACGGTTATTTCAGACCGACAGGCTTTGTAACCAGGGAACAAATCGCACAGATAATAATAAATGCAGATAAAAGAATTCTTTCGCTTTTAGGCTATGAAAAAAGAATGGGTACTGTTGAAGACATTCGTAAGGAATACGATTTTACAGGAAACTCCCATGTTTATATCAATACCTTCCATATAAGAAACAGCAACGGCAAGCTACATAAGATTGTAACCGAGTCTGCCGACAACAGCCGGAGCGGATATAAAAATGAGCAGGGCGGAGCTGCCATAAGAAGTACTGACACCGATCTTATTGTTTACAAGGATGGATGGGTAGGAACAAGCTCGCTTTTGAAAGAGGGAGACAGAATAGAGTACATAACGACAGCGGACGGAACAGTCAGGTATGTAAGAGTGATATCCGGTACATCGGATACAGAGTATATTGTTGCAAAGATAAAAGAAGTAAATCCGGAAATTTCTACGATAAAGGCAGCAGTTGGATTTTATCTTGAATACCCGGATGCTGATATGGACAGCATAAGTTTCGATTTCAGAAACAGCAGTGGAGCAGTTGATACAAAACTGGTATACAGCAATATTGTAAAGGTGTATGTTGAAGGCAAAGCAGCAGACATAAAAGACATTACACCTGGGATGGATGCAATTCTTACCGTACAGGACAATATCATAACTGTAATCAATACTCTGGATCTAAGGCTAAGAGAGCAGGGTGTGGTAAGCGGTATTGTGGAGGATAACAACCCTCACTTAGGCTATATAACCTTATATAGTGAAGACGGTTTGCGTATGGAAGGATCCCTCAACAGGATAAAAACATATAACTATTCCAATCCGGAAGAAGTAACGGTATATAAGAATCATATTGCTGCAAAGCTTGAAGATATCGAGGGTGGTGATTCGGTGTACATAAAGCTTGACCAGAACGGAGCAATAGAGATGATAAGCGCTGTAGACAACTATATAGTAAAATATGGAAAAGTAATATCTGTAAGGTCAGGACTTATAAATGTGGCCTATGATGACGGTACACAGCAAATTCTTAATGTAGATGAAAACATTCCGATTGTAAGGGATAAAAAGCTTGTGGATTTTGATTCTCTAAAGGACGGAGACAGGGTAAAACTCCTTTTGAATATTACAGACAAAGCAACAACTCTTAAAAAGCTTACAATAGAAGGAGATGAACATTTCATCACAAATATTTACCGGGGTGTGGTATCGTCAGTGGATGACATCTCAAAAAAGATGGTACTTCAAAACCTTGAGGTGTTTAACAACGGAAAGTGGGAGAGGACCGGGCAAAAGGGCTTTACCACACTGAAGATGTCTGAGGAAAATAAATTTGTTTATAATGACAATATCGTAAATGTGCGCCAGGTAAAAGAGCTTCTTGCAGGCAGTTCGGCGTATATTGCCGTTGAGAAAGACTATGGCGGAAGTGAAAAGGCAGTACTGGTATCCGTTAAAAATTCCAAAGACAGCGAAGCTCCTGTATTTAGCGACAGTATCATATCAAGCACTGCCGGAAACAAAGGGGAATTTACCTTGGCGAAAGAGTATCTGAACATTTCCTACGGCAACGGCACAATCATTATAAAGGACAACAGACTAGTTACTGCCAGCAGCATAAATTCGGAGGATAGAGCATATGTTGTTGCAAACAGAAGCTATGACGACGGAAAATACTATGCCAGCGTAGTTAAGATAAATGAAAAAACGGATTCGAATTTCTTTACGATATATCGCGGAAGAATAGCAAATATAAATGAGAATAGTGACTTTACGCTGGAGTCTTATTCGGAGCTTGACGGAGTCAATTGGAAATACTATAACACTCCTCGAACTTTCAGAATCACATATGACACTCGGATTCTGGATGATGAAGGGTCGTAGGACAAAGGAACTTCACGGACTTTGGGGATTCAAGCTATAAGAACAGGACGGTATATGTATTGTCCAACGGTGCCGATGCTGTGTTGATTAGTACCGCACCTTACGGTGATATCAATGCAAAAGGTAAAATTTACGAAATTGTTTCTGAAAATGAAGGTGATTCGGAAGCGGTAGAAGGACAGCAAGAGCCCCAAGGATTTAAACTTCAGAACGCAAAAGTCTATGATTCACAATTGCATATGTGGATAGACAGTAAAGAATTGGAGATTACCCTCCTTAAAAACAGCATTATACTGAAAAACAACAGCATTGTAAAACCGTCCGAGCTAAAGAAAGGAGACAGTATAAGGCTTATCAAGAAGGACGGAAATCGGACAGGAGATGCCTACATTATATTCGTTGATTAAATATATTTAGCTTGCGGAGGCGAAGCAGTATGATAAAAAGGGGATTGGCATTTATTACAACCATATTTATAATTATGATTATAGCAGGTGGGTTACCTGTATATGCAAGAGAAGGGGATGGTGGATACGAAGGAGGTATCTCCAGCGGAGAGGCACCGGGCAAGACCTCATTTGAGTATAAAGAGGTATGCTTTATAACCGGTGAACCCGTAGTATTTGAGGGAACTCTGACCGTAAAAAAGACATTGAAACAGGATAAAACAACAGGGAAAAATGTAATTACGTCAAATTACACATACAACCTTAAGAACCTTGAAAAAGACGCAACCTTGACAAGATTTCTGTCATATACACTACTCTTACGGAAAAGGGGAACGGTCAGATAATTGAAGAGACGGGGTTTGGCGGAAGATGCACCGAAGTGGTGAGAATCGGCTCTACTACATATACTTTGGAAAGTTATGATTTTACAAAGACAAACATAAAGGATCCAAAGCCTGCAGTGGACTATTTTGCCGGGAATTTGTGGGGAAGAAAGACATACAGGACCGGTACCGGTACAAACAGCGGAGAAGTTACCGTTGAGATATCCGGAGATTATTATGGATATAACCAGTTTTGGGGAACAGTTGAGACCCAAGTTATAAATTATGTGATAGAGAGTCAGAAAAAAAGCGGCGGAGTAATAGACCGCTGGGGTGGAACTGCAAGTGTAAGTATTTCGTCTACAACAACAAAGAAGATTGACTATGTTGAAAACAAGCCGGATGTCATAAGCTTTGATGGCGGCTTTGTAGAGAGCCAGTACAACAACAGCATACTGCAGTATACGGCAAAACTTCCCGAGTTTGACCATCAGGGTGTTTCCACCGACAGAATGGTTGAGACAAAAGGAAGCCTTATGATTGAAAGTTTTCCCACAAGCAGAAGGCTTTTGGTGCCGGAGCTGAATCATTTGAGAGGACACTGGCTGAAAATGATATCAAGGCGCTGTACAGCTTGGAAATATTCAAGGAAAATCCCGCAAGGTTTGACCCTCAAGAAGTCATGACCAGCAGAGTTTGCTGAAGCCATTGTGCTTGCTGCCAGTGAAGTCCCGAAAGACTCGCTTCTTGTGGAATCTAAAACCACCAAAAAGTCTTCTAACATAAAAGAAGAGATAATATCTCCTTTTAACGATGTACCGACGGGAAGCAAATACTTTGAAAGCATAAACAGTGCATTTAAAAGGGGAATGATAAGCGGAAGAGGGGACAAAATTTTTGCTCCTGAGGATTATCTTACTACAGCGGATGCCATTACAATATTGATAAGGGTTTTGGGGCTTGAAGGGCTTGCTCCTTCAAGCGGAGCAGTGACGGTGTTCAGGGATAGTGACGATATTCCCGGGTATGCGAGAAATTCGGTCTATGTTGCCTATAGAATCGGTCTTGTAATGGGAGATGACAAAGGCTATCTAAAGCCCAATGACTATATTACAAAAGCCAGGGCAGCGGTAATTATCAATAATTTTATAGATTATATGAGAAATGATTTAAAAAAGGATTACAGAGATAGGATTGTAAATTATTAAGTGCTGATAAATAGCATCAAAGAAAAGGGGAATGAATGTGACGGGCAAATCATTAAAACGGGTACTGTTATCTTTAGTTATCTTCTGTATTTTAATTTCGGGAGTAGGAATTGCGTATGCGGAGGAAGTTGAGATAGAAGATAAGGGAATTTCTTATTCGGACTATTTCAAAGGAATTTTCGATATGGCAGAGGACAGATACAAGGGCGAAGTGACTAGGAAGCAAATGATAGAAGGTGCTTTGAAGGGGATATTTGATACAATGGACTCTTACACCGTGTATTATACAATGGAAGAGGCACAGGCCTTTTTTACCGATATAAACGGCTCTTATACGGGAATAGGAGTGGTCATGTCGGAAGTTGACGGAAAAATATTGATAGACCGGGTGTATTCATCTTCACCGGCAGAGGAAGCAGGCATAAAAAGCGGCGACGTGATAGTTGAAGTTGACGGCAAAAGTATTGAGAATTTTTCTTTAGATGAAGTGGCCGGGCTTATAAAAGGCCCTAAGGGTACAAAGGTTGTAATAGGAGTGTTGAGGGATGGAGCGGACAAAATAATAAAATTTGAAGTGACCAGAAGAGAAATAATTCTAAATCCTGTCACCTATAAAATTGATGGCGATATAGGCTATATAAAGCTGGAAATGTTTAATTCCAATGCAAGCAAGGCCATGGAAGAAGCTCTTAGGCAAATGGATAAGAAAAATATAACGAAGATAATTCTTGACTTGAGAGACAACCCGGGCGGGGATGTAAATCAGGCAGTGTCAATTGCCAGAATGTTTGTGAAGAATGGGCTTATTACAAAACTCGATTTCAAGTCGGAATCGCAAATCGATGAGGTTTATTATTCCAATTTAAAAGAACTGAAATATAAACTCGCGGTATTGGTGAATGAATGGAGTGCAAGTGCTTCGGAGATATTGGCAGGAGCCATACAGGATACCGCTTCGGGGACTCTCGTAGGATCAAAAACCTTTGGTAAAGGCAAGGTCCAAAATCTTTATCCCATACTGACACCGGAAGCAGTGGAAAAGTATGAAAAAGAAACCGGAGAAATATTTGTAAACGGATATGAGTTAATGGGAAAGTACGGTATATATCCATCCGATGATGAAGTAATCGGATGGCTGAAAATAACAACAGGGGAATACTATACTCCCAATGAGGATGATTGACGGGGTTGGGCTTGAGCCTGACATTTACGTAGAAAATAGCCCGGAGGGAAAATATAAAGTTCTTGAAGGGATAAAAAAGCTTCGAAAGGTGACAAAACCTTCCCTGAACACTGAAAGCGAGGATGTGTTGAACGCGGAAAGCATTTTAGCGGTATTGGGATACGATGTGGGGACACCGGATAATCTTATGGATGAAAAAACCGTTCGGGCGGTGGCACAGTTCCAAAAAGACTGCGGATTGTATTCTTACGGTGTTTTAGACTTTGCCACACAGCAGGAGCTGAATGATAAACTTGATGAATTGATTCTTATGAAGGACAGGGACAGTCAATATGAAAAGGCAGTTGAATTACTCAAGAATTAATATGTATTTGAGACTGTCATACGTGTCTAAAAATAATATATGATTAAATATGGAAAATATATTGACATACAATTTTGTTAACTGTATAATTATTGTAAGAATATATATTTTATAATCTTTACGGTTGACACTTTAAAAATTCCTTAATCTAGTTTTGCATTATATTCATCGACATAAATTAAATCCGATAGATAAGCTGTTAACCTATGTGGTCCAAAGTTCCAAATGAGTGATGAGTTTTATTTTATTGTATTACCTTCTATTATTGTGCTTGATTTTTATTTGCATGTGGGAGACAAGTTTTTGTGAAAAATGTGTACTTAAACTCACTTGATTTGGAATGGAGAAGTTATTAATTTAGGGGAGAATATTATAATTAAAAAAATAATATTATAATGACCGGAAAGTTCCTGAAAGGTTTAGGGGAGGCAGAATTTCATATTCTGTAAAAGTAAATGGGACTTGGGTCTGCGAGGTTAGCAGCTTTTTTATTAGTTCATCAAGATTTTTCGCTTGTAAAAAGATTTTCTTACATTGCTCCGTTATAATTCCATCGAAGTTTATCCCTGGAATAATAATTGCATAAAAAATTTCTATTGACACTCTCAAGACTCATATATAAAATATAATCGTATGTTCTTTATAATTTATTTATGACGATAAAATATAAAATTTTAAGCAATAATCAAATCAGCCGTGAAGTGCTTTCCCGGCTGAAGTTGTTTTTTCATGGAGGATTGAAATCATGTCTGTTAAGTACATTTTTGTAACTGGCGGTGTTGTTTCCGGGCTTGGAAAAGGAATAACTGCCGCTTCACTGGGGAGACTTTTAAAAGCCAGAGGTCTTCGAGTTACTATTCAAAAGTTTGACCCATATATTAATGTCGATCCGGGTACAATGAGCCCGTATCAGCACGGAGAAGTGTTCGTAACCGATGACGGAGCTGAGACGGACTTGGACCTGGGTCATTATGAGAGATTTATAGATGAAAATTTGAACAAGAACAGCAATATCACCACCGGTAAAATATACTGGTCCATTATCAACAAGGAAAGAAAAGGCGATTTTCTCGGTGGTACTGTGCAGGTTATACCCCATGTGACCAACGAGATTAAAAATAGAATTTATCTGGTTGGCAAAAACAGCAATACCGATGTGGTAATTACCGAGATAGGCGGTACAGTAGGGGATATTGAGAGTCTGCCTTTCTTGGAAGCTATTCGCCAGGTGGCAAGTGACGTAGGCAGAGAGAATGTGATTTACATACACGTTACCCTTGTCCCGTATCTGAGTAAGTCCGGAGAGCTCAAGACAAAGCCTACTCAGCACAGTGTTAAAGAGCTAAGAAGCCTTGGAATACAGCCGGATATAATTGTCTGCCGTACGGAAAAGAGACTTTCAAACGAAATGAAGGACAAGATTGGGCTATTTTGCAATATACCGGGAGAGTGGGTAATTCAGAATCTTGATGCGGAGTCCCTATATGAAATTCCTTTGATGCTTGAAGAAGAAGGATTGGCCAATATTGTTTGCAAGCGTTTAAATCTTAATTGTGTGGAACCGGACATGACCGAATGGTGCGAATTGGTAAACAGGCAGAAAAACTTGAGCAAGTCTGTGACCATAGCCCTTGTAGGAAAATATGTTGAGCTCCACGATGCATATCTTAGTGTTGTAGAGGCTCTCAATCACGGAGGAATAGCCAATGATGCTGAAGTAAATATAAAGTGGATAAATTCCGAAGAGTTAAGTGACGGCAATCTTGAAAGCATGCTTGGCGATGCAGACGGTATACTTGTGCCCGGGGGATTTGGCGACAGAGGTATAGAAGGAAAAATTCTTGCAGCAAAGTATGCCCGTGAAAACGGTGTTCCGTACTTTGGTATTTGTCTTGGAATGCAAATGGCTGTTATAGAATTTGCAAGAAATGTCGTCGGTCTTAAGATGGCAAACAGCTCAGAATTCGATGTCGAAAGTCCTCATCCTGTCATTGACATTATGCCGGAGCAAAAAGATATAGATGAAAAAGGCGGTACAATGAGACTGGGACTTTATCCTTGCAAAATCAAAAAAGACTCCGTTACTTATAACATATATGGGGACGAGCTTATATATGAAAGACACAGGCACAGGTATGAGTTCAACAACGAATACAGAGAGCTTTTGACATCAAAAGGATTGGTTTTGGCAGGTTTGTCTCCAAGTGAAAAGCTGGTAGAAATTATTGAGCTAAAAGAACATCCCTGGTTTATCGGAGTTCAGTTCCATCCGGAGTTTAAATCGAGACCCAACAGACCCCATCCTTTGTTCAAGGATTTTATAAGGGCTGCAGTGGAAAAACGATATAAACAGCAATAGTATAAAAGTGGCTTAAAGATATAAAAAACGGCTGTCCGGTTGACGGACAGCGTTTTTAAAGCAATTGCTTTATTTAATTATTTATCGGCTTTAATTGCGCTGTAGAATGCTGCAAAGCCTCCGAAAAGAATCCCGGTTATCGGAAATACCACCCAGCATATGTGCCAGAGGTTAAAAACAAAGCCACAGAACAAAAAGATGCAAACCGCAAGCGGCCAGATAACTCCGGCAATAGCTCCTATGACTTTATTCTGTTTTATTTTTTCCGGATTGTAATCGCCTGTTTTCATTAGCTTTTTATAAGAATCGGAGACACTGCTGCTTGTTATAAAAATAAATACTGCCGCAGCTATCATTAAAAGCATAACGCATACTCCAAATTCGGCCAAAGGTTTATACAATGAGAAGGCAAGCAAAACAACGACAGAGAGTATGCAAAGACTGACGCCTATAATAATACGGATACTTTGTTTTTGATTAATGTCAGGTAATTCCGAGTTTAAAATGTTTCTTAAACTCGATGAGATTTCAAACTCGCCTTTTTCAATGAATTTGTACTTTTCGTGCTTTGTTTCGGAATATATGAAGAGAGCCACAGCTGGAACAATGAATAAAAACAAGATTATAACAGGCAATATTTCTCTGGTGTCTTCACTGAGAAATTGAAAAATCAGATTGCGCTCCAGCAGCAAAAATAGGAATATTAAAAGGGTAACTCCCAAAAAAATCAGCCCGACTCCTGTTGCAATCAAGTAGGAAGTTTTTTGTTTCAGTGAAATAAATTGCATTGCTACGTCATCATCTATTACGGGATATTTTCCGCTTTTTGAAGACGGGGAAATATCCATTTCCTCCAGCAGTTCATCTATGTTGCCGAATTCGGAAATAACAATACCGATAGCTTCATTTTCAGGTTTTCCGCTGTTCTTAAGTTCGTTATATCTTTCTTCCATGTTGTAGTAAATCTCTCTTTTTAGTCTCTCCATTTCTTTCGTTTTGGGTAAATTGATAAAAATGTTGTCAAGATAGCTTTTAATTGTCTCCATAACTTACCATCTCCTTTACAAATTTATTAATTACTTTTTTGGTCAGTTCCCACTCTTTGCACTTTTCTCTATAGTATTTGATTCCCTCCGGGGTTATCCGGTAGTAAGTTCTCCTTTTACCTTGAGTTTCTTCTCCGTAGTAGGATTCGATATATCCGTTTTTTTCAAGACGCGCGAAGGCAGAGTATAGTGTCGTTTCTTTCATAACGTATAGCTCGTTTGTTATTGAACGGATATTTTTTGAAATCTCATAGCCATAGGAATCACCTTCTATAAGGAGGCTTAGAATAATGGTGTCGTTATAACCCCGTATTACATCACTGCTAATCACCGGAATTCCTCCTTTAATATTACTACGCCTGACGTACTTCGTCTGTCGTGGTAATATTGTAACACAATTACTACGACAGGTAAAGTAGTTATTGAAAAAAAAGTCAAAATTTAAATATTTTCATGCAAAATAATGTTCATCTGTCCTATATATAGATTTTGATACAAATAATTTAATGTATAGTATAATTCGTTTTCAATTTGTAAACAATTATACTAAACAATAAAAGTTTATATTGTAAAAAAAATTAGGGTATGGAACCATTTTGGAATTAAAAATTAATCTAAAACCAGTTTGATTACCGAATACGGGGGGATAATATTATGTTAAATTCATTAAATGGCGCAAACAAGAAAAATATATTACCGAAGGTACTTACGGCAGTTATCCTTTTGATAACGATTCTGTCGGGTGTTGCATTAATATCCTATTCCGAGAATGTTAG
The DNA here is from genome assembly GCF_000521465.1 of Acetivibrio straminisolvens JCM 21531. Lineage (GTDB taxonomy): Bacteria > Bacillota > Clostridia > Acetivibrionales > Acetivibrionaceae > Hungateiclostridium > Hungateiclostridium straminisolvens. The sequence continues at coordinate 26,035 of NZ_BAVR01000023.1, forward strand.
CAACGGGCTGGCCGATAACATAATTCGCCTGCATGTGTTGGCAAACAGTGATTCTCCGGAAGATCAGCAGCTAAAAAGGGATGTCAGGGATGTTGTAATAAACTTTATGAAGGGCAAGCTTGAAAATGTCAAGGATCTGGAAACGACAAAAAGGATAATAGAAGAAAACTCTGAAGCTATAAAGCAGGTTGCCCTTAATGAGATTAAGAGACAGAATAAAGATTATGACGTGAAGGTTATGCTTGGGAAGTATCCTTTTCCCACCAAGGTTTATGGGGATATAAGTCTTCCGGCCGGAAACTACCAGGCTTTAAGGATTGTTATCGGTAATGGAGAAGGACAAAATTGGTGGTGTGTGCTTTTTCCACCCTTATGCTTTGTGGATGCTACTCACGGAACTGTGCCGGATTCGGTAAAGAATGATTTGAAAGAGGTTCTTAGCGACGAGGAGTATTGTCTTATTACAACATTAGATAAAGATGAAGAAATTGATATAGAGATAAAATTCAAGATTGTTGAAATGTTTCAGAATTCAAAGATAAAGATTGCAAGTGCAATGAATAGAATATTTCAATAATGGGCACAGGAAGATAATTTAATGCATAAAATTCCCTGCTGGATTTTCATGATTTCCTTCAGGGAATTTTCATGTTTGCCGTTTCAAATTAAAAATGAAGGCAGCATATTGAAGATATACATGCATTTGATATATACTTTATATATATACTTTTATCGTATATATTTTTTTTAGAAGCATTTCTTTTTTTCGCAAGGCTGTTGTTAAAAACTTTTATATCCCCAAAAATGAGGTGAGCTATATGATGAGAGTTTTCTTAGAAAACGGTAGCTTCTATTTGGTTGTTATTGCAAGGCTGCTTTTGGCATGTGTTTTGGGAGGATTGATAGGTTATGAAAGAGAGAGCACGAACAGGCCTGCCGGCTTTAGAACCCACATTTTGGTATGTGTTGGCTCGGCTCTTGTTATGATAACTTCCCAATACATTTTTGAAAATTACAAGGGGATAACGAATATTGATCCTGCCCGCCTTGGAGCGCAGGTAATCAGCGGTATAGGTTTTCTTGGTGCGGGCACCATAATCCGTGAGGGTGCAAACGTCAGAGGCCTTACTACTGCAGCAAGCTTATGGGCGGTTTCTTGTGCCGGGATCGCAGTAGGTATCGGCTTTTATGGAGGAGCAATTATAGCTACTGTAATTATTTATATTACGCTTATTTTGCTAAAAAGAACGGAGAGGCATATTGCGAGGAAAAGAAGATTGAGTGTGTTCTATATACAAACTGAAGATTTGCCCGGACAAATCGGTATAATAGGCAGTATATTCGGAAAGTATAATGTAACTATAAGGAATATAGAGTTTATAAATGACGAAAAAGGAAAGGATGTACTGATAAAATTTACAGTAAAAGTCCCTGCAAGCATATCCAGGGAAAAAATAATGGATGAATTGCATAAGGTGGACGGAGTGAAAAAAGTTACCGGATAATAGTACATAGCGAGAATTTTTCCAATTTGAAAAATATTTTAGAAAATGTTTGACTTTTTTAATGCTTTCCCCTATAATTCATTTGTTTACAATTTTTTGGGTTTTTCAGCGAGAAAGAGGGGATTTATAGTGCCAAGAATGGACCAGCTCAAAACACCCGTTTTTGATGCTGTTAAAAGATATGTTGATAGCAATGTAATACAGTTTCATGTGCCGGGACACAAGCAGGGAGCAGGACTTGCGGAGCTTAGAGAGTATATAGGCGAAAGAGCACTCCGGATGGATGCAAACGGTATGGAGGATCTGGATTTTGCAAACAACCCAACGGGGGTTATTTATGAATCGGAAATGCTGGCAGCACAGGCTTTTGGGGCACAACATGCCTATTTTTGGTAAACGGAACTACAGCTGGTGTTCAGGCAATGATTATGAGCGCTTGTGAGCCCGGGGATAAGATAATAATTCCTAGGAATGCACATAAGTCCACAATAGGTGGAATTATATTGAGCGGTGCAATGCCGGTGTATGTGCAGCCCGAAATAAATGAAAAATTGGGTATTGCCATGGGAATTACGGAAGAAAGTCTTAAGAAGGCAATAAAGGAGAATCCCCATGCAAAAGCTGTGTTCATTATCAATCCTACTTATTATGGTGTAGCTTCAGATTTAAAATCCCTTGTAAGAATAGCTCACAGACACGAAATGGCTGTTCTTGTGGATGAGGCTCATGGGGCGCACATGTCTTTTCATAACGATTTTCCTCTGACAGCAATGGAGGTTGGCGCCGATATGAGCGCTGTAAGTACTCACAAGACCGCGGGTTCACTGACGCAGAGCTCGTTGCTGCTTCTAAGGGGAAATATGATTAGCCCCGAGAGAGTAAAGCAAGTTTTGAATCTTACGTATACTTCCAGTGCATCGTATCTTTTGATGTGTTCCCTTGATATTGCAAGAAAACAGCTTGCGACAAAAGGAAGCGATATGCTCGAAGAAACCTTGAGACTTGCTAGAATCGCAAGGATGAGATAAATAAAATTGAAGGTTTGTATGCATTTGGAAAAGAACTCATTGGAACACCCGGATGTTTTGATTTTGATGAAACGAAACTGGGAATATGCGTATCCGGCCTGGGCTATACCGGTTATGAGATGGAAGCAAAGCTCAGAAAAGAATACAATATTCAAATCGAAATGTCGGATCTTTCAAATATACTGGCAATAGTAAGCATAGGAGATAAAGAAGAGAATCTTACTGCACTTATAAACGCATTAAAAGATATTTCATCAAAGACTGAGAAAAAGGAATATCCCAAACCGCCGTTTATTCCTCAAAATCCCAAGATGATAGTATCTCCGAGGGATGCATTTTACAGTCCTAAGAAGATAGTTCCTCTGGACGAGTCTGTAGGGGAAATAGCGGGAGAAATGGTTATGGCTTATCCTCCCGGTATTCCGGTGGTATGTATGGGTGAGAGAATTACTCAGGATGTAGTGGATTATATAAAAATACTGAAAGAGCAAAAAACTCAGCTTCAGGGAACGGCGGATCCATACATTAATTCCATACTGGTTCTTGGTGTGGATTAACAGTTCATACCGTATTTACTCCAATTTAATTTCCAAACCAATCACTTTTAGGTCTAATTGCTTTTCTTTCTGAATACAAATAGGACTATGACAGGAAAAAGTACATGGCATAAGCACATGAGGATAAGGCAAGGAAAAGGAGTGATTGGTTTTGAGTATTTTGGAGTCGGCTCTACAAGATGCCAATAAGGATAACCGGGTTAAATACGGCCTGAGTGAAAAAGAGGCGGAAAAAAAGTATAAAAAATACGGTCCCAATGTCTTAGCGGAGAAGAAAAAGATATCTCCTTTTAAAATCCTTATTGCGCAATTTAGTGACTTTATGGTTTTGATTCTTCTGGCATCAACCTTGGTTTCAGCCTTTATGGGAGAGTTGACGGAGGCAATAACCATTGTGTCAATCGTTATTCTTAATGCACTTATGGGATTTATTCAGGAGTATCGAACCGAAAAGACCATGGAGCGCTTAAAGGGCTGGCAGCGCCGGCAGCTAAAGTGGTAAGAGACGGAAGGACTGTGGAAATACCCGCGGAGAGGGTTGTACCGGGAGACCTTGTGCTTCTTGAGACCGGAGACAGGGTTCCTGCAGATGCTGTTTTGATAGAATCCCACGGACTGTATGTGGATGAGTCTTTGCTGACCGGTGAATCCGTACCGGTGGAAAAGCAGACTGAATCCGGCGGCAGGAAAAGTACAAATGCCAACGAAAAAAACAGCCAGGTATATATGGGGACAATTGTAACCAGCGGAAGAGGAAAGGCTGTTGTCTGTTCTACCGGAATGATGACTGAGATGGGCAAAATTGCAGATATGATACAGAATATTGAAACGGAACAGACACCTCTTCAAAAAAGGCTCGATAGTTTAGGAAAATACATAGCTTACGGATGTCTTGCTATATGCGCAATTGTTACGATAACTGGCATACTGAGAGGAGAAAAACTCTTTACGATGTTCCTTTCAGGTATAAGTCTTGCAGTTGCGGCAGTACCGGAAGGGCTTCCGGCGATAGTGACCATTTCTTTGGCCTTGGGCGTCCAGAGAATGTACAAAAGAAACGCCCTTATAAGAAAGCTTCCGGCTGTGGAGACTTTAGGATGTGCCAGTGTTATATGTTCGGACAAAACGGGTACTCTGACAGAGAACAAGATGACGGTTAGGAAAATTTACACCAATGGAGGCTTTGTGGAGGTCAAGGGAAGTGCCCTTAGCAGCGAAGGAGAGTTTATTTCGGCTAAAAGAAAAATAGACCCCAAGAGCAGCGATAGTCTAAGACTTTCTCTTGAAATCGGAGTGCTGTGCAACAATGCATCAATGGTGAGATTAAAAGAAAAAAGGCCTCTTGAGAAAATAACATCACTGATTCCCAGGACTGAAAAATGGGAACTGAGCGGAGACCCAACCGAGGCTGCTCTTCTTGTGGTTGGAGCAAAAGGAGGGTGCTTGCAGGAAGCGCTAAACGAAAGCTATATCAGGATTGACGAGCTGCCTTTTGATTCCGATAGAAAGTGCATGTCGGTAATATGCGAAAATGACAAAGGAGAGGTCTTTGTTTTTACGAAAGGTGCTGCGGATGTAATTATTGAGAAATGCAGCAAGTTGTATACTTCAAAGGGAATTGCGGATTTGAATGAAGCCGGGGTTAAAAGAGTGCTTAAAGCAAACGACGGTATGGCAAATGAAGCGCTGAGAGTGTTGGGCGTGGCTTTTAAAAGGTTGATTCGAAAAATTACAGGCATAGTGATGTGGAAAAGGACCTTGTGTTTGCAGGATTAATAGGGATGATAGACCCGCCAAGGAAAGAGGCGTTGGATGCTGTGCGAAAATGCAAACTTGCAGGGATTAAGCCGATAATGATTACCGGGGATCATAAAATAACTGCTGCAGCTATTGCAAGGGAGCTAAATATAGCTTCTGAAGGTGACAGGGTGCTGACAGGAGCACAATTGGAACAGATAGATGACAGAAAGCTTGAAGAAGTAGTGGATAAAGTATCGGTATATGCCAGAGTTTCGCCCAGGCATAAGCTGAGGATAGTAAAGGCGCTGAAAAAGCTGGGCCATATTGTTGCAATGACGGGTGACGGTGTAAATGATGCTCCGGCAATCAAGGAAGCCGACATCGGCGTAGCCATGGGGCTAACCGGTACGGATGTCACAAAAGAGGCGTCTTCAATGATTCTCCGTGACGATAATTTTGCGACCATTGTTGCAGCTGTGGAGGAAGGAAGGGTCATATACAACAACATCCGAAAATTTATCCGATATATGCTTTCTTGTAATATTGGAGAAGTACTTACCATGTTTGTGGGCACTCTGATTGGACTTCCGTTGCCTCTTCTGCCGATTCAGATATTGTGGGTTAATCTGGTTACAGACGGACTTCCGGCAATAGCATTGGGACTTGAACCGGCGGAGAAGGATATCATGCTGAGGCCTCCGAGGGGAGCAAAGGAAAACATATTCTCCAATGGTCTTTGGCAGCTCATAGTATTTCGCGGCGCTCTTATAGGTTTTAGCACTTTGGCGGTATTTGCAAGTATACTAAACTTTACATCCAATGTTCATGTTGCAAGAACCGCAGCCTTTGTGACATTGGTTATAACCCAGCTTATACATGTGTTTGAGTGTAAGTCGGAAAGAAAAAATATATTCGAAATACCGTTTTTTAACAATATACCGCTTATACTGGCAGTCATGTGTTCCCTCATAATGATATTGGGGGTTGTATATGTGCCGTTATTCCAAGAAGTATTCAAAACCGTGCCTTTATCTCTCAATGACTGGATTTTGATAGGAGGATTTTCCGCATTAGGCCCTGTGATTTCAAGTTTTTTCAGGGTCAACTACAAGTATATAAGAAGATAAGGAGAAAAACTTAAAAAAAGTTAAAAATTTTAACCATTTTGTAACCATTTCATATCAGCTTTAATATATAATAAACTCGAAGTACTTCAAAAGATGAAAAGAAATCAAATAAAGCTTTGGCGTTCTTGTATACAAGAAGTGGCGTGATGGCATTGAAATATTGACCGAATGAATGCAATATAGTCTGGAAAACGGACATTGCATTGTTGTTGAAAACTATATAGCAAATATCAGTACCACCGTATTGGTAATCATACCTTGTTATATATGCAGCATTATTGAAAACTGATTATGTCCTTAATAGGTACCAATGAAATTAGCACAGTATTGCATCCTTCATTACTTTTACACTTATCCTCATACAGTTAGAAGAAAGTTTTTATAAAGTTTATCACGCGCGTGTAACTATATATAAATGTTATAAAAAGCGAATAACACAGGGGGAAAAATTTTAGGGAATCATTGGTTGTGTAAAGATATTGTAAAGTCCGCATGTTATATAAGTTTTTAGATGCTTGCAGACTGATATTAGAGAGAGAAAAAAACGTCCTGCTCGTCATGCAAGACTTATAGGGTTCGGAAAAGACTGTAAAGGTTCGCGCGATGAGCAGTATGGGTACAATTTAAACAAGAAATGAGAGATTAATATTGTACAATATTAAAAGATGGGGGCATGAGTGTTTTAAAAGTACGGGTGATCACCTACGTTTTAGAAATGTTGAATATATAGATGAAAAACTTATTGATGATTGTTGAAGAAGTTGTTTCAAAGCAGCAATCCTCCTATAAAAATCGGAATTAGTCCCATAGCGGGGCTGCATTTTTTTCATACTAATTTTCCTCCAATAAATTGACTTGGACAACGTTTGCAGGTTTAAAGCATAAATTGCGTTGTCTTTATTTTATTATCTGGTCCGGTTGATTTTGATTGTTGATTTGCGGTTGAGCGTCACGGCTTTCTACATATCTCAACAATGCATACTTATGCTTTCACCTCTTCAAATCGAATTTGTAGTAATTAGATCAATTTTACGTACAAAATCTGGATTGTATGCAATTTTTCTGGTATTATAAATATAGTAATGTAATTTTTGAGTGATAATTGACAATGGTCTTTCTAACCTGTTCGAGACTGATAAATTCGACTTTATACAGCTCACATCTTCAGGGGGTTAGTACTTTACAAATAAAGTAAAATAGTCTGAAAAGTAAATATAGGACTCTGCATTTTCATTATGTTAATGTATAATAATTAATAAAAGATTCAATGTATTGTAATATGTGAAAGATATCATAATTTTTAAAGTCAATAAAGCTCAATTGCATTATTTTGTTTGAAAAGGAATGATTTGTTTATGGGGGCTAAAGTATTAATTGTTGAAGATGAGAACGATATTGGGAGCTTTATAGTTAGAACCTTAAACAGGAAGGGTTTTAACGCAATCCAGGCAGAAACCGGAAAAGAAGCATTGAGGATGGTGGAACTGGAAAAGCCCGAAGTTATATTGCTGGATATAATGCTTCCGGATATTGACGGATTTGAGATATGCAAAAGAGTTTCCAAGGAACACCCGGAAATATCAATAATAATGGTTACGGCAAGGGGTGAAGATATAGACAAGATAAAAGGCTTGGAGCTTGGAGCTGACGATTATATAATCAAGCCTTTCAACCCTATGGAACTGGTGGCGAGAATAAAAGCAGTTATCAGGAGGACGAACAAGTCAGATAATTCAAATGAGGTTATAATAGGTCCCTTCAGAATTGACTATAATTCTCAAAAGGTGTATAAGAATGGAGAGAGCTTGGAACTGACACCAAGAGAATTTTGCATATTGAAGGTGTTGGCAAATAATTTGAATAAGGCTTTATCGAGGAATGAAATTCTAAACTGGGTGTGGGGTGAGGACTATGTGGGAGACACCAAAACTGTCGATGTCCACATCCGACGGCTTAGAGAGAAAATGGAGGATGACCCGTCATGTCCCCAATATATAGAGACAGTATGGGGGAGAGGGTATTTACTGAGAAAGGAAGATTGACTTGCGGGGAATCAGGGCAGAATTGTTGGGACTTATCTGGTTATTACTTTTTTATCGGTATTGGTTTTTGAAATTATTTTGATTTATGGACTTGTAGAGTTTTATTATTCAAGTATTGAGGCCGAGTTAAATCGTTCCGCACAATCGATAGTTTATAATTACAATCAATATCTTAACAATTATGAGTTATATAAGGATGCCAAAGTATTGTTGGAATACATACCTGGGAATACTGTGGCACAGGTTCAGATTATTGACGACAGAGGGGTTTTGCTTGCCGATTCCATAGAGCCTTCTATGGAGGGAATGGAGCTTAATTATTACGATATCAATATGGCATTGAGCGGCAAGCAATCCATTTGGAAGGGAAAGATATCCCAAACGGGTGAACCGGTTTTTTCGGTCTCCTGGCCTATAACTTCTCCGGACAGCGAAAAAGTCATTGGAGTAGTAAGAGTAATTACTACTCTTTCTGATGTAAATGAAATACTGAAAAATCACATAATCATTCTTGTCTCTTTAGGATTTTGCATTGTTTTTCTGATCTTTCTAACAGGGCTGGCCTTGACCAATACAATTATAAGTCCGGTTAAGGAAATAACGTCTGCTGCGAAAACCATGGCTCAGGGCAGATTTGATGTACGAGTATCTAAAAGATATAATGATGAAATCGGAGAACTGGGAGATACTCTGAATTATATGGCTCAGGAAGTTTCCAACCACCAAAAAATGAAAAATGATTTTATTGCGTCAATTTCCCACGAACTTCGTACTCCCCTGACATCAATAATGGGATGGATAATTACAATTAATTCGGGGGATATTGACAGCAAAGAGGAATTAAGGGAAGGGTTGGACATAATCGAGAAAGAGAGCAAGAGGCTGGCGGTTCTTGTGGACGAGCTGTTGGATTTTTCAAAGTTTGATGCGGGAGTTATTACATTAAGAAGAAGTACCGTGAATTTGGGTGAGCTTTTAAGTTATATAAAAAGGCAGATGGAGCCTCGGGCTGTACGTAAGGGTATAACAATAACAATAGACGTTGACGAGGAACTTCCATGGATTGACGCAGATGAAAACAGGCTGAAACAGGTCTTTATAAACATTATAGATAATTCGTTTAAATTTACGCAAAAAGGTGGGTATATTGATATTATAGGAAGAAAGAAAGAAAGCAGCGTTTTGATAAGAATAGAGGATAACGGATGCGGCATTCCAAAAGAGAATATACCGAAGGTTAAACAGAGATTTTTTAAAGGTGATAGTCTTGTTTCGGGCAGCGGCTTAGGACTTGCCATTTGTGATGAGATTATAAAACTTCACAATGGTGAATTGAACATTGAAAGTACTGTCGGAAAAGGTACAACAGTGGATGTAATCCTACCCGTGCAGCTCGAAATTTAACCTTTTTGTAATCTTTTTTTTACATTATAATGTAAATTATAATATGTGAAATCGAAATTTTACAGGTTATTGAGAGGGTAAAGATGGGTGGAATTCATACTACTGCAAAATTGATATTAATAGGCATTGTATTTTTATTTGCGGCTGCAATAATGATTTCAACAACAGGCTGCGACATTTTGCCGCCTCCTGCCAGTGCAATAAAGCCACCACAGTATGCAAACATGACTTCAGGGGAAGTTGAAAATTCCAAAGCAATAGCACGGAGGTTTTTGGCTCCGGGAACACAGTTTTCATATCCGGTTAACCCTAAAAATGCTGACGCTGTTTGGGAAATTGATATTGATGGGGATGGCCGGACAGAGCTGCTGGCTCTATATAGGGGAAGAGACCTTAAAAACAACGGAGTTGAAGTATTTGGGGTATTTATATTGAAGCAGGATAAAAACCGGGAGTGGCAGATTTTCTGGCAGCAGCAGTATACTGCAAGTATTGTGACTCTTGATTGGGCGGATGTCAGGGATATTACCGGTGACAACTATCCTGAACTGCTTATTGGCTGGAATATGGGCTACAGATTGGGCAGTAATCTTGATATATATTCACTGAAGGAAGAAGTGGAACCTAAACTGATTTCCAGCATCAAGTATTCTGAAATTGTAGGTATTGAGGACAGAAGAGGGGTCAATAATGAAATTAAACCTGTACTGATGATGTACCTGTTTGATGAAGAAATGTACGAGTCGGAGAGTGAAGGCAGAAGGGATGAATATTTCTGCATACTGCAATGGGATCACAAGGAATGGATGGAAGGCGGACTTGTAGAGGCTGATGATTTTTATTCATCGTATTATGTGGGGATTATTGAGGATTTAAAAAAGAGTCTGGAGAGATATAGAAACGATTACTATAGGTGGTATGTTCTTGCAATAGCTCAGTTAAGATCCGGAAAGCCGTTGGAAGCGCTGAAATCTATCGACACTGCTTTGGAAATTACTCAAAGATATATTGACAGGCATGGAGCAAAAACCATCAAAGAGGTTCATAAGTATCAGAAAAAAGCTAAAATACTTAAAGCACAAGCATATATTAAAATAGGAAAATACTATGAGAGTATAATTGAATCCAATTTTGCACTGGAAAATTATAGTGTTGACATTGATGAGCTTTTGCAGATCTACTTGAATTTAGGATACGCATACACAGGTCTTAAACAGTACGGGACTGCCAGTATGTATTTTAACAAGTCGTGTCAAATGGCCGAAGCTGCCTATAAAGAGGGGACGGCATTATATTTGTTGTATTCATACAAGGCCAAAAAAGAGTTGGAATACATCAAACCCTTTCTGACATCTTCCGGCTAAAACAGCTCTTGGATTTATTCGCTTTTCCTGGTAAAATGATTACAGTGATTATTCATAGCAAGATGAGAAATGTTTTTTAAGATTTGATTGAGGGAGTGAATTTATGAGTTTATTGGACAAGTTGGAAAGGAAGTTTGGTAAGTTTGCGATAAAAAGGCTTCCGATGTACATTGTCATCCTGAATTTGTTTGTATACATGTTAAACTTGCTTGACGGAAGATACATTGGTTACCTTTATCTTATTCCGTCTAATGTCCTTAAAGGCGAGATTTGGAGACTGGTAACATATGTTTTTATCCCGCCGATGACTTCAATGGAAGATGTATTATGGCTCTTTTTAGCTGTGTATTTTTATTATATTATGGCAACGGGGCTGGAGAGTGAATGGGGTAGTTTCAAATTCAACTTATATTATTTGCTTGGTATGATAGGCACAACCGTAGCAGCATTTTTTATTTCGATTCCTGCCACAGCAAACTTTATAAATTTGTCTATTTTTCTTGCATTTGCATATTTGTACCCCGATTACCGGATTTATTTGTTTTTCGTTATTCCAATCAAAATCAAGTATTTGGGCTACATTTCATGGTTTCTCATTATTTCTTCGCTTATAGCATCGCCATTAATTATGAAACTTTATATAATTATTCCGATAATGAACTTCTTCATATTCTTCGGAAAGGACATTTTTCTAAGATATAAGACAAGGGGAAAGTCGGTATATAGGAAAAGCAAGTATATGACCAACTTCAGAGAAAAGGAGTACATTCACAAATGCACAGTATGCGGTATAACCGAAAAGGACAATCCGGATATGGATTTCAGATACTGCATGACTTGCGAAGGCCATCATGAGTATTGTATGGATCATCTGAAAAATCACGAGCATATAAAGGAATAATGTAAATAGGCAGTAACGGTAAAGTTATAAGAGCATGGAATATTTTGCGGAATATATTTATAAATATAGAAGGGTTGGACAAATAAACATTGAGTTTTATAATTTGTGATAACACATGTTTGGAATTTATGCTATAATATTTTACGAATTAATATATTTGTCTAATGGACAAATATTTAATATCAATACAGCAAAATAACACTAGGGGGTAAAAAACAATGAGAAAAATTGCAAGAAAGATATCGATGTTACTGGTTGTTGCACTTTTGGCAGTATCAATGGTGGCATGTACCAGTGATGAAATTGCGTTAATTGAGGCATTGGCGAAGACATCAAAAATTACATCCTATGAAGGTAATACAAAGGTTCAGCTGAGCTTTAAAGGTAAAGGATTTTCCGAAGACACACAAAAGGCAATGGATTTTTTGGCTTCGTATCTTGATGGATTTACACTTGTAGCAAATCAAAAGTATTCATCCAATGAGGAGAGGTCAAAAGCGAAGATTGCTATGGACGGTAATTTGAGTATGCAAGGGCTGAGCGTAAACTATGGATACTGGCTGGATACGGACATCACAGGTGAGAAGCCTAAGATGATACATATTGTTGAGCTTCCTCCTGCAATTACCCAGCCGGTTTTCACAGCGAACCAAATAGAAAGCAAGAAGTACATTACTATCGATTACGGTGCTTTGCTCGGTGGGGAAGATTTAGGAATGTCCTTTGACTTAAAGAGCCTGACAAAAGATAGTGTTGAATTGCAAGAGATGTTACTTGACTTTTTCAAAACAGCTGCCAAAGACTTTGACCCCGGTATGGTGGCAGTAACCAAAAAAGGTTCTGCTGTTACTGACAAAGGGGAAAGTGTTACGGAATACGAATTGAAATTGAATGATGAGTCAGCAAAGAAACTCTTGCATGCCTTTATAAATGATTTCATATTGCAGGAAGATACAATAGAGTTCGGTAAAAAGTACATGGAAGCAGCTGTAAATATGTATGATTTCCCTGAAGAGGAAAAGCAAGTGGCTTTGAACGAAATCAATCAAGGTTTGGATGTGTTTGCAACACAGCTTCCTGTATACAGGGACAGTGTAACGCAAGTATTTGAAGCAATAAAAGATATTCAATTCTTTGGTGAAAAAGGCTTGACAGTAAAATACTACATAAACAAGGACGGTTACTTTGTAGGAGAAAAATCGACTGTTGAATTTGAAATAAGATTGGCGGATTTTGCAGCATTATTAGGCAATGTTATTGATGAAGAAGAAAAAAATGGCGTAATTTATTTTACGATGGATTTTGAAAATTCAGTTTACAACGTAAACCAAGAAGTATCTGTAGAGATTCCGGAAGTAACTGAAGAAAATTCATTTGATATTTTCAATAACATATTGACGGAGGCTCCATCTATTGGATTTAATTCAGGCATTGGTATAGTCGGAAGTCCGTCTTTCGAACTTCCAGCTTTATCCGACGGAATTAATGTTGTTATGAACGGAAAAGTGGTATCTTTCCCTGATGTAAAACCTGAAAACATCAATGGAAGAGTACTGGTTCCAATAAGAACCATATCTGAGGAAATGGGCGCTGAAGTATCCTATAATGCTGAAACAAAGCAGGTTCTTATTGTGAAGGAAGACATAGAAATTCTGCTGACACTGTTCTCAGGAAGCTTATGTTAACGGAGAATTGGTAATGCTCGACGTACCGGCAAACGTTATTGAAGGACGTACAATGGTTCCGTTGAGATTTGTTTCCGAGAATATGGATGCAAAAGTTGAATGGGATGGAAATGCTAAGATTGTATATATCTATTATTGATATGCAAAGTAAATAAAGACCTATAAGTTTTTATAACAGAGAGAAAGGATAGCGTTTTTAAAGGCGGTATCCTTTCTTTATTTGTTTAAATTAATTCTGTTTTTGCTATTATATAGCCGCAATAGATATAAAGCTTTAAAAAACTGAGATTGTTTGGTAAAATGTAAAGGCAGTATAAATTTAGTACATCATAAGGCAGTTTCTTAAGCCAATCGCTTATTAAAATTTATTACAAAGGGGGAGAAACAAAAATGAAGAGGGGAAAACCGCAAAAAGTAATTGCTCTAATGCTGGTCGTAAGTTTCATTGTCAGCAGCTTTGCAGTGACATCCTTTGCTGCTGAGACTGTGAAACCGTATTGTACCAAAGCTTCGACGCCGGTTATGGCGGTGAATCTTGGAGGAAACGAAGATGTCACCTATGGCGGAACCAATTTTAAAAAACAGTCGGCCTATGGCAACCTCAAGGTGGATGTCAAGGGACCTTCCGATTCCGTAAATCCCAGCGGAACAGTCAATGCCTTTTCAATCATTCAGGCGGAAAATTGCGATGAAAACCATGGACTGGAGATTGAAAACTGTCCGGATGTAGGAGGTACAAAGAATCTGGCGTATATTGCCAATGGAGACTATACAGCATATTATAATGTCTATTTTCCAAAGGGAACAAAAGGTTTTATAGCAAGGGTTTCGAGTGATACCGAAGGAGGATATATTGAGCTTCGGGTTGACTCAATCTCGGGAGAAGTGGTTGGACGCTGCCTTGTAGAAAACACTGGCGGCTGGGAAAAGTATGTAGATGTGTACTGTGAACTTAATAAAAATATTGAAGGTGTACATACTTTATATATGGGTTTTGCCGGGGAAAGGGACGGCCTTTTTAATGTGAACTGGTTCAGGTTTACAAAGAGCCCGTACGAGCCGGTAATGACAAAAAGCCGTGACGGCGCAGTTGAAGGAGCCTATTTATACAAGTTCATTGATTTTGGAGAGGAAAGTATTCCTGCGAAATTTAAAGCACATTTTTCAAGTGGTGTGAACGGGACAATAAGTGTAAGACTTGACAGTCCTACAGGAGAGGTTATAGCAACAGTTGACGGTAAAAGCGGCTCTGGAGAAGTTGAAGGACGTATTATCGAATCTGTTACCGGAATCCATGAATTGTATTTGACCGATGATAAAAACGGTACTCTAATATCTAAGGTTGATTGGTTTGTATTTGAACCCATAGCAGAATCTAAAGGAGTATCCGACGGAAACCTTCAAAATCTTGTTAAAACAAGTGTAAGCGGATACAATGTAAACCTTGAGGCTTCTCTTGATAAAAACAACGTGTACGAAGTATATATTCATCCGGTAGAGTTTCGCGAGATAAATCGTCAGATATTCGACCTTTATATAAACGGTACTTTGGTGGATACTATTGATACCGAGGAGTCGGGACTTGATTGGGAGAAAAAAGGACCGTACATCACGAAGGTTTTGGATGACGGAAAACTTAGTATCGAGTGTAAGTCCAGACAGGGTAATGTATCGTTGGCAGGCTTGGAAATCAACAAGATAACATATTCCAAAGCTTTTTCCGATGTAAAAATCAAAGATTGGTTCTATATCCCTGTAATGGAGCTTGCAAGCCAGGGAGTTATATTCGGTAAAGGAAACGATATGTTTAAGCCACAGGACCATATAATTGGAGAGCATGTGGCATATATGATGTTTAATGTTATGAAAGTGTCCATTGCGGAAAACGACAAGCAATTTAGTCCTGAGAGATACAGAAACTTGTCGGATGTACCTCCGAATTATTGGGCATATCCGTATATGAGTGCTTATTACAACTATTTCTTTAGAGAAAAAATGCTAAGATATGATGTTAACACCCGTGTTCCTTACAGTGCAAAAGAGTATGAGGAGAGCAAAAAGGTAAGACGTGAGGAATTTGCCATGGCAATTATAGGGGCAAGACGCCTTGACTATAATGAAGACGGCAGGGTGTTTGTACTGGATCCGTATCTTGAGCCTTCAGCAATGCTGAACAAGTATAAGGATAAGGATGCCGGCAAGGTTACCGATTCCTTCAGGTATTTTGTGGAGTTGGCTTTGGAGAAGGGATTGATGAAGGGTGACCAATTTGGAAATCTAAACCCGAAAAATCCGGTAACAAGAGGAGAAGCCGCAGCGTTTATATACAATGCTTTAAATCTTGATGAAAACAATTTTGAAAAGCCAAAGCAAGGGGAAAAACTGTCCGTACCGAGGATAACGGCCAAAAAGAGAAATATAAATGTGGGAATTCTTATTTTGCCGGCACCGGCATGGGATTCGATAAATAACATAGCAGTAAACGACTCCAATCCCGACTTTACTTTGATGGAGCTTTTGAACAGGAACATAAACAAGCCTATGGACTGGGAGTTGGTAAATCCCCATCCGCCTGCCTTTAACAAGAGTGAATACAAGGATATAATGCACCTTAACTCATCCAAGATACCGGGAATCGACAACAGCAGCTACAGCGATTTTTGTGCATATTTTAAGGACTTAAAGAGCGTGGCTCAGGCCCAAACCGACCTTGAAGCAGATATAACCTATCTTGGTACAGTGGGTTATACCGAAAATATAAATAAGTCTAAGTTCTTCAAATATTGGGAGGTTGACTTGGATGATCCGAATTTGACACCGGAAATGATTGCAAAAGATTATGACCTTCTCTTCCAGACATCCCACGGTAAAATAACATATTCGAAGGATGTCCAGGATAAGGTTAAAGCATTCCTTAAAGCAGGAGGCCAACTGTGGTGGGAAAACTGCAAAGGACTTGAAATTGAGTCCGGGGACGGATTTACGGAAGAAGTCAAGTTCGTATCCCTGCATCCGGGACACAACCGCAAATATCCTCAGATTCCGGTTTTGGACAAAGACGGAAAAATGCACGCACTGTTTGACAATATTTATACAATCAATCCTGAAAAGACATCCCGTGTATTTGCACCGGGCATATACAACAAGAACACAGAAATATCAATGCTGGGTGACGGTGAAGAATGGCTCAACGATGACAACAGGTATCTTGACGATTTGCTGCCCGAGGATATTGTAATTCTCAATATTGAGAATACGGATACCGGTGAAATACTACCAAACATGGCGGTAAGAAATATAGATAACGAGGATGCACCTGACGGAAGAATAGTAATAACTACAAACGATATCGGATGCGGTATATCAAAGTTTGTAGACCGCGGCGGCGGAAAAGCCGTTGAGGACTACAAGTTCTGCTACAATCTTTTGGGATGGATGTCAAAGATAGATGTCAGCTTTGATGAGACAACTGCCAACCAGTGGGACGGAGGCAGTGAGTTCTCTGTGGAAGCTACATTTACAAACAATGGAGCGAAGAAACAGGTTTATGATGTTACTTACGAGTATGACACCAAACTCTGGAATTTGGTGCCTACCGGCGACTTTAAAAATTATAAACAGACTCATCCATGGATTAAAGCCGTAGATGAAAACGGATATCCGAAGAAAATTGAACTTGAACCGAATCAGACAGAAGTGGTAACGTATAAATTCAACATCAAGAAATCAAATCTCCGCTGTTATGACTTTATAGTGAAGGCGAGTGAATCGGGTGCGAAGTATACCCGTGATATGGCAGAAACACTGTACAGACTGAACAATGTAAGGTTGAGGAGCCGGTATTCTCAGGAAGACGGAATAACGGAAGCGAAGCTTCTTTTGATGTGACGATCAATGCACCGGAAGAACCGGATAGTGACCTTAGAACCGAGGATTATGAGCTTAACATAAAGATTAAAAAGGATGGAAGCTTTATTGATCCCGAGACCGTTGTAAACAATATTCAGCTCCTGACCGATAGAAATACGCCTCCACTGGAAGGTTACAATTACAAGTATTTGGTAGATAATAAAGGTGTGTTGTATCTAAAGGTTATTATAGAGGATACGCTGATTACAAAGCCGAGCGAGAAAATTCGCTTGAATGTATCCTTAAAGAATCTTGACGGCGGAAGCTATGAAGTTGTAGGGAAGATAGAAGTAATAGATCCTATCTCCCGTCAAAGACTTGCTTTCTCGGATGAGGCGGTTTATAAAGTTAAATAGAATGCTGTAAAAACATATGTAATCCCTGTGCAATACCTGATTTCATGGATATGCACAGGGATTTTTCATAATATTGATGTTATTCTATTAATATTTTTTAAAAAGATATTAAAAATATGTTTCAATCGCTAAATTTTTTAAAAAAAGATAAAACTTTTCTTCCAAAAACGACAAATAAGTGATAGAATTCTATATTATATGGATTTCAGAGGCTTATATATTTTTATACGGTGTTGTAAGGGTGGGAAAAATGTACAAAAGAAAAATTTTTTCAAGAAAGAAAAAAAGGTTGAGGTATGCTCGAATTAGGACATTGGTCATGCTTGCGTTAATTGCCGTATGCAGTGTTGCTTTTTTTCAGAATAAAGGAAAGAGTAAAGATGAAGAAAAGCTTGTCAACTCTTATGCGATAGGTACAACGGATGAGGCCGATACTGCGAATAACAATAGCGTTAATGCAGACAATACACTCATTAACGGCATGAATGAAGATTACACGGATAAAAAAGCAAAGGATGACAGCGAAGAAGAAAAAGAAGATATAAAATCAAAGAAAATCGATGATTGGCGTTTGATATTGGTGAATGCGGATAATCCGGTGCCCGATGATTATACTTTTGAACTAACAAGTTTGGATGAATTCCGAACGTTTGATTCAAGGGCCATAGGCGACCTTAAAAAGCTTATTGAGGATTGCAGGCGTGAAACCAGGGGCGTCATATGGGTTCAGTCGGGATATAGAGACAGAAGTGCCCAGGAAAGATTGTATAATGATAAGGTCAAGCAGTATATGGATTCAGGAAAATCAAGAGAAGAAGCTGAGAAATTGGCAGTTACTTCAGTTTCAAAACCCGGGACAAGCGAGCACGAGATTGGCTTGGCTGTGGATTTCAATTATGCAAATTTTGAGTTTGAGAATACGAAAGCTTTCAAATGGCTTATGGAGAATGCCCATAAATATGGGTTTATTTTGAGGTATCCTGAAGGCAAGCAATCGATAACAAAGGTCGTATATGAACCGTGGCATTTCAGATACGTCGGGAAAGAACATGCAGAAGTTATAAAATCAAAGGGATTCTGTTTGGAAGAGTATATTGAATATCTGAAAAATCAACAATAAGCCGGAATATGGGTCGGTTTGATACAAGTATATTTTGGCTAATAAATGTAGAAAAAAGATATGCACTTAGGGTTTAAACGCAGATAGTTCAATTACTTAAATTGATTTGCACTAAACTATCCGACTATGAAGATATTCCAAGTATCTGGAGATAATAATTAAAAAGAAAAAATAATCACAAGCTAAATGGTATGGGCAGTATTTGTACGAACATACTATTTAGCTTGTTTAACTTTATAAAGAATTTTTCGGAATTGATCTAAAATAATGTACAACTTAGTTATTTTTTCTTAAGGGGATGCATATATATTTTATGGGAGCGTGATACTTTGGATAAGCATAAATTTGAAATGATAGATAATCATGATTTTGGAATAATAGATTTCTTTGAAGAGGGCAAATGCTATTGTGATTATGAGCCTAAAGATTTCAATTGTATTCCTGTTAGTGACAGATATATAGGACCAATAATTAGAAAATATAAGTATGATTTTTCTTTTATGGATACTTATTTCTTGGATTCGACGCAGCCATCAGCGGGGTTGGCTTATTGTGGAGTAACGATTATTCCACCGGAATCCCTTAAAAAATTTAAGGATATTATTATAGATGCAAATAACCACTATAAATCAAAAGAGCTTGAACTTCTTATTGAAAAGATAGATGAGGCTATGAAATTAAACAAACATATGATTCATTACAGCTTAATAGTACATCCATATATGGGCGATGATTGATATGATATTGTGATTTAAATTCCGACATCTTTTAAAGGCTTTAAAATATTGCAATTATCTGATTTGCACAAATAAGAACTTCGGAAATAACAATAATAGACTTGTAAAGAAAATTACAAGAGAAAATCCTGATATTATTGTTATGGCGGGAGACGTGGTTAATGCAAAAGATAATGATTTTGAAGTCTTTATTAATTTTGCAATTATATTTGTCGGTAATCATGAACAGGATTTAAAACGTGTTTTTTGACACTGAGCAAATTCGGATCATTTTAGGCGGTTTCGATACCGGTCCATATAACATTTTACTGACTCATAACCCACTCTATGCTGATAGCTATTCTAATTGGGGAGCAGATTTGACCCCGTCTTGGCATATTCATGGAGGCATGATAAGAATATCTTTTATCGGCGGATTGCTTTCGCCTGAAAGAGAGTTTTTCCCTAAATATGATACTGGTAAGTACTAAGTTAATAGCAAGACATTAATTGTAAACAGAGGATTGGGCAACGGTGATTTTGCAATTAGGGTATTCAATCTGCCGGAAATATCGGTAATTACGCTTTTAAATTAGTCGTATTATGTAATCTCAAGATGTAAAAGTAGGAAAGGTTATTTTTATATAATATAAAATCCGGCAATAAATCTTTTATATTTTTGCTAATTAATCAAAACTTTTACAAATTCGTCTGAAAATCAGTGGTTGAATAATTTTAATAATTTTTATTGACATATAGATAATCTACATATATAATATATGTAGATTATCTATATATAGGAGGTCTATATATGTCTATTGACAAGAGCCTGATGGCAGGCAGTACGACAATACTTATTTTGAAGCTCCTTGAAGAAAAAGATATGTATGGGTATCAAATGATTGAAACCTTGGCTCAAAAATCTGACGATACTTTCAATTTAAAAGCAGGCACACTTTATCCTATTTTACACAATCTCAGGGACAATGGTTTTGTTGAATCATATGAAAAAGAGGAAAGCAATGGTAAGGTAAGGAAGTATTATCATCTTACTTCTAAAGGCAAAAAACATCTTAAGGAAAAACATCAAGAGTGGATTACTTTTTCTTCTGCAGTCAACAAGATTCTGAATGGAGGGGTAAGCTATGCAACCATTTGATGAAATAAAGCAATATAGTAAGACTGTTTGTGATCAAATACGCTGGAAAAAGGCTCATAATATTGTTACGGAAGAAATTGAAAATCATCTTTGTGATCAAAGAGACGCATATATTTCACAGGGGGAAGATGAAAAAACTGCAACACAGAAAGCAATATTGCAAATGGGTGATGCAGTTTCCATTGGAAGGGAGCTGGATAAAATTCATAGACCGAAGCCTCAGTGGGCAATGATTGCTTTTACTGCCATGTTGATGTTGACGGGTATGATTTCAAACTACTTCATTGATTCTACCGGATACTCTTTGCCCGGATTGGGCCTTGTTTCTTATATTATTGCTTTTTCTGTATTTTTAATATGTTATTTAATTAACTTCTCTTTTTTGGGCAAATACGTTAAAGAATGCTATTTTGTCACTTTTGCAGCTTTAGTTTTAGGCCTTTTGTTAGGTACTCCGGTTGGAGGCAGAATTTGGTTTAGCAGATTGTCTGTAAGTTTTAGCTACCTTTCTTTAATATTACCGCTTGTATATTCATTGCTCGTTTATGCTTTGCGGCACAAGGGATATACAGGTATTATATTATGCGGTATAGGTTATATTCCCTTTGCAATTATCTTACGACTTGTACCGTCGTCTACCGGTTTTGCTTTGTTTACGATATCGGCACTTGTTATACTTTGCTTATCTATTGTAAAGGGATGGTTTGGAATCGATAAAAAGAAAGGTTTATTATTTGCTTTTATACCTGCTGTTATTACTGTTATTGCAGATGTTATACATATAATACGAAATCCTGATTTAATAAACAGATTGCTTATTGCAGTCAATCCATATTCCGACCGGAGTGGAGCAGGTTATGCTTACTGTCTTATAAGAGATTTGTTGGCGAATTCTAAATTTGCGGGAAAGGGAACCGTACCGGCTCAATTTGGTAGTAATGTTCCCGTGATACCTGCTTTTAACACAGACTATATTCTTGCTACATTGACGTACAATTTTGGTTGGATTACATTTGGTGGGATATTAGTTGTTTTTATATCATTTTCTATTCTTGGATTGTATCATGTTGCTAAGCAAAAAAGTGTTTTGGGAACTTTGGTATCGTTATCGGTAATGCTTACTTTTGATTTGCAAGTGATCATTTATATTATTTTCAACCTTGGGTATGGGATATTGCCGGCATTATCGTTACCTTTCATTTCATACGGTAAAACAGATCTAATAATAAATTCTGCTTTAATAGGATTTATGCTTTCAATTTTCAGAACAGGCAGTATTTTTAAAGATAGTATAAAGTCCTCTTTTCATATCTCATATGAAGATGGAAAATTGACAATTGCTTTAAAAAGATAGCTGATTATTATGAGTATAATAGTAGTTTAAAAAGATTATTAATATTGCATTGAAATATGGTTATAACTCATTTGATGCTTTTACAAGGGCATTTAAAAAGCTGCATGCTGTGACTCGTAATGCTGTAAGAGAAAATGGTGTGCAGCTAAAGGATTTTCCGCTGATATCCCTTCAAATTGCAATTCTTGCATTGAACGTTATCCAGGGCTAGGACATAAAATTAAAAATGAGCTGTGGGTGCCGATTGCTTGAAGGTAATTTGCAAATATTATAGGAATATATTATAATTATTATAAGAGATTATTGAGGTGGAAACAGGAATCTAATTTAAACATGTAAAAGGTGATTCGGAAAACAGCTATTCTGCAAAGATAGAAAAATTGCGTTTTGGACAAGGTTATAGCCAAGCACTGAGAAAGGTAAAGGAGACAGGCAATGATGAGGAAAATTGTATCTGTATGTTGTATGCTGATTACAATAATTTTAATGGCGTTGCCGTTTGGAGTTTCTATGACATTTGCACCCAGTCCGACAGAGCGGGTGACGAGTTATTTCTCGTATTTTAGTATGATGCCATGGGGATACGGAAATTGGTTTTCGATTATTACTGCATTTTTGTCAATTATTATTCTTTTATTGCTCTTGGCCGGGATGAAGAAAGTAAATGTGAGAAGTGCAGTGCAAATTTTGCTGATTATATGTATAATATCTCATTTGTTATCATGGCTACTGTTTAACTCCGGGAGCATTATTGGTGTTTGTGTAATGGCTTTGCATATTGCCGTGCTTATATTGCAGATATTAGAAAATCGCAAATTCGCAAAATGATGTATCCGGAATATTCCGGAGGGCAGTTTGATAGGAATTAATAGATTTGAGTGATAAACTTAACAGATTAATCTCTATTGAAATGACGTTAGAGAATTACAATAATAATGATATTCCAAATAATTGGAAGTAACAATTATGATAATAACCAAAAGAGGTATGGACAGTATTATCGCTGTTCATACCTTTTTTATGTTTAAAAGCGCAATGAATTGACATTGATGCGCTTTAAAAATCATTTTTAGAATATAGTAGATAGGATGAAAATATTAAGATAAAAAAGAAAGAGTGGCTGGAATAGCTGGAAAAAGCCTTTATAATGGGTCAATATACTTTTTATTCAAAGATATATTGACGCATATCTTTTGCTATGGTAATATTTATAACAATATATCAATGATGGAAAAGTTAACTATAATCATTATAGATTAAAAATATACTAATATATGGCGAAATGTTAAATTTGGGGCATTCAATATATTCATATATTCAGGACTAAATAATATTCAAGCCGAATAAATATGCAAATTTGCTTTTGGTGTAAAAGTCATATACTTTGGAAAAAGGTTTTATTATGCATATATCTTCGTGTTGTTTGCTTTTCGAAGATGATTCAAATAGAAATCAAGGTTTGAGTGATAAACTCAAAGATAAAATAAAACCAAAAAAAGGAGGAAGCACAAATGAGAAAAAAAGGATTACTATTACTACTGGTAATGATCGCTGCAACTATGGCTATTAGCATGATGTCTGCCGGTGCCGCTACACTGTACGGTGACTTGAATGCAGATGGCTCAATTAACTCAACCGATTTAACGATAATGAAGAGAGTATTGCTCAAACAAAGAACGCTTGATGATATTACTCCGGCTGACTTGAATGGTGACGGTAAAGTAACCTCGACAGATTTCTCCCTGTTGAAAAGGTACTTACTTAAGGAAATAAGCAAATTCCCGGTTGAGGATATGCAGCCGACAATAGAACCGACTCCGACAGTGGAAGTTACTCCAACTCCTACAGAAACCCATGAAGGAGTATTTGCGTTCAAAATTAGTGTATATGAGGGACAATCATACGTATTTCCTATTTTATGGACGCCAAAAGAACAGGAAAAATATTATATTGATGTTGACTGGGGTGATGGCACAACAAGCAGGATAACAGAATCTTCACCAATATCTCATAAATATGAAAAAGAAGGTATATATACAGTAAAAGTTCTTTCCTATGATTATCTGCCAATTAAATTTTCATATGATTATCTGCCAATTAAATTTTCATATGATACGAATGTGATTGAAGTGCTCACGCCTTTACCGGATATTGGAGAAACTGAGTTTGATGCTTTTTTTAGAGGGTGCCGTAAATTGAGAAAAGTTCCTGAAGGACTATTTTCAAACAATGTTAATGCAGTAGACTTTAATTGGTGCTTTGCTGATTGCGTTGAGTTAAAAGAAATTCCTGAAGGCCTATTTAAAAATAATATTAATGCAACAGACTTTAGTTGGTGCTTTTATGGTTGTACTAGCTTAACAGAAATCCCTGAGGGATTGTTTAAAGATAATGTTAATGCAACAGACTTTAGTTGGTGCTTTTATGGTTGCACCAGCTTAGCAAAAATTTATGATGGACTGTTTGAGAATAATGTTAATGCTACAAGCTTTCGAGGTTGTTTTTATGGATGCAGTAGCTTGACGGAAATACCAGGAGGGCTATTTGCAAATAATATTAATGCAACAGATTTTGCTGCGTGTTTTAGTGAATGCAGTAGTTTAACAGCAATACCGGAAGGATTGTTTGCAAATAATATTAATGCAACGAACTTAGGAGGTTGCTTTGATGATTGTATCAGCTTAACAGCAATACCGGAAGGACTGTTTGCAAATAATATTAATGTAAGTAACTTTTCCGGTTCTTTTAGTGGATGTATCAGCTTAACGGAAATACCGGAAGGGCTATTTGCAAATAATATTAATGCAACTAATTTTAATTGGTGCTTTAGTAATTGCGTCAATTTAATAGAAATACCAGAAGAATTATTTGCAAATAATATTAATATAGCAAACTTTGATGATTGTTTTAGAGGATGTAGTAGCTTAACAGAAATCCCTGAAGGACTGTTTGCAAATAATGTTAACGTAACAGACTTTAGCGGTTGTTTTAGAGATTGTAGTAGCTTAACAGAAATTCCTGAAGGACTGTTTGACAACAATGTCAATGTTACTGACTTTTCTTGGTGTTTTTATGGGTGCAAAAACTTAACAGGCGTAGCACCTGCTTTGTGGCTGCGTCCAAATGTGGAAGGATTTTCGTATTGCTTTAGAAACTGTACAAAACTTTCAAACTATGATGACATTCCGAATGGTTGGAAATAACAATTAAGTGTGAGTCTGGTTTGGCAAAAAATGGTATGAGTATTATTTTCATGTTCATACCATTTTTAATTTTTTCGACAACAGAACTTTAAATTCAGACTTTATAAAAACGAGGGAGTAGGGGATAAGTATAAAACTCTGCTTCTTTCTCTTTTCCTACAAAATCACACGGTTGATGAACGGGATAAAATGAATGAAAACAGATTCAGGCGAATAACCTTCTGAAAGTGTGCTCTTTATGCAGTTGACATCTTAGTAGTTCCTCTCTATTTCCGAAAATCTTCCTCACTGCTTTTGCGCCATCAAGCATCAATAATCTGTTGACATTCCGGGTAATCACTTTATTTACAATATCTATTATCAGACCTTTAGATGTTTCAGTGATTCCGTTACAACCTCTTTCAATTCTCGATATCTTTTTTTGCCGAACGCTTACCAAAACTATTGCCGACTACTACCTTCAAATTCCATGAAGAAGTAAATATGCAGGGAGTTAATTCAGCCATAATAGATTCGGTAAATAATATAGATATGTATATAGAAGAAAACAAAGAAGCTATTGAGAAATATTTAGAATACATAAACTCGAATGAAGCAATTATTATTAGAGTTTCAGCGAGATAGTGGATATTATGATATATTTATTGAAAATTTAAAAGTATTTAGCGATTCGTATTGGGAATATTTTGAAATAATACTGGATGCAAATAAAGCATTTTTAAATAAATATCCGCGTGTCGATAATGTATAAGATATAGTTACAATAATAATTATTAATTTG